>JBHAFS010000087.1:0-45971 GCA_041856205.1 Prevotella sp.
ATGCCCAGGTGGCGGAATTGGTAGACGCGCACGTTTCAGGTGCGTGTGTTTAACGACGTGCAGGTTCGAGTCCTGTTCTGGGCACCATTTATTCAGAACTTTTACATGTTGGAGAGGTGGCGGAATTGGTAGACGCGCTACTTTGAGGGGGTAGTGACAATTGTGTCGTGGGAGTTCGAGTCTCCTCCTCTTCACCAGGTAAACTTTTTTAGAGTGCGGCAATAGCTCAGTTGGTAGAGCACGACCTTGCCAAGGTCGGGGTCGCGAGTTCGAGTCTCGTTTGCCGCTCTTTCTTTTTATTTCAGAGAAACAACACATTCAATGAATTTATACGTAAGATACTTTGACAAGGAGGTACTTGTCTCTACTGCAGACGAAGCCATTGGTTTTCTTCGTTCCATTCCAGATATTGATGTTACTCGGGATCTTGAGGCAGATATCCGCGATTATGTAGCGAGCGATGTGTTCTTCCCCAAACGCTATAAGGTAAGGTCGCATGTCTATTTTATTGTCATCAAGACCGTTGCTGCCACCATGCTCGACTTCAAGCAGAAGAAAGCTGTGCGCGCCGCAGTGCCGCAGCCCCAGATTGACAGGCACAGCCTGGCCGAGAACGCTCTGACGCGCCTCACCGAGCAGCGTCCGGGATGGTATGAGGGCTCGATCGACTTCAAGCGTGTGGTGATGGTCCCCACCACGGGAAAGCACGAATACCGCGACACCAAGTTTGTGGCACGCTGCAAGGCCAACTCCGGACAAGACTGCTACAACCGTATCATCGAGCATCTGCGCGAGCGGGTAGACAACCGCAGCCAGTTTCCCTCGGCCAAAGGCAAGAATTTCCATTTCAAGTATCTGGGCATGTGGAAATAACCACGTGCCGATGCTGACCCATCCATCAGGTCGCCAGACAGTGTGCTGGCCACAGATGAGTACAATGAATAGCAATTTCGCTGACCAACCCTAAATTCTGCAAGGTATGAACAAGGTGATGTTGATAGGCAATGTAGGCAAGGAGCCCGAGGTGCGTTATTACGATGCCGACCAGGCCGTGGCCAAGGTGACACTGGCCACCACCGAGCGTGGATATACGTTGAAGAACGGTACACAGGTGCCCGACCGCACCGACTGGCACAACCTGCTGTTCTACCGCCAGCTGGCCAAGATCGTGGAACAGTATGTCCACAAGGGCGACAAGCTCTATGTGGAGGGACGGTTGCGTTACAGCACCTACGACGACCCGCAGGGCAGGCGCAGGTATGTCACCGAGATTCTGGTGGAGAACATGGAAATGCTCACGCCCAAGGCCAAGCCGGGTGCTAGCGACGGCCAGGCGGGCCCCACCACGTCTCCCGAGCCGCGACCGCAGGCCGATGACGAAAAACTACCATTCTAATACGCTTCAGCTTTGGATATTTCAGCAATACAGCACATAGGTGACCTCGTGGTTGTCCATCCGATGACTGCAGGCGTTGTCATAGCAGCCGCACTGGCTGCTATGCTGCTTTTGATGTCGGGCTTTGCCAGCGCCTCGGAGATTGCCTTCTTCAGTCTCTCACCGCAGGACATCGACCAGCTCGACCCCGACCGCGACAGCCACGATGCCGGCATACAGCAGCTGCGCGACGACTCGGAGCGCACGCTGGCCACTATCCTCATCACCAACAACTTTGTGAACGTGACCATCATCATGCTTTGCAACTACATCTTCTCGTCGTTGGTGACCTTCACCGAAGCATGGCTGGAGTTTCTGTGCATCACCGTGCTGCTCACCTTCCTGCTGCTGCTCTTCGGAGAAATCATGCCTAAGGTGTACAGTAGGCAAGACCCGCTGCGCTTCTGTCGCAGGGCTGTGCATGGCATCCTGCTGCTGCGCAGCTTCTTCTGGCCGCTGGGGACGGTGCTCATCAAGAGCGGTGTCATTGCCGAGAAGGCGGTACCCAAGGAGAACCGGCAGCTCAGCGTAGACGACCTGGAGCAGGCGCTGGAGCTTACCGACAAAGAGGATATCAAAGACGAGCAGAGCATGCTGCAAGGCATCATACGCTTTGGCGACGAGACGGCCAAGGAGGTGATGACCAGCCGACAGGATATTGTGGACATCGACATCAACAGCAGCTTCCAGGATGTGCTCAACTGTATTGTGGAGAACAACTACAGCCGCATACCGGTCTATCAGGACAACGACGACAACATCCGTGGCGTGCTCTACATCAAAGACCTGCTGCCGCACCTGTCCAAGCCGGTCGGCTTCCGCTGGCAGAGTCTCATCCGCCTGCCTTACTTCGTGCCCGAGACCAAGAAAATCGACGACCTGCTGCGCGAGTTCCAGGACAACAAGGTGCATATCGCCATCGTGGTCGACGAGTTCGGCGGCACCAGCGGACTGGTGACGCTCGAGGATATTCTGGAGGAGATCGTGGGTGAGATCAACGACGAATACGACGAGGACGAGAAGACTTATGCCAAACTCAGCTATAACACTTACCTCTTCGAGGGCAAGACGCTGCTGAGCGACTTCTGCAAGATCTTGCAGGTCGACGACGACGAGTTTGCCGATGACGAGGGCGATGCCGACACCTTGGCCGGACTGTTGCTCGAACTCAAGGGCGATTTCCTGACCATGCACGAGAAGATCGACTATAAGCACTACACCTTCGAGGTGATGGCTTTGGAGGGCAGGCGCATCAGCAGGGTGAAGGTCATCATCCACGAAGTGAAAGAAGATGCCGTTGGTAAGAGTTGAGCGTCTTGGCAACGACACGTTGCTGGGCCTCTGGCAGATCACCGAGCCGGTGGGCGAGCTGCCCGTGCCTCCGCAGGCAGACCTGTCGGGCTACCGGTCGGAGGTGCGACGGCGCGAGGTGCTGGTGACCTACGCCCTCATCGAGGCTCTTACGGGCGACGGCAGCCTGACCATCGGCCACGAAGCCTCGGGCAGGCCCATGCTCGAGGACTGGCATGTCAGCATCAGCCACACGCGGGGTTGGGCCGCGGTGATTGTGTCGCGCAGTCACGAGGTGGCCATCGACATCGAGTATCGGAGCGACAGGGTGAGCCGGGTGGTGGAGCGTTTCGTCCGCCCCGACGAAGACAGCGACGGTCTCCATCGGCAGCTCATCAACTGGAGCGCGAAGGAGACCGTCTATAAATATTTCTCGGCCGAAGACCTGCAGTATTTCGAGATGCGCCTGCTGCCTTATGCCCTCGACAGCAAGGGCAGCGTGCAGGTGGAAGACCTGAAGGCGGGCCAGCAGGTGGGGGTGTGCTATGAGGTCAACGCCGACTTTGTGCTGACCTATATCGCCGGATGCTGAGCCGTCACCGCTCTGTTTCGGCTCACATCATATTCTTGTGTTTTAACATACTTATTTCGTAAGGTTTTCTTAGGCTTACCACCCGACAACATTCCCGCAGGCTAATATTCTAAGATAGGACTCGCTGGCGAGGCCCATGCCCATATTTTGCGATGAGCAAGCAATGTATGGCTATATTCTCATATATTCTGGGATTCGCCGAAGGCGAGCGGAGGATTCTTTCTCGCGTTGGGAGCCCCCAAGCGATATGGAGATTGCTTCCTTTGTTTTCCTCCGCTCGCCTTCGGCGAATCTCAGAATATATGAGACTATCATTTCAGCGGGCGCTCATCGCAGCATATCTTGTCAGACCCGCAGGCGGGTCTCATAGAAGAATATCATTTACCTATACAGAGTCAAGCAATGATTGGTCTGAAACTAATTGTAAAAACACAAATTTATAACTGAGCCTCTGTTTCCTTGACCACCACGGGGTTGTCTACGCGTTTCTTCCATTCCTTGAGGAAGGCAAACCAGTCGCTGGCCGTGTGGTACCCAAAGTCTTCGTTGTCGCTGCAGTAGGCCAGGCTGTAGCGCAGCGTCTTGCCCACGGGGCGCACCACGAAGGCATAGTTGTCTTTGTTGGCCGCCACTTCCCTAACCTTATATGCCGCCGGCACATAGATGCCCAGTCCCACCGTCTCGCGCTTCCAGTTGAGTGTGTCGGTGGCGGGCCAGTCGGTGCCCCAGCAGCCGCGCAGGCCGGCATGGTCAGTCAGCTCGGTGGAGTTTTTGACGTTGATGATGCCGGTAGAGAACTCGCTGGCCGACATGTCGCGGCTGAAGGTGGCCGTGACGTCACAGTCGCGGTGGCCGGCATAGAGCGTGTACCTCACGGTCATGTTGACGGGTCGCATGCCCGGTGCTACGGTCCAGCGGTAGTCTTCCATCTCCACGATGGTGCGCACGGGGCCCTGGGCCACGATGCGCTGGGTGCGGCTCTCCACGTCGCTGAGCATCGTCGGTGCGTTGCCGTCCCATCCGCGCAGGGCACCCAGGCCGAAGGTGTTGCCCACCCACAGCACGTCGTCGCCGTAGCCCTGTGCCTTCTGGGCGGCCGAGGTGTAGAACTGCGTGTCGTGCAGCTCCAGGCCCTTGTGGTACTTGCCATAGAGGTCGACGGTCTGTCGCTGGTCCATGTAGATGCGCATGGCCACCAGTTCGTTCTCGAAGGCCACGCCGTGGTGGTGCAGCACATGATACTGGTCGGGGGTCTCGCGGGTGAGCGTGATGGCCGAGAGGTAGATGTTGTGCTTGTTTTTCTCTTTCACCTTCGGGTTGCCCAGCACGATCTCGGCAAAGGTGCGGGCAGGGTAGCTGCGCGGCGTGCCGTCGGTGTAGAGCGTGACGGCGGCGGTCTTGCGGCCTTTCTTGCTGAACGAGGTGAGGAAGGCCAGCTCGTCGAAGGTGCCGTCGCGGTCGAGGTCGTCGAGCTGGCAGGGAGTCTCCTCACCGTCCACCATGACCAGGGCCGACTGGATGTCGCCGTATTTGGCAAGGTCGAGCACCACGGGGGCATCGTCTTGGGCTACCTTGGAAGAAAGTTGCAGGGTGACATGGGTCTGGGCCGATGCAGCGAGGCCCATCAGAAGGGTGGGGTAGAGTAGAAGTTTTCGGTTCATTTGCTTTTGACAATGGTTTGTTTATTGATAGACAAAGTTACGAAATGTTTTGCTGAACTGTTGGCACCGTCGACCCTTTGTATCTGCGATTTTCAAAAAAATAAAGTTAAATAGCTTAATTCTGACAGTATTTTTGTTTTTTTTAGCAAAACATTTTGCTGGAGAAATATTTTTTAGTATTTTTGCAATGGTAAATATTATAAATAGTATATTCCAGAAAACAAATTGGTTGTATTCACCATTATAAGAACTACACATTGATCCGTAGGGTATATTACATATTGTTTGCAGTGATGCTCCTCTGTGTGGCATGTGAGTTTAAGCTCAAGCCCAACGAGGATGATAACGACACCGGTCATATCAAAGTAGAGCGATATGACCGGCTGCAGAGCCGTTATCTCATCACGGGCGACTTCTCGGCCTTGCAGCAGATGAACACCGAATACCCGCTCGAGACGCGCACCCTGGTGGAGAAGATGCTGCAGATTGGCGAGGTGAGCAACCACGACATCAACGAGCGGTTCCTGCGGTTCTACCAAGACTCCACGCTGCAGACCATCATCAGCGATGCCGAGTCGGAATATGCCAACATGGACGACATCAACAGCCAGTTCCAGCAGTCGTTCTCCAAGCTCAAGGAGTTTCTTCCCGACATGCCGCTGCCGCGCATCTATGCCCAGATCGGGGCTCTCGACCAGAGCATCGTGGTGGGTGAGCGCATCATAGGTATCTCGCTCGACAAATACATGGGTCCCAAGTATCCCATCTACCAGCGTTACGGCTATTCGTCCGAACAGCTGCGCACCATGACCCGGGCATATATCGTGCCCGACTGCCTGAGCTTCTATCTGCTCAGCCTTTATCCCATGCCCAACTACGACAGGCGCAGCCAGTTGGAGAAAGACTTGCACATGGGCAAGGTGATGTGGGTGGTGAACAAGGCAATGGGCCGCCACTTCTTCAATACCGACTACGTAAATATGGTCGACCGCTACATGAAGGCCCATCCCTCGGAAACCGAGGCCTCACTGCTCGAGAGCGACGACTACAGCAAGATGAGTTAGCGCCGGCCTGCCGCGACGTTGCAGGATGGGTGTTGGAATCATACAAAGCAAATCCCACGGTTGAATGTTCAGCCGTGGGATTGTTGATGATGCACACGGCCTCGCCATCGTCAGGGGCGAGGTCGGCGGGTGTGGTTATTCAAAGTAGTAGAGGAACTGGGCCTGGCCTTGCAGGGCAGGCTTGCGCTGTCCCTCGATCTCGATCTTGAAGTCGATATAGGCCTTGCAGATGCCGCGCAGGTTCTCGATGCGTTCGAGCGAGGCCACCAGGCGGATCTTGCTGCCCGTGATGACGGGCACGCCAAAGCGCATCTTATCCATGCCATAGTTGACCATCATCTTCAGGTTGTTGACCTTGATGATCTCGTTCCACATGTGGGGCAGGAGCGAGAGGGTGAGGTAGCCGTGGGCGATGGTGCTCTTGTAGGGACTCTCCTCTGCGGCGCGCGCCGTGTCTACGTGTATCCACTGGTGGTCGAGCGTGGCATCGGCGAAGCTGTTGATGCGGTCTTGGTCTACTTGCAGCCATTCGGATGCGCCGAGCTGCTTGCCCTCGTAGGCGGCAAACTCCTCATAGGAGTTGATGATTAACTGATCCATTTGTCATTATTTTAGTCTATGTGGATGCAAAAGTAATCATTTTGTCGGAGGTGGCCAAGCCTTCAGGGCCTATTCCTCGATGATTTCCTTGGCACGGTTCCATCCTGCCGCCGCCCGGTAAGCATCGGCCGAACCGCGCGGAACATAGAGCGTGACCGTCTTGCTCACGCCAAACCGCTTGAGCACGGGAGGCTCGCTCCAGCGCACATGGATATTCTCGGTCGAAGGACTGCCGAGTATGGGGCCTTCGCTCTCGGTGATTTGCAACGACCGTGGCAAGCGAATCTCGGCAAAACCGCTGCCGCTGTTGAGTGCGTAGATACCGAGATATTCCAACCGCGAGTCGTCGGTAAGATTGATTTCTGCAAGCGATGTGCAGTTCGCAAAGGCGTAAGGCCCAATGTATCGTACAGTAGCGGGAATGTCTATGCGGCGCAGATTGGCGCAGTAATAGAATGCCCAGCCACCGATTTTCTCCAAGTTTCGGGGCAGTACAATGCTCTCTAAGAGGGTGCGGGTGAGCTTGAAGGCGCAGTCGGCCAAGGTGTTGTTGTCGGCATTGAGATAGGTGTCGTGCGGCCGGGTGACGATGCTCTCATCCATATCGGCCTTGCCGCCGCCCACGATGGTGCATTGCCCCAAGTCGAGATGGCGCAGGTGGAGGTAGCAGTCGGACGTCACTGTGAGGTTTCCGCGCTCGTTGGTCTGTGCCACCCGGAGATAGGGTGTGAGCAGTATGCGTAGGGCGTTGATGTCATCAGTATTGATTTTGCCCGAGAGCGTAAGCGAGTCGAGGTCGGTCCAGTCGTAGCCGTTGCCACCGAGAAGGGTGGGAAGTAGTCCGGGTTGGTCGAGATGAATGGTCTCCGAGGTTTTCAGTCGCCGGCCCCATTGATGTATATTGACGTTTAGCGGTGCCGTGGAGTCGTTGCGGAAGGTCACGGTGGTCATTCGTCCGAGGTCTGGATTGGCATTAACGGTGAAATGGCAGACGAGTGTCATAGAGTCGTTGGCGGCATTGGGGGTATGATCTTCACGCTGCATACCAACAAAGTGGACCCATCCGGCGGTGTTGGTGGTGTCTATTTGGGGTATCACATTGGTGTGGATGACCACGAAGACATTGCGACTGTCATTGCGTACGTCGACGTGTTGCTTGGAGGCTTGCATGCGCGGAAAGCCTTTCTGGGTGAGCGTGAGCAGTTTTGTGGTGTTGCCGCGACTGAGCAGGAGCGTTGCCGTGCGCCGGTTGATGTTGTCATTGCGCTGTGCGGTGACCACCATCTCATAACCGTCTTCGGTGGGAATGATGGTAGACCGGCACCATGCAGGCGACTCTTCGCTCGCATCTTTGAGCACCAGTTCCCATGGTGTTCCGTTGTCATTGAGACAGAGCGTGATGCTTTCTCCACCGGCATCAAAGCTGATGGCTTCGCTGTCGAGCAGCCGTCGGGTGGCAGAGTCGGATGTAATGTTGGACGTGTTGTCATCATCGGCGCACGATATCAGAAATAGCGCAGAGAGACACAAGGTGATGATGTGATAAAGACGGATAGGTTTCATAGATCAAAAGTGGTAATCGTTGTTGGATGTCTGTATCTGTGGGCAAAGATACGATTTTTCAATACCTTCCCCCTCAAATAAAGTATAATAAATCTTAAAGCCTTGATAAGTGGTTTGTGTTACTTTGTGTTATTATTGGCAGGGGGTAAGCGCATGGCTTTTTCCACCGACCCGTGGGCAAGGAGCATGCGGCAAGCTGTGTCGCTGTCTGAACCTCAACATTGATGTCGTTGAGTAGTTCAGCCACACTCTTTTGTCCGAGAGGCTCGTCGTGTGAGCTACCCTCAGTGATTTTCTTTATGATGGTCAGGCGTATGGTGTTACCAATGCTATGCCTTGTGATAGTCCACCAGCCCTTCCATCGGGGTCTGGATGATGCGGCCCAGGTGCATACCCTCTTCGTGCATCACGGCCTCAAGGGGTGCGCGGAATGCCTGGGCGATGGAGCCGTTGAAGCCGATGGGCAGGCTGTCCCAGTGGGCATACTGCTTCACGTTGCGCTGGAGGAACCGGCGGAAGGCCTCCTTCACCAGGGCTTCGATGCACGGCTCGTCGAGGTTCTCGCTCAGGAAAGGCGCAAACGACGCCAGGAAGCGGTTGGGTAGCTTCTGGCGGTACACGCGGTCGATGATTTCGGCCGGGGTGAGGCGGTACTTCTCGTTGAAGCGGTCGATGATATGCCGGGGCAGCTGGTTCTTCAGGATGTCGCCCACGAGGGTGCGGCCCAGCACGGCCCCGCTGCCCTCGTCGCCGAGGATGAAGCCCAGAGGCGAGACGTTGTGGGTGATCTGACTGCCGTCGTAGGCACATGAGTTGCTGCCTGTGCCGAGGATGCAGGCGATGCCCGGCGCATGACCGCAGATGCCACGTGCCGCGCCGAGCATGTCGCTGGCCACCTCGCAGCGGCCCGTGACGGTGAGGCAGCGGCGCAAGGCCTGCTCCACCACGGGTTGCTTCTCGGGTGTGCAGCCGGCGCCGTAGAAGTAGAGGGCGTCGACCTCGGTAGCGGGGAGCTGGGGTAGGAGGGCGTCGCGCACCTCTTGCTCCATCTCCTCGGCAGTCATTTGAAACGGGTTCATGCCCTTGGTGCGCACCTGGCACACGGGTGTGCCGTCATGGGTGAGGCACCAGTCGGTCTTGGTAGAGCCGCTGTCGGCAATAAGAATTGTTTTCATATTTGTCTTTTCTTTTTTCCTCCGCTCGCCTTCGGCGAATCAGAGAATATCTTGAGAATATTTTAATGCCTGCTCATCGCAGAATATCTCTTGTGCCCCGCCAGCGGGTCTGATGATAGATTATCTCTGACGGGCGGCCTTCTTACTTTTTGTCCACTCTATCCTGCGGCCGTGCCGTCCGATGTGTTTCATGCCACGGCCCCGTTGCTGACGCACATGCAGCGCATGCTTCCCGAAGTGCGGTTCTACTCGAAACAGATCGTGGTTCTACTCGAAGCAGATCGTGGTTCTACTCGAAACAGAATGTGATTCGACTCGAAGTATGACGGCCCGACGGCCATCCCTTCATGGCATCACTCTGCTTTGGCGGCAGGAAAACTGTCTTGTGGCCCAATGAAAGCGGGCGAATGACATTCCATGGCTGCCCTTTTCGGAACCTATACCGACGGTTTTTTCTGACCGATTCGATATTCTAAGATAGGACCCGTGCGGAGTCCTTTGCTATATTTTGCAATGAGCAGGCACAACACCAAACGATACTCTAAAGATATTCTAAGATTCGCCGCAGGCGAGCGGAGGCCAAACCATCACGCGGATGAGACATCAGCTTTGGCGTGTTGGCTTAGTGTTGTTGCTTTCTTCCATAGTCAGCATCAATACTCTGGCGCACGAGGAAAGTCATGACCACCGTGGCCACGCAGCAGAGCATGACAATCCAGAAGAACCACTCGTAGCCCACCTGTTCCTGCAGGTAGCCGGCCACCATGCCCGGCAGCATCATGCTCAGAGCCATGAAGGCCGTGCAGATGGCGTAGTGGGCGGTGACGAACTTTCCTTCGGAGAAATACATCATATAGAGCATGTAGGCCGTGAAGCCGAAGCCGTAGCCAAACTGCTCGACGGCCACACAGGCGGAGATGACGTAGAGGTTGTCGGGGTGGGCGATGCTGAGGTAGACGAAGGTGGCGCAGGGCAGTGTCATGCAGGCTGCCATGGGCCACAGCGAGCGGCGCAGTCCCCAGCGTGAGGCGGCGATGCCGCCGATGATGCCGCCGATGGTGAGGAAGAGCACGCCGATGGTGCCGTAGACAATGCCCACCTCGTCGGTGTCGAGCCCCAGTCCGCCCTTGGTCGTGGCATCGAGCAGGAAGGGGTTGACCATCTTGAGCAGGAAAGCCTCGGGCAGGCGGTAGAGCAGCATGAAGACAATGGCGAGCCATACGCCCGGCTTCTGGAAATAGGTGGCGAAGGTATGGCCGAACTCACGCAGAATCTCTCCGGCCCTGCCGTCCGTGCCGTCGCTCAGGTGGGGCGTGTCGGCTGCAGGCCGCGGGATGAAGAACAGGTGGTAGACCGACAGGCAGGTGAACATCACCGCCGTGATGGCCATCGTCATCTGCCAGGCCATGGGGATGTCGCCGGTGCGTTTCTCGAGCAGTCCGGCAATGTAGACCAGCACGCCCTGTCCGAAGATGCTGCTGAGCCGGTAGAACGTGCTGCGGATGCCCACAAAGAAACTCTGCTCCTCTTGGTTGGCCGCCAGCATGTAGAAGCCGTCGGCCGCGATGTCGTGGGTGGCTGAGGCGAAAGCGGTGATGATGAAGAGGATGAGGGTAAAGGTGAAGAGGCTCACCGGCGTTCCCTTGGCCGCTATGACTGCCGCCTCGGGATGGGGGATGCTCAGGGTGAGCAGGATGAAGGCCGCACTCATGAGCAGCTGCATGGCAAGGATCCACCAGCGCTTGGTGCGGATGATGTCGACGAACGGGCTCCACAGAGGCTTGATAGTCCAAGGGAGGTAGAGCAGGCTGGTGAACAGTGCCATCTCGCCGTTGGGCACACCCATCTTGGTGAACATCGTCACCGAGATGTTGTTGACAATAAAATAAGGTATGCCCTCGGCAAAGTAGAGGGTAGGGATCCACCACCAGAGTTTATGATTCATCATTCAAAAATCATCATGCAGCATGAAACTGGGATTGAAAAAGCAGGCCGCGTGCAGCCCTGACATTAGGCTCGGGCCTCGCCACGGTCGTTCATGGCCATTCGCGCCATGAGTTCCCATGTGCGTATGCGGTCTTTGTAGAGGTTGTTGCGGTTGTTCTTCTCGATGCTCAGGTCACCGTCCGAGTTGTCGTCCCAGCGGCGGCAGTTGTAGAGCACGTCGTAGATGCGACCGATCTGGTAGCGTCGGCTGATGGCCAGTCCGAGGGCATAGTCCTCGCCGTAGTTGACGTTGGGCAGGTTGATGTGGCGCACCACGGGTGTGAAGAAGGCGCGCGGCGCTCCCAGTCCGTTGATGCGCAGGGCGTTGTTGCGGCCGTTCTCGGGCGTCCATTCCTTGTGGTCGATCTTACCCGGCGGCAGGGTGTTGAGCTGGATATCGGTGAGCATATACGAGCCGATGATCATGGCACAGCGCTGGGCGCGGAAGGCGTCGACCATCTTCTGCAGCGTGTCGGTGCCCGAGTAGACATCATCGGAGTCGAGCTGCACGATGAACCGTCCGCACCGGGGGTGGTGGGCCGCCATGTTCCAGCTGCCTCCCACGCCGAGGTCGTTGCGTGTGGGGATGATATGGATGATGCGTGGGTCGTCGTAGCTGTCGATGGCCTCGGTGGTGCCGTCGGTGGAGTGGCACTCCGGACCGTTCTCCACGACAAAGACATTATACTTGAACGTCGTCACCTGACTCAGTGCGCTGTCAATAGCGTCACGGATGGTCTTGATGCGGTTGCGCACGGGAATCATGATTGTGGCCTCCACCTCGAAGTCGCCGCCGTCGATGTCCACCGGCTCGAAGTCAGGGGCCAGGTAGCCGCCTATCTCCTTGAGGTGTTCGGTGCATGCCGCCTCCATCTCAATCTGCGAGGCGCGGTTGTTGGGGTTGACATAGTCGAAGAGCTTCTCGCCCGTCTTGCGCGTGTCGAGCTCCACTTCCGAGTAGAGATATTCGTTGATATGCTCGATGCGCTCTTTCTGCGACAGCTTCAGCCGCAGGTCGTAGAGTCCGGCAGCCTGGTAGTCGGCCGTCATGCGGGCGGCGGCCTCCTTCAGGGCGTCGGTGCGGAAGAGGATCACCGACCCGAAGTCGAAGTCGTCGCGCAGGCTGCCCAACTGGTAGTCGATGACAGGTGCATCGGTGCGCAGCCCTTCTGCCGAGACATTGTAATGGTCGGCATATACCATGCCTGCGCCGGTCATCCGAGCCACCTGCACCATGCGCTCCAGAGCCCGGTAGCCCATGCTGATAAACTGGCTCTTGAGGTAGAACAGGGTGTAGGGAGCCTTGGCCATGTCGGCCATGGTGCGCAGGGTGTCGCTCTCGCGCATAGAGGTCTCTACGATGGTGATGTCGTTCACGATGTCGAGAGCGACGAGGCTGTCGACGTTCTTGTCGGTCTCTGTTTCATTGCCCAGGGGCACGAAGCAGTCTATCAGCTTTTCCATATCTTGATATATCTTTTTGTTTCAGGTCAATTGTTAAGCAAAGTTACAAAAAAATGTTCCTGCTGTTGGCAGCTCCCTTTATATTTTAAAGATAATTAATGTCAGCCGAAATAAAAAAATGCCACCCAGGACAATCCCGGGTGGCATGATGCGTTGTGGCCATGATGATGCGGCCATTCTGTCCTGGCCAGCCAGTGCGGCTTAGAGTTGTGCGAGCAGTGCCTCGGCCTGTGTCTTGAGCTCCTGCTGCTGCTCCTCGGTGAGAATCATCTTGTTCTCTGTCCATGCCTCGTTGTTGAGGATGATGGCTGTCTGGTGAATGTCCAGCAGGTTGGCATTGACAAACTTCAGCAGTTCGCTGAGCTTCTCCTGTGCCTTCGAGGTACCCATCTTGCCGCCCGCGCCGCTGACGGTGAACTTCTTGCCGGCCAGCACGGTAGGTGTGGCAAAGTCGTAAGGAGCCACGGGGCGTGAGAGCCAGTCGATGAGGTTTTTCAGCAGGCCGGGGTAGCTGAAGTTGTACTCAGGGCAGAAGACCCATACAGCATCGGCCTCGGCTACGGTCTGGCGGATGCGGGCCACGCTGGCCGGAGCGGGATATTCGGTATCTTGGTTGATGAATGGCACGTCGCTGTAATCGAGATAGTTCACTGCGGCCTTGTCGGCGATAAACGACTCTGCCAGCTTAGCCAGCTGGCGATTGAACGACCCTTCTCTGAGAGAGCCGATGATGAAAAGAATTTTCTTATCTGTCATTGTTTGTGATGTATTCTAATAATGTTAATAAAATTATGTGATGTATTCTTATCTTGTTAATTAAAGAAGTTCCAGCTCAGGCCGAACCTGATGATGCTGCCGTTGAGCGGGTAGTGGGGTGCGAGGAAATAGTTCTTGTTGCCTGATCCAGCGTTGACGTGGCTCATCATGACGAAAAAGCGTGTCTGCTTGAGGTGGAAGTTGGCATACACGTTGACGATGGGGTAGTTGCCCAGCTCCACCTTGGTCTCGTTGGCCTGCACGGCATACTGGCCCAGCGCGGGCACATATTCGGGCGCGGCATATTTGGTGAAGTAGCGTGCATCGGCCCCCAGGTCGCACTTCAGCACGTGTGCAATCTTGAACCTCAGGTAGAGGTTGGTGTAGATGTTGAGGGTGGGCAGGGGCAGCACGTCCTCCTTGGTCGACTTCTGGAAGGTGACGACACTCTCCCAGTTGAGGGGCCCGAAGGTCAGGTCCTGTCCCAGTTCGGCCGTGATGACCGTGAGCGGCGACGACGACTGGTTGACGGTCACGGTGTTGTTGGTGCGTGTCGCATCGCCACTGGTGTAGCTCGTGGCGAAGTAGGTATAGTTTCTGATCTCGTCGATGGCCACACGCAGCCTGGTGCGCGTCTTCTGATAGTTCAGCAAGCCCTGCACCCTGAAGTGGTCGAACATCGACAGGTCGTCGTTGTCCCACCACAGGTGTCGGCTCTGGTAGTGTCGGAAGTAGAAAGACGGCTT
The DNA here is from genome assembly GCA_041856205.1 of Prevotella sp. Classification (GTDB taxonomy): domain Bacteria; phylum Bacteroidota; class Bacteroidia; order Bacteroidales; family Bacteroidaceae; genus Prevotella. The sequence goes on from JBHAFS010000087.1 coordinate 14,333, forward strand.
CTCGTGGTGGTAGAATCCCGAGGCAGCCAGTGTCATGGTATCCTTGAACAATGGGAAGTTAAGGTCTATGCCGCCGTCGATGTGCAGCTCTCCGGCGTTGATTCCTGCCACGCCAAACTCGCCCACGGCATGGTAGTGCAGGGTGTTGCCCTGGGTCTTCGACAGCTGTCCGCCCACGCTCACAGCATTCTCGTTCCACGAGCGGATGCCGGTCTCGTCGGGCAGCGTGAAATGGCGCAGCTCGTGGGTGGCAAAGGCCTTGAGGCCGAATACTGCCCATTTGTTGAAGCCCTCGAGCATCGAGACGGCGAAGGTGTTGCTCAGTCGCCAGTGCGTCGTCTTGTCGAAGATCGAGTCGTTGCCAAACTTCTCGTCAACGGTATAGTTGTCGAGATAGAAGTTCTCGGGTGTCTCGTAGGCCTCATAGATACGTCGGTAGTTGTTGAAGTGGAGCGTGTGGATGAAGCTCGTCACCGGCACATACTCGTTCTTGAGCCACGACGTGTCCTCCTTGGCCTTCTTGTCGGCGGCGATGAGGCTGTCGGCAGCAGCCTTGCCATGCACGGCGATGCGGCCGTTGCCGGTGCTGTCGGTCTTCAGCGCACCCTCTGCAATCTTGGCGTCATCGGGCCTTCCGGCAAAGGTGGGGGTGGCATCGAGATTGTTCTCATCCACCTCACGGCCCGCCTTACGGGCATCTTTGGCCGCCTGCTCCTTACGCTTGCGTTCCTCGGCCTCCTTCATCGACGCCATGGCAAACTTCTTGGCTTCTATCTCCTTGGCCGTCATGGGCACCTTGCGGTTGAAGCCTATGTTGTATCGTTGGCTGAAAAAGATATGCTGGTTGTCGTTGCGGTTCCAGTTGCGTGTGAGGATGGTGGGAATCTCCGACTCCTCGTAGCTCTCGTTGAACGACTCCGGGTGGGTGATATACATGTCGCTGCTGATACCGCCGTTCTCGGTCACCTTCTGGTGGTTGGTCGACACGAGCAGGTGGGCCTGGTAGCGGTCACCCAGGTAAGAGCCGTACATGGTATAGTTGAAATGTGAGGTCGACTGGGAGGAGTAGTAGCCGCGACCGTAGAGATAGTCGAACTTGAAGCCCACGCCCATTCGTCGGCCGGCGTTGATGCCGAATTTCGCCGTGAAGTGGTCCTCGCCGTTGGTGCGGTTGCCGCAGGTGTTGTAAGTGAGGTTGGTGAAGGGCGAGAGCGTGTTGGTGAAGAGGAACTGGTCTTCAGGTTGCACCACGAAGTCGTAGGGTTGGGTGAAGATAAATTGTCCGTCGGCATCTCGGTCTACAAAGATGCGCGCCTGCCGCGGTGCCCCCAGGTTGCCCGTGGTGTTGTATTCGCCTCTCAGTCCGGTGGTGAAGATCGAGTTCATGAACATGTGCGACAGTGTGTCGGGCTGTGCCGGGGTGACGTCGCCGAACCGCTTGTCAACGGTCCAGACATATATCCCCTTCGGAATCTCCTTGTCCGAGCCCAGCGAGTCGGTCTGCTTGCGCCGCTGGTCCTGCGTGGTGATGTCGCCGTTCTCGTCAATCTGGTTGAAGCCCGTGTCTTGGGCAAGCACCGGCGCAGCGCTTCCGAGGGCCAGAAGTACAAGACAGAGTAGTTTCTTCATTTAGCGTATGAATCGTAGTGCGCTTTCGACGATCTTGAACACCATCGCCGCCAGGACGACGATCGTGCCGACCGTCTGGTCGTTAAAGAAATAGATGAGCACCCCCACGATGGCACCCACCATGAAGATGATGTTGAGCCAGTTTCTCAGCTTGAGGAATTTGTCAGCCGGCTTCTCGTCTTCGTGGCGACGTCGTCTCTGTAGAAAGGCGTTGTTGTTATCCGTCATCGGTCAATCTTGCAATTCGTTTAATATTCTATTTTCAGCGCGTTGCATACCCGCCCGAAGATGTTGTCCTTGCGGTCGATGGTCTTGCGGCGGAACTTCCCGTTGTATTTCAGCAGCTTGGTCTGGCTCTTGTTCATCGCTTCCTTGTCGGTGATCCAGTCTTCGGCTGCAGTTTGCATGCCGGTGCCGCGGTCGCGCTCGTAGTCGTAGCTGATGCGTTCCATCGTCAGCTTGAAATGTCCGTCGGTGGCCTGGGCGATGAGGGTGTAGTTGAAGACCGTGCGGTCGAGCGAGAGGAACGAGTTGGAGAACACCAGCCACTCTTTCATCCGGGCGGCGATGGTGTGCTGTCCCTTGTTCACCACGGCAATCTTGCTCGTGGGAAACTGTCCCTCCTCCTCGGTAAGTCCCTGCATCACGTCATATACCTTCTGATAGATGTCGTCGGCCGACATTCCCGGCACGTCCTTGTCGAGGGTGAACACCACCTTGCCGTCTACCATGGGCACGGCGCCGGCCAGGTATCTGGGGTCCTCGCCCAGCTTCTGGGCTTTCTGCTTTTCGGCTTTCTTGGTTTGCTTGGCCACCTCCTGCTGTGTCTGCGACTCGGGAAGCTCCCAGGTGTTCTGCGCCATTCCGGCCATTGGCAGGCAAGCCAGCATGGCTATAATGATTTTCTTCATTCCCTTACAGATATTATGTTTATATCAGGCAAAATTAATAAATAATGTCGTATAACGTGAGTGCAGTACTCTTTTTAACGTTTATTTCAGTTCAAGCTGTGCCTGTAGCCTGATGATCTCGTCGCGGTACTGCGCCGCCTGGATAAAGTCGAGGTTCTTGGCGGCCTGCTCCATCAGCACCTGTGTGTCGGCGATGCTCTTCTCGAGCTCGGGACGCGTCATGCGCTTGATGATGGGGTCGGCGGCGAAGGCTGCACTGTCGGGCTCGAGGTAGACCTGCTGTGCGGCCTTGCGCTCCATGGGCTCGTAGTCGTCGCCGTGTCCTGCCGACAGCAGTCCCTTGATGTCCTTCACAATCTGCTGCGGGGTGATGTGGTGGTCTTCATTATACTTCAGCTGTATGCTGCGCCGCCGGGCCGTCTCGTCGATGGTGCGCTGCATGCTCTCGGTGATGGTGTCGGCATACATGATGACCTTGCCGTTGACGTTGCGGGCGGCACGTCCGGCGGTCTGCGTCAGGCTGCGGTGGCTCCGCAGGAATCCCTCCTTGTCGGCATCGAGGATGGCCACGAGCGACACCTCGGGCAGGTCGAGGCCCTCGCGTAACAGGTTTACGCCCACCAGCACGTCGAGCACCCCGGCCCGCAGGTCGTTCATGATCTTCACGCGGTCGAGCGTAGCGATGTCGCTGTGGATGTAGTTGGCCTTGATGTCGTGGTTCAGCAGATATTCGGTCAGCTCCTCGGCCATGCGCTTGGTGAGCGTGGTCACCAGCACGCGCTCGCCGCGGTGGCAGCGGGTGAGGATCTCGTCGAGCAGGTCGTCGATCTGGTTTTCCGACGGGCGTACCTCGATCTCAGGGTCGAGGAGACCGGTGGGGCGGATGAGCTGCTCCACCACCACACCTTCGGCCTCTTGCAGTTCGTAGTTGGCCGGGGTGGCCGACACGTAGATCACTTGGTTGATCATGTCGTGAAACTCCTCGAAGCGCAGCGGTCGGTTGTCGAAGGCCGCGGGCAGTCGGAAGCCGTATTCCACGAGGTTCTGCTTGCGGGCACGGTCGCCGCCAAACATGGCGTTGATCTGCGGCACGCTCACATGGCTCTCGTCGATCACCATGAGGTAGTCTTGCGGAAGGAAGTCGAGCAGGCAATAAGGGCGCTGGCCGGGCTCGCGACCGTCGAAGTAGCGCGAGTAGTTCTCGATGCCCGAGCAGTGGCCCAGCTCCTTCATCATCTCGATGTCATACTCCACGCGCTCCTTGATGCGCTGGGCTTTGATGCCGTCGCCCACCTCGTTGAAATAGTCGATCTGCGTCACCAGGTCGTCCTGTATGCTGCGGATGGCCCGCTCGGTCTGCTCCTTGCTCGTCACAAAGAGATTGGCGGGGTAGATCTGATACTCCTCAAACTGCTGCATGGTGTGCATGGTGACGGCATCCACCTCCTCGATGGCATCGATCTCATCGTCCCACCACGTCACCCGCAGCACATAGTCGCTGTAGGCCATGGCGATGTTCACCGTGTCGCCCTTCACCGAGAAGCAGCCGCGCTGCAGGTCGATGTCGTTCCTGACATAGAGGGCGTTGACCAGCCGGCGTAAAAAATCATTACGGTCGAGCTGCTGTCCTTTCTTGATGCCGATGATGCTCTCCTGCATGGCCACCGGTCCGCCCATGCCATAGATGCACGATACCGAAGACACCACGATGACATCCTTTCGCCCTGACAGCAAGTCGCTTACCGCCGCCAGTCGCAGCTTGTCAATCTCCTCGTTGATGGCCAGGTCTTTCTCGATATAGAGGTCCGACGAGGGGAGGTAGGCCTCGGGCTGGTAATAGTCATAATATGATACATAATAGTCGACGGCATTGTTCGGAAAGAAGCCCTTCATCTCCTCGTAGAGCTGTGCCGCCAGTGTCTTGTTGTGACTCAGCACCAGCGTGGGCTTGTTCACCTGGGCAATGACGTTGGCCACGGTGAACGTCTTGCCCGACCCCGTGACGCCCAGCAACACCTGCGCAGGGTCGCCGCGGCGGATGCCGTCGGTAAGCTGGCTGATGGCTTGGGGCTGGTCGCCGGTAGGCTTGTATTTTGATGTCAGTTGAAAATCCATAGCTGACAAAATTACTAAAATTCCATCATTAAGGCTAATTTTTTGCTAAAAATCATCATAACCTTTTGCGAACAACAGAATTATATGTAAATTTGCACATCAAAATAATTGGAATGAAGAAAGCTGTTCTTGCCGCTCTGGTGGCCATCCTGCTGCTGAGCAGTTGCGCCAAGGAGTTCAATGCGATATACAAGTCACAAGACTACCGTTACAAGTACGAATATGCCAAGGAGTGTTTTGCCAATGGCAAGTATATCCGTGCGGTAACGGTGCTTCAGGAGCTCATCGTCCAGCAGAAGGGCACGGCTGAAGCACAGGAGAGTCTCTATATGCTCGGCATGGCCGAGTATATGAGCCGCGACTATGAGACGGCGGCCGAGACGTTCAAGCGCTATGTCAAGTCCTATCCCCGTGGTGTCTATGCCGAGCAGGCCGAGTTCTATATCGGCGAGAGCCTCTACATGAGCACGCCTGAGCCGCGTCTCGACCAGAGCCAGACGGTGCAGGCCATCACGGCATTCCAGGAATACCTCGACCTTTATCTCGACGCCAAGTACAAGGACAAGGCCCAGAAGCGGCTCTTCGCCCTGCAAGACAAGCTGGTGGACAAGGAGCTCTACTCCGCCCAGCTCTATTATGACCTGGGGTCCTACTTCGGCAACTGTGGCAGGGGCGAGAACAACTACACCGCCTGCATCGTCACGGCGCAGAATGCCATCAAGGACTATCCCTACACCGACAAGCGCGAGCACTTTGCCTTGCTCATTATGAAGAGCAAGTTCGAGCTTGCGCAGCAGAGCATCGACTCGAAGAAACTTGAGCGTTACCAGGATGCCGAGGACGAGTGCTACGGCTTCATCAACGAGTACCCTGATTCCAAGGAGCGCAAGCGCGCTGAGGAGTATATCGCGAAGTGCAAGAAGTTCACTTCCACCATCACCGAACAATAATTATCACCGTGGGCTGGCTGTCCGGCCGCCCTCATAAGGAACCAAAAAGATCAATGGATTACAAAAAGTCAAAAGCTCCGGTAAATACCGTTACACGCAACATCATGGATCTCTGCAAGGAGACCGCTAACATCTATGAGAGTGTTGTCATCATAGGTAAGCGTGCCAACCAGATTTCTGTCGAGATCAAGCAGGACCTGAACAAGAAGCTGGCTGAGTTCGCCTCGTACAACGATTCGCTGGAGGAGGTCTTCGAGAATCGTGAACAGATTGAGATCAGCCGCTACTACGAGAAGCTCCCCAAGCCCACGTTGCTGGCTACGCAGGAGTTTGTGGAGGGTAATGTTTACTGGCGCGATCCCGCCAAGGATATGAGCAACGAGGCCTGATGATCCAGCGTAAGCAAACCGTATTTCTGCTGCTGGCCCTGCTGGCGATGCTGGTCTGCCTGTGTCTGCCCATCGGCTCCATCGAGCCCAGGGCGATGGGTGTGGTCACACTCTGGTATAATGCCGGCCTGGTGACCGACAATGGTTTTGTGGCCCGTCCCATCCCGTTCGTCGACTTGGTGGTGGCCGGCACACTGTCGCTGGTGAGCATCTTCCTCTATCGCCGTCGGCCCTTGCAGGCCCGGCTGTGCGTGGTGAGCATTGTGCTCTGTCTGGCATGGTATGTCTACTATGCCTTCTGCGTCCTCAACGAGTTTCAGACGGGCGGAACGTTCCACCTGCATTTCGCGGCCTGTCTGCCGTTCGTGGCTGTCATCCTTCTGTTGATGGCACGCCGGGGCATCATCGCCGACGAGAAACTGGTGAAGTCGATGGACCGTATCAGGTAACACGTCGGCTATTGTATCACCCGAAGGGGGCTGGAAGATCTGCGGATCTTCCAGCCCCCTTTGCCGTTTGCCTCGGTCAGACGATGTCTTTGGTGAACAACGGAAGGCGCGGAAAACACGGAATATTGGCGCGATGCCACGGAGGCCGCTGCGCGGCGACGGATGGAAATAGTTGTTTAGTTGCCCTTGGTCATTCGGGCTCATCTCATATTCTTGTGCTTTTAACATACTTATCTCGTAAGGTTTGCTTAGGCTCATTACCCGATAACATTCCCGCAGGTCAGATATTCTAAGACAAGCCTCGCTGGCGAGGCCCATGCCCATATTTTGCGATGAGCCAGCCGCGTATGGCTATATTCTCATATCTTCTGAGATTCGCCGAAGGCGAGCGGAGGACTTATTCTCACCTCGAGCGCCCCGGTCGATATGGAGACATCGCTTCTTTTGTTTTCCTCTGCCCGCCTTCGGCGAATCTCAGAATATATGAGAATATCATTTTAGCGGGCGCTTATCGCAGAATATCTTGTCAGACCCGCAGGCGGGTCTCATCGCAGAATATCATTTACCCATACAGAGTCAAGCAATTACTTCGCCTAAAACTAATTGTTAAACACACAAAATTATTAACTGAGCCGTTATTCGGCTCAGTAGGCAAAAGGTGGGGATTAAGACAGATTGAACAACAAAACCACAACTCCGTGCATGTCTTTCAGCCGTCGTCTGCTTGTCTCAATGGGCACGTGGCACACCTACCATGCCATGTCATCGCGAAACAGCACTCCATGGCAGTTCTCATGCACCAATGAAAACCAAATGTAAACGGTTTTGCTTCCCCGAAGGGGATGGACTTTTGCCAGGGTATGGTAAAAAATCCTTCAGCCATCCATCTTCAATGGACTTTCCCCGGGGGGGATTCACGTTTGACAGGGCATGGTAAAAAAACTTCAGGCATTTATTTTCAATGGACTTTCCCCGGAGGGGATAAACTTTTGATAGGGCACGGTTGGCTTTCCCTTCGGCCGCCGATTGTTAATTGGCCCGAATGTCGACCGAAGGGAGACATGACGGGCCTACCGTGTCTACGTCCGTGCCGAATGGATGAACTCCATGGGAGTTCAACGGTCTTCCGAATATCATCATCCCGGTGACCGCAACTCAGAAAACCGTTCAACTCCCATGGAGTTGATCATATCGGGGACATTCAACCGAGACAGGGTAGTCGCTTCGCTCCAACCCTGCCCTGTCAAGCGTTGAACTCCTATGGAGTTCGTACATGACGGCGCCCAACCGTTTAACCACCAACCTGCTTTCCCCGTGGGGGGTAGGGATATTCAGCAGAGACATATGGCATGAGGTGACCTCTGGCCATGCGGTGACAGCATAAGTAGATTGACCTTGTTGCAGTTTCCGTTTTATCCGCCCATCGCGCAGCGATCTGCAACCTCATTTTTCCGTCCCATGTGCCCATAAGCAACATTGGCTGGTTTAACATCAGGAAGGCCATGACCGCGTTGAAAAGAATGTACTTGTCACTTACTTCTGCTCAAGCGTTGAACTCCTGCGGGGTTGTGCAACATATCCTGACCTTGCAAGACAGAGGGTCCCGCTTTGCCGAAACATGACGCGATAACAGCCTTTTGACCGACCCGAAAGGCTGAGATGGCATCGTCGATCATACACCTTCGTCGTTTGATTCCACTCTAATCAGATTCTGCTTCGACTCGAACCACGCTCTGCTTCGACTCGAACCACGTTCTGTTTCGACTCGAACCACGCTCTGTTTCGACTCGAACCACGCTCTACTTCGACTCGAATCACGCTCTGCTTCGACTCGAACCAGCGCGCGTGGAACGTCCTCTCGCGCAGCGTGGGAAATGTATAGGAGGTATGAAAAAGTGGCTTTGGGGCTATCAAATGGTGTCTCTGCCCAGTAGACACTAAAGGCCTCGTGTGCCGGTATGCCCAAGAAGACGGTCTGTCCTCCTCTTCCGATGATGCCTTGTTGTTGCCGTTGGAGGGTGGTGCGCATGCCCTTTGTGCCCTCCTCTGACATCGCTTCTGTACACTCCCATGGCACCCTCGTATCATATATTTTGGGTGTTGAAGATAATTTTTATACCATTTCTTTGCGCTGCTACTGTTTTTTTCCTATCTTTGCCGTGGAAGAAAGATGTATTATCACACATATAACTATTACATGGTTGATATAGATATAACATCAGAAAATATCAGGCGCCAGCCCTTCTATCTGCCCGTAGAAGGGTACGATGCACGCCTGTCTTGTGACTCGAAAATACAAATACTGTGAAATAAGCCTATGAACAAAAGAACTTGCCTTTACGACCGCCACGTTCAGCTGGGTGCCAACATGCAGCCCTTCGGCGGTTTTGACATGCCCATCGAGTACACCTCCATCATCGAGGAACACAATGCCGTGCGTCAGCATTGCGGCGTCTTCGACGTCTCGCACATGGGCGAGGTCTTTGTCAGGGGCGAAGATGCTGAACGATATGTCAACCACATCTTCACCAACGACGTGACCGGTGCCCCGCTCCACAAGATTTTCTATGGCATGATGTGCTACCCCGACGGCGGCACCGTGGACGACCTGCTGGTCTACAAGATGGCCGACCAGGAGTTTTTCATCGTCATCAACGCCGCCAACATCGACAAGGACGTGGCCTGGATGGAAGAGCAGGCACATGGCTTCGCCGTTGAGATCGACCACGTGTCCGACCACTTCGGACAGCTGGCCGTGCAGGGACCCGAGGCCGAAGCCGTGATGGAAGAGGTGCTCGGACTGCCTTGCCGTGAGCTGGTGTTCTATACCACCAAGGTGCTGCAGGTGGGTGGCGAAGACGTCATCGTCTCGCGCACCGGCTATACGGGCGAGGACGGCTTCGAGATCTACGGGCCCCACGCGTTCATCGTGGCCCAGTGGGACCGCCTCATGGCCAGCCGGCGCTGCCGGCCGTGCGGTCTGGGCTGCCGCGACACCCTGCGCTTCGAGGTGGGACTGCCGCTCTACGGCGACGAGCTGTCGGCCGACATCTCGCCGGTGATGGCCGGACTGGGGATGTTCTGCAAGTTCGACAAGCCCGAGTTTATCGGCAAGGAGGTGCTGCTGCGCCAGAAGACCGAGGGCGTGGCACGCCGCCTGCGCGGCATCGAGCTGGCCGACCGCGCCATTCCGCGCCACGGCTACAAGGTGCTGAAAGACGGTCGCGAGGTGGGCGAGATCACCACGGGCTACCGACTGATATCGGTCGACAAGAGCTGTGCCGTGGCACTGGTAGACGCCGACATCCAGCTGGGCGACACCGTGGAGGTGGCCATCCGCAAGAAGACCTTCCCCGGCACGGTGGTGAAGAAGAAATTTTACGAGAAACACTATAAGAAATAACAATACAACAAAAACAATTTGCGTATGAAGACGTATTACAGCGAGTCGCACGAGTATGTTCGTGTAGACGGTGAGTTTGGTTATATCGGTATCTCTGACTATGCCCAGAAGCAGTTGGGCAACATCGTCTATGTAGACCTTCCCAGTGTCGACGACGAGCTTGCCGTGGGTGAGGAGTTTGGCGCCGTGGAGAGCGTTAAGGCTGCCAGCGACCTGCTGGCACCCGTGAGCGGCACGGTGGTAGAGGTGAACGAAGCCCTCGACGACGATCCCGGGCTTATCAACAAGGATGCCGAGGCCAACTGGCTGGTGAAGGTGCAGCTCTCCGACCCCTCGGAACTCGACGGTCTGATGGACGAGGCCGCCTACCAGGCCTCCCTGCAGTAGGCCGGTGGCTTAGACTGCCGGCACGCTGCGTGCCGGCGGCTCACCGCGGTGAGGCACCCTTCGTGTCGCACACCTTATTATATACAACACCTGGAGCCCCGCTCCCTATCCTTTATTCAACGAGAAAAACACCATGTTCAAATATTTTCCACATACGCCCGATGACATCCAGCGGATGCTCGATGTCATTGGGGTGAAATCGCTGGATGACCTCTACGCCGATGTGCCCGCGGGCGTGCGTCTGAATACCCCCTACGACGTGCCCGAAGCCAAGAGCGAGATGGAGATTCGGCGGTTGTTCGACCAGCTGGGTGCCGCCAACGAGCAGAAGGTATGCTTTGCCGGTGCCGGCGTCTACGACCACTATGTACCCGCGGTGATACCGCAGGTGGTACAGCGGTCGGAGTTTCTCACGAGCTACACGCCCTACCAGGCCGAGATTGCGCAGGGCACGCTGCATTATATCTTCGAATACCAGACCATGATGGCCCGCCTCACGGGCATGGAGGTGTCGAACGCCTCGATGTACGACGGTGCCACGGCCACTGCCGAGGCTGCCATGATGGCGCGCGCCATCGGCAAGAAGGCTGACAAGGTGCTGGTGTCTGAGACCGTAGACCCCAAGATTGTAGAGGTGGTGAACACCTATGCCCACTACCAGGGCATGGAGCTGGTGCGCATACCCCAGACCAACGGTGCCACCGACTTTGCCCAACTGCCGCAGCTGCTCAATGAGGGCGGCGTGGCCGGCATCATCGTGCAGCAGCCCAACTGCTACGGCATCGTCGAGGACTTCAGTGGCGTGGCCGACGTGTGTCATGCCCACAAGGCCCTGCTCATCATCAACAGCATCGCCGCCGACCTCGCCCTGCTCAAGACACCGGGCGAGTGGGGGGCCGACATCGCCGTGGGCGAGGCACAGAGCCTCGGACTGCCCATGCAGTGGGGAGGACCCTACCTCGGCTATATGTGTACCACCGAGAAGCACATGCGCAAGATGCCGGGACGCATCGTAGGCCAGACCACCGACGAGGAGGGCCGCCGCGCCTTCGTGCTCACCCTGCAGGCGCGCGAGCAGCACATCCGCCGGCAGAAGGCCACGTCGAACATCTGTTCCAACGAGAGCCTCATGGCCCTGTGGGTCACCATCTACATGGCACTCATGGGACGGCAGGGACTCAAGGAGGTGACGCAGCGCGGATGCGACGGCGCACACTATCTGCACGACCGACTCGTGGCCACCGGCCGCTTTGCCGATGCCTTCGAGGGGCGTGAGTACCTCAACGAGTTTTGCCTGCGCTACGACGGCGACCTCGATGCCCTGCAGCAGCGGTGGCTCGACAACGGGTTTTTCGGAGGCGTGAAGGTGGCCGGCGACGTGCTGATGCTGGCCGTCACCGAGCAGCGCAGCAAGCAAGAGATAGATGCATTGGTAGACTTAGTAATATAGAAAGGGACTGCGATGAACAATAAAATCTATGGAAAACTGATCTTTGAGCTCAGTCATCCCGGCAGCGAGGGCTACAGTCTGCCCAAGAACGAGTTTCCCCATCATGAGGTGCCCGCCGCCATGCGCAGGGCCCACGACGTAGAGCTGCCCGAATGTGACGAGCTGACGGTGGTCAGACATTATACCAACCAGAGCGGCAACAACTTCGGCGTGGAGAACGGCTTCTATCCGTTGGGGTCGTGTACGATGAAGTACAACCCCAAGATCAACGACGAGACGGCCGCGCGCAAGGAGTTTCTGGGCCTGCACCCCCTGCAGCCGGAGTCGACGGTGAAGGGTGCCCTGGAGGTCACGCGCATGCTGCGCCAGATGCTCTCGGCCATCACCGGCATGCACGACTTCACGCTCAAGCCCTGCGCCGGCGCCCACGGCGAGCTGGCCGGGCTGATGGTGATCCGTGCCTACCATGAGCAGCGCGGCGACACCAAGCGCACCAAGGTGCTCGTGCCCGACTCGGCCCACGGCACCAACCCCGCCTCGGCCGCCGTCTGCGGACTCGAGGTGGTGGAGGTGAAGAGCCTTGTCGACGGCACGGTAGACGTGGACGACCTCACCGCGAAGCTCGACGACACGGTGGCTGCCATGATGATGACCAACCCCAACACCCTGGGACTCTTCGAGCACGACATCGTGCGCATCGTAGAGATGGTACACGCCTGCGGCGGACTGATGTACTACGACGGGGCCAACCTCAACCCTCTGCTCGGCGTATGCCGGCCGGGCGACATGGGCTTCGACGTGCTGCACGTGAACCTGCACAAGACCTTCTCGACGCCTCACGGCGGAGGCGGGCCCGGCAGCGGACCCGTGGGCGTGCGCAAGGGGCTGGAGCAGTATTTCCCACAGGTGAATCCCTACCATGGCAACTTCATCGTGGAGTTGCGAGCCCTCACCTATATCCTCACGCTCGGGCGCGAGAACCTCAAGATGGTGGGCCCGCTGGCCACGCTCAATGCCAGCTATGTGAAGGAGCGGCTGAAGGATGTCTATGAGCTGCCCATCGACAGCCTGTGCAAGCACGAGTTTGTGTTCGACGGACTGAAGGACAAGTCGACCGGTGTCACCACCATGGACGTGGCCAAGCGCCTGCTCGACTTTGGCTTCCATGCACCCACCATCTACTTCCCCTTGCTGTTCCACGAGGCCATGATGATCGAGCCCACCGAGAACGAGAGCAAGGAGACCATCGATGCCTTCATCGCCGTGATGAGGCAGATAGCACAGGAGGCCGCCGAGCAACCCGAACTGGTGAAGACGGCTCCCCACAACACACCCATTAAGCGCGTGGACGACGTGGCGGCTGCGCGGCAACCCATCTTGACTTACAAAGGCGATGAAGACTGACCTGATGATCATCGGCAGCGGTCCCGGAGGGTACGAGACCGCTGCCTACGCCGCCGCGCAGGGCTTGCAGGTGGTGGTGGCCGAGGAGCTCCTGGCCGGGGGCACCTGTCTCAACAGTGGGTGCATACCCACCAAGGCACTGGTACACGACGCGGCCAAGGCTGTGGGCAGCGACGACGGCGCGGCGCTGTTTGCCGCGGCCATGCAGCGTAAGAACAGCGTGGTGGATGGCCTGCGCCAGGGCGTGGAGATGCTGCTGGCCCAGCCGGGCATCACGCTGCTGCGCGGCCATGCACGCTTTGTTGACGCACATACCGTGGCCGTGGGCGATGAGCACGTCACTGCCGACCACATCATCATTGCCACCGGCTCTACCGCCAAGCTGCCGCCGCTGCCCGGATTGGGTGCCGACGGCAAGGCGCTGAGCCCCAACGTGGTGACGTCGGAGGCGTTGCTGGCCCGCGACACGCTGCCCGCGAGCCTCTGCATCGTGGGTGCGGGCGTCATCGGCATGGAGATGGCATCGGTGTTTGCAGCCTTCGGCTGTCGCGTCACGGTGGTCGAGTATCTCAAGGAGTGCCTCTCGACGATGGATGCCGAGATTGCTCGGCGCATACGCAAGACGATGGAGAAACGCGGCGTGAAGTTCCACCTCAACGCCGGGGTGCAGCGCATCGACGGCCCGACGGTGGTGTTCCAGGACCGCAAGACCCTCAAGGAGACCGAGCTAGAGGCCGAGTGCATCCTCATTGCCACGGGCCGACAGCCCAACACTGCGGGCCTCGGCCTGGAGGCTGCAGGCGTGACGGCCGGCGGCAAGGGCATCGCCGTAGACGACAACATGCTGACCAACGTGCCGCAGATCTATGCCATCGGCGACGTGAATGGCCGACAGCTGCTGGCCCACGCCGCCACGTTCCAGGGCATGAGGGCCGTGAACCACATCCTCGACCGGCCTGACGACATCCGTCTCGACATCATGCCGGCGGCGGTGTTCACCACGCCCGAGGCGGTATCAGTGGGACTGACCGAGGACGAGTGTAAGCTGCGCGGCATGGCCTGCACCACGCACAAGGCCATCTACCGCGCCAATGGCAGGGCACAGGCCATGGAGCAGACCGACGGACTGGTGAAGCTCGTCTGCGATGAGCACGACCTTATCATCGGCTGCCACGCCATGGGTGCCGAGGCATCGGGCATGGTGCAGGAGGTGGCGGCACTGATGAACTTCGGCGTGACGCGTGCGCGTCTGGCAACCATCGTCCACATCCATCCCACGCTCCACGAGATTCTGCTCGATGCCGCAAGGCATTGAGCAGGCTCTTGGCACGATGCACGAAAAACGTTAAATAATAGACGTTTAGCCAGCACTTTACGTATTTTTTTGTATTTTTGCAATTCACGTAAAGTCATGTGCCAAATGAGTCAAATCAAACGCATCGTCATTATCTTATATCTCATCTGTGTGTTCATCCCGATGACTGCACAGATGAGATATAATGCTAAATATCAGCTCTATTTCGAACAATACAGAGACCTGGCCATCGAGCAGATGCTGCGTTACCGCATACCGGCGAGCATCACGCTGGCACAGGGGGTGTTTGAGAGCGGAGCGGGCCAGAGCGAGCTTGCCACCGTGGGCAACAACCACTTCGGCATCAAGTGTCATGGCTGGACGGGGCGCACCATGGCCAAAGACGACGATGCCGTGGGCGAGTGTTTCAGGGTCTACGACAACGCACGGCAGAGCTTCGAGGACCACAGCATCTTCCTGGCGCGCAACCGGCGCTATGCGCGCCTTTTTGCCCTCAGTCCCACCGACTATCGGGGCTGGGCACGCGGACTGCGCGAGTGCGGCTATGCCACCAACCCGGCCTATGCGCAGAAGCTCATCGACATCATCGAGCTCTATGGGCTCTACCAATACGACACGGCCAGGGACTACGACAAGTTTATGGCCGAGCGGGCAGGGCGCGACAAGCCGGCACAGCGCGGTGGCACGCTGCATCCCATCAAGATCTACAACAAGAACTATTATCTGGTGGCACGTCAGGGCGACACCTTCAAGTCGATTGGCAAGGAGACGGAGCTGCCGTGGAAGAAAATTGCCAAATATAACGAGCGCGACAAGAACGACGTGTTGCAGGAAGGCGACATCGTCTACCTGAAGAAGAAGCAGAAACGGGCCATCAAGGCTTACAAGAACCGGCCGCATGTGGTGCAGCCCGGCGAGAGTATGTACTCCATCGCACAGCGCTACGGCATACGCCTGAAATACCTCTATAAGAAGAACAACCTATCGCCCGACTACCAGATTCGTGTGGGCGACAGGCTGAAGGTATATTGATTCCTCCCTTCTGTTCGTGGTCGGTAATGCTTACGGCGGCTATGAGCATCAGCTACGGCTACATCGGGCTCCGGGCCCGGTGTAGCCGTAGACAACAGGGGCAGGTATAATCTCAACGGCAGTTTCAACTATCGCACAGGCATCGCCAACTTCTACGGCAGCTATGCCTATAAGAAAGACCGCTACGACCGTACCACCGACGACAGCCGTGTCTATGGTGACAGCATCTACCACCAGCGGCAGCAGGGCATAGGACATCCCTATTCGCACACGGGCACACTGGGCGTGACGCTCGACTTCACCAGGCACGACCACCTCGATCTGTCGGGCATGGCTTCTACACGCCACTTCCTGCGCACCGAGGACATCGAAGCGCAAACTCTGGGAGGTGGCACGGCGGCGGTGGGCGGCTATCAGCGTAGGCGCAGTGCCGATGCCACCGAGAACGCCTGGGAGGTGAGTGGTGCCTACGGCCATGAGTATGGCGATGGCAACGAGTGGGGGGGCTGAATACAGCTACTCGGCGCAGGAGGAGAATGAGCAGAACCACTATCTCACTCTCATGAGCGGCGACAGTACGGCGACACGGGAGCAGCAGCGGGTGTGGGACACCGAATACCTGCATCATGGCAAGATCTATGTCAAGCAACACCTGGGTGAACATCTGGTGCTGTCGGCCGGGTACGACTGGGAGAACGAGCATCGCGACCAGAATTACGGCACACAGATATGGGACGGCACAGCCTATCTGACCGATGCGCAGCGCACGAGCGACTTTTCCAACTACCGCGATATCCATGCGCTCTATGCCACCCTGGAGATGGAGTTTGGGCGGTGGCACGTGATGACCGTCCTGCGCGGCGAACTGGCCCGCGACCGCCAGCGCCTGTGGCTGGTCGACAGCACGATGACCGGGCGCTGCACCGGCCTCTATCCCACGCTCAACATGGTGTATGACCTGGGCGGGCAACAGCGGCTCACGCTGGGCTACAGCCTGCGTGTGAACCGCCCCGACGGCGACTGGCTGAACCCTTATCCCGAGTATATCAACCCCTTGAGCCTCAAGGCAGGAAACCCCAACCTCAGGCCAGAGAAGATCCACTCCGTGGAACTGGGGTGGCTGTGGAACAACGAGAGGGCTACAACACTATCGGCCACGCTCTACTACCGCTACCTGACCAACAAGATTACACCCGTGACGCGAGCCGTGGGCGACGGAGCGCTGCTCACCACCTACGATAACCTCAATGACAGCCGACAGGCAGGCATGGAGCTGCTGTGGACGCAGGGGGTGGGCAAATGGCTTAACTTCAACGCCAGCCTCAATGGGTTTTACAACCAGATCGATGCCGGCAGGCTGGGCTATGGCAGTAGAAAGAACGTGCTGTCGTGGACGGGTATGTTCAATGCCAATCATTCCGGTGAGCAACCTCACCCTGCAGCTCAACGCCAAGTACCGCGGTAGGCAACTGGTGGCACAGGGGCGGCAGAACAGCAATTTTGTCTTCAACCTTGGGGCACGCTATGCCGTGCCAGGCACCGGACTGTCGGCGTTGCTCACGGTGTCCGACTTGTTTGATACCTCGCGCCGGTCATACACCCTCGACACGCCGGAACTCAAGCAGAAGGTGGAGATGCGCCGCAATCCACGCATTATCTATCTGGGTATGAGTTATAATTTTGGATATACCAAAAAGAAGAAAGAGGCTAAGATTGAATACGATGAAGGCCTGTGACACTGCCACCTGGTGACAGACACGGCCGCTTCTCTGCCAAGACAGGTAGACAAGGTATCAGGATGATCAGCTATGATAGTCTGCCACAAACTTGTCTTGCTCAATATAGATATAGATCTTATATTGGGGCAGGCTGGCGCGGATGTCTTGCTCGATGGTGTTGATGATGTCGGCGGCCTTGTAGACGGTGGGTTCGGAAAACTCGACCTTGGCCGTCACGAGCAGGTCGTCGGGGCCCAGGTGGACGGTCTTCAGGTTGATGAGGCGCGACACCGGCTCACGGTCGAAGGCCTGTCGGATGAGCTTCCGGTCTTTCTCCGTAGCACTCTCGCCGATGAGCAGACTGTAGAGTTCGCGGGCCAGGAAGAGTGCGGCCAGACACAGCAGCACGCCGATGAGCACGCCCGAGAGCGCATCGTAGACGGGGTTGGCGGTGACGTGGCTCAGCATGGTGCCGCCCATGGCCAGCAGCAGGCCGACGACGGCGCAGGTGTCTTCGGCAAAGATGATGAGAATCTCGCTATGCCGGCTCTCGCGCAGGAAGCGGGGCAGCGGCAGGCGGTCGGTGTTGAGGTGGCTGATCTCCTTGAAGGCCACGCGTAGGCTGAAGCTCTCGATGATGATGCCTGCCAGCAGGATGGCCATGACGAGCCACGTGTTCTCGACGGTGTGCTCGGGATGAAATAACTTCTGCGTGGCTTCCATGATGCCCAGGGCACCGCCCCCGAAGAAGAGCATCATGGCGACGATGGTGCTGTAGAAATACTTGGCACGGGCCTGACCGAAGGGGTGGAGGTCGGAGGCTGCCTTTCTGGCCTGGCGGTTGCCCACGAGGAGCAATACCTGGTTGGTGCAGTCGACTACGCTGTGGATCGACTCGTTGAGCATGGCTGCCGAGCCGGATACGGCATAACCGATGAACTTAGATACGGCAACCAGCAGGTTGGCGCCCAGGGCAGCCAGTACGCTGGCCATCCCTCCTTGGTGTTTCTGTTCCATGACCTTGTAGATTGGATGATGTGTGTGGATAATTGAAAAGTCCCCGAAAGTCACAAGCGTACTTTCGGGGGCTTTTGTCATTTGGAGTCGAGCTCTTCCTTCATGTCGATGAACTCTCCTTTTGAATCGTAGAATTCATATTGTAGGAAGGCGAGCTTCTGGGATGGGATGATGTGTATCCCAAACCCGTACTTGAGCTTCCACTGCAGACCCAGTGAGAACGCGCCCTTGGTGATATAGGCGGCGACGTATGGGTGTACGTGGAGATCGAATTTCTTGACGCCGATCTTGTTGACCAGTTGGTCAATCTTTCCTTCGAGCTTGTCGGTGAAGAGTATGCTCGACCTGATCTTGCCGGTACCGTTGCATGAGGGGCAGTCTTCCTCGACGTTGACGTCCATGGCTGGGCGCACGCGCTGGCGCGTGATTTGCATGAGTCCGAACTTGCTCAAGGGCAGGATGTTGTGTCGGGCCCTGTCTTTCTGCATGGCTTTGCACATCCGCTCATAGAGCATCTGCCGGTCTTCGGCCAGGTTCATGTCGATGAAGTCTACTACGATGATTCCTCCCATATCACGTAGCCTGAGCTGGCGTGCCAGCTCGTCGGCGGCCCCGAGGTTGGTGTCGAGTGCCGTGCCTTCCTGTCCCTTCTCGTTCTTCGAACGGTTACCGCTGTTCACATCCACCACGTGCATAGCTTCGGTGTGCTCGATGATGAGGTATGCCCCGTGGGCATAGTTCACCGTCTTGCCAAAGCTAGCCTTAATCTGTTTCGTTACATTGAAGTTGTCGAAGATGGGCACTTTTCCGGTATACTGTTTGACGATACCTGCCTTTTCAGGGGCGATGAGTGTCACGTAGTCCTTCACTTCGGTGAAGACATCTTTGTCATTGATAAAGATGTTTTCGTAACTGGGATTGAAAAGGTCGCGCAGCAAGGCGACGGCCCTTCCGGTCTCCTCATAGACGAGTTGTGGTCTGGTCTGGGTCTTCTGAACCTTTAGGATGGCATCCTCCCAACGTTTTGCCAGGATCTTGAGTTCAGAGTCCAGTTCTGCCACACGTTTGCCCTCGGCCACGGTGCGCACGATGACGCCGCAGTTTTTGGGCTTGATGCTGTGGATGAGTTGTTTCAGTCGTGCTCGCTCCTCTCCGCTCTTGATCTTCGACGATACCGATACCTTGTCCCCGAAGGGGATGAGCACCAGGAAGCGGCCTGCAAAACTCAGTTCGCCGGTGAGACGGGGACCCTTGGTAGAGATGGGTTCCTTGACAATCTGCACCAGCACCTCTTGTCCCACCTGCAAGGTCTGCTGCACGCTGCCGTCCTTCTTGAGTTCGGGCAGGCGTGAGGCTTTCTCGAAGGGGTAAAGTTTTTTGCGGTCGCTCTGTACCTGTTTCAGATACTTGGCGTAGGAGTTGGATTGACTTCCGAGGTCAAGATAATGCAAGAAAGCGTCGCGTTCATAGCCTACGTCTACAAAGCATGCGTTAAGGCCGGGCATGAGCTTTTTGACCTTTGCAATGTAGATGTTGCCCACAGAGAAATTAGCCGACCGAGGTTCGCTCTGGTATTCCACCAGTCGCTTGTCTTCGAGCAAGGCAATGGAAATCTCCTTGGGCTTGACGTCAATTACTACTTCGCTTGTCATTACTTGAACTTTAATTTAAAAAGAAAGGAGTACGCCCCGAGGCACACCCCTTCTCTAGAACTGTCGGCCTGAGCTTACTTGCTCTTGTGACGGTTCTTACGTAATCTCTTTTTACGCTTATGCGTAGCCATCTTGTGGCCCTTCTTTTTCTTACCGTTTGGCATAGCTTGAATGTTTAAAATGTTGTATAATATTGTTTGGGTATTCTTATTCGCCTCTCATTTCCTCTACGAAAGCCTTTGAAGGCTTGAAGCTGGGGATGTCGTGAGCGGCAATGGTGATGGTGGTGTTCTTGCCGATATCACGTGCAGTCTTGGTGGCGCGACGCTTGATTACGAAACTGCCAAACCCGCGCAGGTAGACATTCTCTTTTTTCTCGAGCATGCAATTCTTTACGGTCTCCATAAAGCTTTCTACAACAACTGCAACTTCTTTTCTCTGCAAGCCGGTCTGTTCAGTAATCTCACTGATGATATCTGCTTTTGTCATTTCTGATTTACTTGTATCGTTATTGTTTTATAATTATCAGACAAAGTTTGTCTAATGGATTGCAAAGGTACAAGTTTTTCCTGTTACTAAGAAATATATTTGGTTTTTTTTCGATAATTATGTCGAAAAAATGGATTGTGAACTGCCTAGTTCTCAACTCTTTAACGTTTGATGGGTGGAATGGGCGGCGGTGGTGGGGATTGGAGGGGTGTACAGCAGAAAAGGTCGCAGATGTGCTGCGACCTTTTCTGGTGACTCCGGCGGGATTCAAACCCACAACCTTCTGATCCGTAGTCAGATGCTCTATTCAGTTGAGCTACGGAGCCAATCCGTATGTGTATGTGTACATGCTTGTTCGAAAGAAGTGACTCCGGCGGGATTCAAACCCACAACCTTCTGATCCGTAGTCAGATGCTCTATTCAGTTGAGCTACGGAGCCTTACTTTTTCGTAAGCGTGTGCAAAGGTACGATGTTTTTCTTTAACGACCAAACTTTTGGGCGTTTTTGTTGTCGCACACCTTTGTTTTTTTATTTCTTGGCAGCGGCGGCCTTGCCTTTGTAAGCCTTGTTCAGGCCGGCCACCACCTCGTTGGTGATGTCGTAGGCCTTGTCGGCATAGAGCACGTTGTCGCCCTGCTTGGCAAAGATCATGCCGTACTTCTTATCCTTATTATATAGTGCCAGGTAGTGTTGCAGCGAGTCGTGCAGGGCTTTGTTGTATTTCTCGGTCTCGGCCTGGAACTCACTGCTGAGGCGCTGGTTGAGCACCTGCAGGTCGTTGTTCTGCTTCTGCAGTCCGGCCTGTACGGCCTCTGCCTGCTCGCGGGTGTAGGCGTTCTGCTGCACCTTCTGTTGGAAGTTGGCTGCGGCGGCCTGCAGCTGCTGTTGCTTGGCGGCGAGCGTCTTCTGGATGTTGTTGCCCTTCTGTTCGAGAATCTTGCTGTACTCTTTGCAGAAGTTGTACTGGGTCATGATCGAGTCAACCTCTACAAAGGCGATTTTGCTGCTTGGGGCAGCCTGTGAGGCTGTGGGGGCAGCTTTCTCGTCCATCTTGGGACTGCTCTTGTCGCATGAGGCGAGGCCAACAACAGACACGGCTGCAATGGCCAGGGTGCGGAAAAGATTTTTCTTGTTCATTTCAATATTTTTATTCTATTTGTTCTGATGGTGTCGGGCATGACAATGTGCGGCCGGGCCTGCCGGCCCTCGGCGTGAGGAATCAATAGGCGCGATTGGCCTGGCGTGCCTCCCGGTCTTGGTCGATCACACAGTGAATGCCACGGTCTTTCATTGCCTTACTGTCGTGAATGTGCTGCGAGGTGAACGAGCCGTTCTTCCTGACAATCAGTTTCACCGACAACAATGCTATGGCAATAGCAATTATTAACACACTGGAGAGTAGAGTTTCTATCATTTATTTGTACTTTTGCAATATGCCTGGGCACATAAACGTTGCAAAGTTAGTGCAAAAAGAGCAGAACACAAAGAAAAAATAGATAAACCTTTTTAAAAAAAACAGAAATATGGCAGAATTGAAACCTGCTCGCGTTTTCGAGCAATTTGCAAAAATCAATAACATTCCCCGACCCTCCAAGCACGAGGAGCAAATCATTGAATATCTGAAGAAATTCGGTGCCGACCACGGCTTTGAGACGAAGGTCGACGAGACCGGTAACGTGCTCATCAGCAAGCCTGCCACCAAGGGGCATGAGGACCGACCGGTGACGGTGCTGCAGAGCCACATGGACATGGTGTGCGACAAGCTCGTGGATGTGGAGTTCGACTTTTACAAAGACCCCATCCAGACCTACGTCGACGGTGACTGGCTGCGTGCCAAAGGCACCACGCTGGGTGCCGACGACGGCATTGGTGTGGCCATCGAGCTGGCCTTGCTCGACAGCGACGACGTGGAACACGGTCCGCTGGAGTGTCTCTTCACACGCGACGAGGAGACTGGACTCACCGGTGCCTTTGGCATGAAAGCCGGGTTTATGAGCGGCGACTACCTCATCAATCTCGACTCGGAGGACGAGGGGCAGATCTTCGTGTCGTGTGCAGGCGGCATCAACACGGCGGCTACGTTCGCCTTCGACCGTGAGGCTGCTCCGCAGGATTATTTCTTTATGCAGGCTTCGCTCAAAGGCCTCACAGGTGGCCACTCGGGTGACGACATCGAGAAGAAGCGTGCCAATGCCATCAAGATCATGGCACGTTTCCTCTATAGCGTGCAGCAGAAGACTGACTTGCGACTGGCCCAGTGGAACTCGGGCAAGATGCACAATGCCATCCCGCGTGACGGCAAGGTGGTGTTTGCCGTGCCCTTCGACAAGAAAGAAGAGGTGAAGGCCGACTGGAACATTTTCACCAAGGAAGTGGAGGAGGAGTTTCATGTGACCGACACTGCCATGGTGTGGAGCCTGGAGAGCGCTGAGCCGCAGACGGTGCTGCCCAAGGAGGTCAGCGGCAAGATTGTATCTGCCCTGCAGGCCCTCGACAACGGTGTCTTCGCCATGTGTCAGGACAAGGCCCTGGAGACCATGGTCGAGACCTCGAGCAACGTGGCCAGCGTGCAGAGTGAGGATGCCAAGTTGGTGGTGGTGACCAGTCAGCGCTCCAACGTCATGAGTAACCTGCGCAACATGGCCAACACGGTGAAGGCCGTGTTTGAACTGGCCGGTGGGGCAGTGAAGCAGAACGACGGCTATCCGGCATGGACGATGAATCCGGATTCTAAACTCGTGCAGATCACTGTCGACGCTTATCGCCGTCTCTTCGGCAAAGACCCCGTGGTGCGCGGCATCCATGCCGGACTGGAGTGTGGACTCTTCTCCGAGAAATATCCACATATCGACATGGTGAGCTTCGGGCCCACGCTGCGTTATGTACACACTCCCGAGGAGCGTCTCAACATTCCTACCGTACAGATGGTTTGGGATCATTTGTTGGAGGTGCTCAAGAATATTCCTGCCAAATAGTCTGTGGCAGTTATGTTGAGAACACTCACCAGGGCAGCCGTGGCCTGTGCCGCGTTGCTGCTCATGGGCTGCGGACAGGACCGTGAGGCACGTGGTATGGTCGAAGACTTTATGAAGACGGGGCTCGGTCTCACCGACTACGACGTGGTGGAGTGGTCGAGGGTCGACTCCGCGTTCTTCGTTTCCGACTCGGTGCTCCAGGCCATGCGTGCGCAGGCTGCCGGCCAGGTTCGCGGGGCGACATATGCCAAGGCCACTCCCAAATTGCTCTATCTCCACGTGAGGTATGCGGTGGGTTCCGACACGCTGCGCAAGACCTTCTATATCGATGATGCCATGAGCGGCATTGTCGGGTTCAAGGAGAATTAGACGGGTTCGTCTGAGTTGTCGAATAGGGTATATTATGCTTTGCTTCGTGGCATTGCACGCCTGAAACCAACGAAAGGGGGCATGACATTTCTGGTGTCATGCCCCTTTTGTTGTGGGTTCGAGGCTCAGGCAGTTAGGCCGTTGCCAAAGAGTCAGAATTGCCACCAGTGTTTCTTTCGTGGCACTTCCGGCTCCTCATAGCCCATGTTCTCGCGGAGAATCTGGATGTAAGGCTTGTGCTGATGGATGATCTGATAGATCTGGCCCCAGTCGGGCAGTCCGGCGATGCCGCGGTCGTCAATGAAATAATCGGCTTTGATCTTGCGACTGAAATGGTTGTTCTTTTCCACCTCCTCTTCTGGGTAGTCGCGGTTGACGGCCCAGAAGTCGACCCCCCGTTCGTGGCACCAGTCGACGGCTGCCTGCAGGCTTTCGCCCTCGCGCACCGTCCAAAGGATGAGACGATGACGCTCTTTGATAAGCATGCGGAGGGTGTCGGTGGCAAACGGGCGCTCCTCACCGATGGCCGGATAGCGGTCTTCTACGATGGTGCCGTCAAAGTCTACTGCTATAGTTGCCATGTCTTATTTCTTGATGGAGTCATCGTTCTTGTCGCCATAGTGGCTGTTGGCATAGTTGCCATATGATCCGTATGATCCGTATGATCCGTAGTTGCCATACTTGCCGTAATTGCTATAGCGTGCGTACTTGCCGTATTTGCCGTACTTGCCGTAGCCATAGTAATAGCCATACTTCTTCTTCGACATGTCGATACCGTTGATGACGATGCTCATCTTCGACAGTTTCTTCTCGTTGTTCAGGCCATTGATAAGTCCGAAACTCTCCTTGGCGGTATAGTCGGCACGGCAGACATAGATGGTGGCATCAGAGATGCGGCTGATCTGCAGGGTGTCGGTCACCAGACCCACGGGCGCGGTGTCTACCAGAATGAAGTCGTATTGTTCGCGCAGCACAGCAAAGATGTCTTCGAGGCTCTTGCGGGCAACGAGCTCGGCGGGGTTGGGAGGTATGGGGCCGGCCATGAGCAGGTCGAGGTTGTTGCTGATGCCTGATGGCAAGATCTGTGACTGCATGTCGGCCCATGTGGGAGCGTCCTTGACCAGGAGGTTGGTGATGCCGTGGTTCTTGTCGGTAATCTCGAAGAGCTCAGCCAGACGCGGTTTGCGGATGTCCAGACCCACAAGCAGCGCCTTCTTGCCCAGCAGGGCGAACGACATGGCCAGGTTGGCGGCAATGAAGGTCTTGCCCTCACCCGATGTGGTGGAGGTGAGCATGATGACCTTTTGTCCTTCCTCAAGCATAAACTGCATGTTGGTGCGCATGGAGCGGAACACCTCTTCCATCATGTTGTTCTTGTTCTCGTGAACCACGATGTCGGCCTTGGTCTTGGCGGTTTCGGAGGCCACGGGTACATCAGCCATGATGGGGATGTCGGTCAGGCGTGCCACATCGCTGTGACCCTCAATCTTGTACTTGAAGAACTGGATGCAGAGGAGCACGAGGGCAGGGATGGCAAGTGCCAGAATCAGGGCGATGAGCATGATGAGCGAGCGCTTGGGACTGATTTGTCCACCCACGGCGGGGTCGTCGATCAGCTTACCCTTGTCGGCGGTGGCAGCCAGCGAGATCGAGTTCTCCTCTCGTTTCTGCAGCAGCATGAGGTACAGGCCCGACTTCACTTCCTGCTGACGTCCAATCTGTGTGAGCATGCGCTCCTGCTCGGGCGTCTCGCCCACCTGCCCCTGGTATTTGCCAAACTGCATGGCCACGGAGTTGCGCTGGATGTCCATGCTGCGGCGGGCTTGCGTCATGGCACGACGGATAGCACCCTGCAGCTGGTCAAGCTGTGTGGTCAGTGGTACCACTGAGGGTGAGGTCTCGCTGGCACTCTGCAACAGGAGGTTGCGGCGCTGCACCAGGTCATTATAGTTGTTGATGAGCGACGTGGCCGACTGGTCGGTCAGTCCAACGTTAGAGGGCAGGGGCTGGTATTTGTTTGCGGGGTTGTTCATGTAGCTCTGCATCTCGTCGAGCAGGGCCACCTGTGTGTTGGCTTCGGTGAGTTTCTGCGAGTAGGCATCGGCATTGGCCACTGCCTGACCGGCGTTCATCTTCAGCTCCACCATATTGTTGCGCTTCTTGTAGCTCTCCAATGCGCCTTCTGTGGCGCCGAGCTCAGCGTTGATTTTCTCGAGGCGGCCATTGATAAACTCCTCGGTGCGGACGGCAATCTCGTTTTTGTCGGCGTTGGCCTGGCGGTTGTAGCAGATGGCCAACTGCTTGAGATAGTCGATGGACCGCTGAGGACTCTCGTCGCTGAGCACCAGCTGTGCAATGGTGGTGGTCTTGGCAGTCTGCGACACACTCAATGCGCCTACATATTTATATGATGCGTCTTTGGGCGACTGGATGAACACCTTGAGCCTGGTACCCTCGGCCATCGGTGTGACCATGTTGGTGGCAAAGCTCAGAATACCGGCTTTGATACCGATGGTAGCCGGCAGGGTGGTGAGCTGTTTGTCGATGGTATATGGACCGTCGGCACGGTTCTCGTCCAATGGTACATAATAGCTGCCCGTGACATGGTAGCCATTGGCCAGACGCTCGATCTCCAAGCTGATGGGGGCATTGAGTTTCTCCAGATGTGAGGGGTCGAGGTCTACGCTGATGGGTTGGTTGCCGTAAAGAAGTATGTCCTTCACCTTACCCACTTGGTAATAGTTGGTGTAGAGCTTCAGGTCACGCACAGCCTGCTGGGCCAGCGAGTGCGAGGTAAGAATCTCCATCTCGTTGTCGATACCATTGGAGTTGGAGATCAGACCCAGGGTGGCTGAGTTCAGCATACTGCTGTTGCCACGCCCCGACTGGTCGTTGTCTTTGATGAGTAACTTGGCAGATGCCTGATAGATAGGTGTCTTATAGCGCAGATAGATTGCGGCGGCACCGAGACAAATGATCAGTGAAAGCACAAACCACTTCCAGTTGAGGACAAGTGTAGTGTAAATGGCGGCAAAGTCGAACGATGACTTTTCTTCAGCCTGCGCATTCAGGGCTTCCAACTCCATTTTCTGTTTTTCTTCCATTATTCTTATTGATTATTTAATCCTATTCCTATTTGTTATTGATTCTCTTCTGCCAGTCGTAACAGATACTTTCCGTAGTTATTCTTGGCCATGGGTAGGGCGGCTTCGAGCAGCTGCTCGCGGGTAATCCATCCTTTCTTATAGGCTATCTCCTCAAGGCAGGCCACCTTCAGTCCTTGGCGCTTCTCGATGCACTCGATGAATGTGCTGGCCTCAGACAGACTGTCGTGTGTGCCGGTGTCGAGCCAGGCGAAGCCACGCTGTAAGGTCTGCACCATGAGGTTGTGCTGGGTCAGATACTGCTGGTTCACCGTTGTGATCTCGAGCTCTCCGCGGGCGCTGGGCTTAATGTGCTTGGCAATCTCGATGACACTGTTGGGGTAGAAATAGAGTCCCACCACGGCATAGTTGCTCTTGGGATGCTCAGGCTTTTCCTCAATACTCAGGCAGTTGCCATCCTTGTCAAACTCAGCCACGCCATAGCGCTCAGGGTCGTTGACATAGTAGCCGAACACCGTAGCCTTGCCGCTTTTTTCGGCCTGCTCCACACTCTGTCGCAACAGTCCGCTGAAGCCGGCGCCGTAGAAGATGTTGTCGCCCAGCACCAGGCATACACTGTCGTCGCCTATAAACTGCTCGCCGATGATGAAAGCCTGGGCCAGTCCGTCGGGGCTTGGCTGCTCGGCATACTCGAAGTGGACGCCGAGCTCATGGCCGTCGCCCAGCAGGCGGCGAAAACCGGGAAGGTCGTAAGGGGTTGAGATGATAAGGATGTCACGTATCCCGGCCAGCATCAACACTGATATGGGATAGTAGATCATCGGCTTATCAAAAACAGGAATGAGTTGTTTGCTGATTCCTTTCGTAATGGGATAGAGTCGGGTTCCAGACCCACCTGCAAGTACGATGCCTTTCATTGTTTCTTGAAATTATTTGTGATCTCAGCCTGAATCAATGTACACTTGAGCCAATAACTTTTTGGGCCGATAACATGTCTGCTTGTTTTTTATATGCTAAATATCTGCAAAGATACGGATAATTCTTGAATTTCCCCCCATCTAGCGCGGGAAAAATGGGATTTTGCCTGTTTTTTTTTATTTTCCTGTCATCATTCATTTTTCCGCGTTCCCTGTTTTCTCTCTGTTGGCCCTGTGATTTTAAATGGTTTTATTTGGGTATGTCGTATTATTGTTGTATTTTTGCAACGAAAAAAATAAGTATGGCAACGCGCTGTGCCATGCGAAATTATAAGTATTAATATTTAAATCAATTATGGGATTACTGTCAAATATCTTTTGTAAAAAAGACCAAGAAGATAAGACGGGTGGCATGCAAGACTTCATGACCCTGGTGCGGGTGTATTTTCAGGCTGCTTTGGCTTCACAGTTGGGTATTACCAATCTGGCCATGCTGCCTGACCTGCGCATGTTCAAGACCACGCTGCATGTGCCGACACAAAACAACAAACTGGGCGTCGGAGAGAAGGCACATTGTAAAAAGATGATGAAAGAAATTTACGATATGGACGACGATTTCTTCAAGGAGATCGACCAGAGCGTGCGTAAGAACTGCAAGAAATTGCCCGATATGCAGGTATATCTCATCCAGTTCCAGAATTTCACCCAAGATTTGATGATGCTCATTGGCAACCTGATGAAGTTCAAGTTGCGCGTGCCCGGCTTCTTCAAGAAGGCATTACGCGCCATGACCGAGAAAACCGTCAACGACATCTTCACCAAGAACAATTTTACCGACACCGGTGTCATCAAAACGGTGATGAATGTCAGGCAGTATAACCAGCGTTTGGGCTTCTCTCAGGAGTGGGTCTCCAGCTTTGTCTATCAAGTGGTGATGCTTGCCAAAAAAGAGCCCGCCCCCTCGTCAGAAGAGGTGAAGGCTGCCGAGGGCAAAAAATAAAACCGGTACAGATGATGACGCTCAAGTAAAGATTTAGTTGTTTTTTCTTGGAATTGTCATTAAATATATATAAATTTGCAGAAAATTGAATCGTCATGGATGCAGCCGAGAAGACTATCAATACGTTTGCGACGCGCGTAAGGCAGATGATTCTCCAATATCACGACTTGAAGAAGGAGAATGCTGAACTTTACGGGCTGGTCGACGAACGTGAAACTCGGATCAAGCAGTTGGAGACGCAGCTGCGGCAAGTCCAGGCCGATTACGACACGTTGAAGATGGCCAAGATGCTCGAGGTGACTGACGGCGACCTGGAAGGTGCCAAGAAGCGCGTGAGCAAGCTCATCAGAGACGTGAACAAATGCATCACGCTGCTGAGTGAAAAATAATAGACGCGATGGCAGAAGGAAACTCGGATAAAATCAATATTAGGCTACATATTTACGATACGGACATCAGTGTGAGGGTTCTTCGTGAAGACGAGCACCTGTATCGTAAAGATGCGGAACTCATCAATGAGCTCCTGAACGCTTACTTCTCTAACTTCAAGGGAAGCAAGAGCGACAAGGAAATCACTTATTTCGCCATGATAGACCTTGGGCTCAGGCTGATGAGGCAGCTGGAGCGCAACGACACTAAGCCTTATGATGATATTCTCAATAAGTTGACTGCTGAAATCGAGGATGAGCTCGCACAAAAGTGATTGCATGAATAGTCAGAGAATATAATCAATCTAACAAAACTGTAATGATAAGTATGATAATCATAGCTGCAATTGCACTGATCGTCGGTGGATTTGTAGGCTTTGCTGTTTTCCGGTATGTCCTGACCGGAAAATATAAAAGTATGTTGGAAGCAGCTGACAAGGAAGCTGAGGTGATAAAAGAAAAAAAGTTGCTCGAGGTGAGGGAGAAGTTTCTCAACAAGAAGAGCGAACTTGA
The DNA here is from genome assembly GCA_041856205.1 of Prevotella sp. GTDB lineage: Bacteria > Bacteroidota > Bacteroidia > Bacteroidales > Bacteroidaceae > Prevotella. Next base: position 43,950 of record JBHAFS010000087.1, read on the forward strand.
GAAAGAGGTGCAGCAGCGCAACCAGAAGATTCTCCAGAACGAGAACAGGCTGAAGCAACGCGAGATCACCCTGAACCAGCGACAGGAAGAAATTGGCCGCAAGAAGCAAGAGGTTGACCAGATGCAGGTACGGATCGACAACGAGAAGAAACTGCTTTCTGTGAAACAGGCCGAACTCGACAAGATGGAAGAACAGGAGCGTGCCAAGCTCGAAGAACTCTCCGGACTGTCGGCCGAGGAAGCCAAAAACCGTCTGGTGGAAAGCATGAAGAGCAAGGCCAAGATGGATGCTGCCAGCTATATCAATGAGGTGATGGATCAGGCCAAGCTCGATGCTAACCAGAAAGCCAAGAAGATCGTCATCCAGACCATCCAGCGTGTGGCTACCGAAACGGCCATCGAGAACTCCGTCAGCGTGTTCCATATCGACAACGACGAGGTGAAGGGCCGTATCATTGGTCGTGAGGGCCGCAATATCCGTGCCCTCGAGGCCGCCACAGGCGTGGAGATTGTGGTTGACGATACGCCGGAGTCGATTGTCATTTCGGCCTTCGACCCTGTGCGTCGCGAGGTGTGTCGCCTGGCTCTGCATCAGCTCGTGGCCGATGGCCGCATCCACCCTGCCCGCATCGAAGAGGTGGTGGCCAAGGTGAAGAAGCAGCTGGAGAACGAAATTATCGAGACCGGTAAGCGCACCGCCATCGATCTGGGTGTCCACGGCTTGCACCCCGACCTTATCCGCATCGTCGGCAAGATGAAGTATCGCTCGTCTTACGGTCAGAACCTGCTGCAGCATGCCCGCGAGACTGCCAACCTCTGTTCGGTGATGGCTGCCGAGTTGGGTCTCAACCCCAAGAAGGCCAAGCGTGCCGGATTGCTCCATGACATTGGTAAGGTGCCTGATGAGGAGAGCGAGCTGCCGCACGCCCTGCTCGGCGGAAAGATGGCCGAGCGCTGTAAGGAGAAGCCTGAGATCGTGAATGCCATTGCCGCCCACCACGACGAGATCGAGATGCAGACGCTGCTGGCGCCCATCGTGCAGGTGTGCGACGCCATCTCCGGAGCCCGTCCCGGTGCCCGTCGCGAGATTGTCGAGGCCTATATCAAGCGTCTCAACGACCTCGAAGCCATCGCCATGAGCTATCCTGGTGTTACCAAGACCTACGCCATCCAGGCCGGTCGTGAGCTTCGCGTCATCGTCGGTGCCGACAAGATGACCGATGATGAGAGCACCAACCTCAGCAATGAGATTGCCGAGAAGATCCAGAACGAGATGACCTACCCCGGTCAGGTCAAGATCACGGTCATCCGTGAGACCCGTTCGGTGGCTTACGCCAAGTAAAGCAATTATATCCTAGCCATAGCCTACTGCTACGCCCCGCTGCTCTCATTTGAGTGGCGGGGCGTTTGTGTCATGTCAGTGGTGATGTTTTTTTTTCTGTAAGAAAGCTACCATGCCTTATTGGAAAGTAAGTAACCATTCAATTTAGGCCGTCCTGTAATCAAACAAAAAATCCCGAGGTTATTCTCGGGATTTTTTGTATTGATACGGCAGAAGTTGTATAATCTGCTCTTCATCCATATCATCATTTAGCTTGCCAAGGACGTCGGTAAGCCATTCAAGCGGATTCAGCTGCACGACATCGCAGGACCCAAGCAGCGAGTAGAAGACGGCATTGTCCTCCGCCCCCCTGTCATCTTGGCTGAAGAGATAGTTCTTCCTGCCCAGTACTGAGGGCCGCTGTCCGCGTTCCACATCATTGTTGTCTATGTGGTATCTTCCGTCAAGGGCATAGTTCCTCATCCTGGGCCAGAGCTTGTAGGCGTAGTCCAGGGCCTTCCCCAGCAGGTCTGAGGGGGTGGTGGCCGTACCGGCTGCCATCATCCATGCCTCCATGGCATCCATGACAGGCAAGCCCTTCTCCTTTCGCTCTTTTGCCACTTCCTCGTATGAGGCCTTGCGCTGGCGCAGGTTTTCCTCCTGGGTATAGAGCAGGCCGATATATTCAAGGGCCTTCGAGG
>JBHAFS010000088.1:0-37229 GCA_041856205.1 Prevotella sp.
AACATAATGCTGTAAATTTTCGGCAAAGGTCGGAAATTTAAAGCTTATGGGAAATACGGCCTAAATTGAATGGTTACGGGCCTTATCCAAAGTTGCCTTTTTCTTTTTCTTGTCCTCGGCAGTCTTTGCCTTGTCCTTTTCTTCACTGGCCTTGTTTTTGTAGTCTTCAGCCATCTCGTTGATGATGCCGTCTACAAGTCCCAGGCTGGGTACCATCACCATCTTTGCGCCCACGCTGTCGGCAATGCCGAGGAAAATTTCAGCAGCAGGTACAATCACGTCGGCGCGGTCGGGCTTGAGGCTGAACACCTCCATGCGCTCCTCGATGCTCATCTTCGATAGCCGCGCGTGTTGTCTGCGCAGCGTCTCTACGGGCAGCCGGTCAACGAGCTTGTCGCGCTTCGAGGCCAGTCGGTAGAGCTTGTTGATGTTGCCACCGCTGCCGATGATGGTGACGTCGCTGTATCCCTCGGTCACCTGCTTGAGTTCGTTGAGCATACCCACGAAGGTCTCGGGCTTTACCTTGCCGTTGAGCAACCGGATGGTACCGATGTTGTACGAATAGCCATGGATGCGCTGACCGTTGCTCATGAAGGTTACCTCGGTGCTGCCACCACCTACATCGACGTAAAGAAAACTGCCTTCTCCTGACATCAGTGACAGGTGGTTGTCATAGACAATCTGCGATTCCTCGTCGCCCGAGATGATCTCGAGCTTGAGTCCGGTCTCCTTCTCAATCTGTTTCAACACCTCCTTGCCGTTCACGGCATCGCGCATGGCCGAGGTGGCACATGCCCGGTATCGGCGCACATGATACACTTTCATCAGTTGCTTGTAGGCCTTCATGGTTCGAAGGAATTCTTCTGAACGCTCCTTCGACAGCTTTCCGGAATCGAAAACATCCATACCCAGCCTGAGCGGCACACGCACAAAGAAGCTCTTGCGCATCTTGAGCTCTCCGTCCATCCCGGCATTTACGTGCTTGATGAGCAGTCGTGCGGCATTGGACCCCACGTCGATGGCAGCCAGTTCAAAGCTGTCGATATTGGTCATTGGTAACATATTCTTTCAGGTATTCGTTATACAATTTTTCTTGTGAGCGGAAGGGTGCCAGCCCTGGCGTCATTTCTGGCAGGGGGTCAGCACCGGTGCCATCGATGATATGTCCGTTGGTGTTGTCGCTCAAGGCATAGTCGATGGTGCGCATGAGGTCGCGCTTGAGGTCTTCGTCATACACCGGTGTCATCACCTCGATGCGGTTGCCTAGGTTGCGGGGCATCCAATCGGCCGAGCCCAGGAAGTAGCGGTTCTTGCCACCATTGCAGAAGATGAGTATTCGCGAGTGCTCAAGGTATCGGTCGATGATGCCGATGCATCGCAGGTTGCCGGCCGCCTTGCCGCAGGTGGGCACCAGCGAGCAGTTGCCTCTGATGATGATGTCTACCTTCACCCCCGCCGCCGCTGCCTTGTAGAGCTTGTCGACGATCTCCGGGTCGGTGATGTGGTTGATCTTCATCTTGAGCCATGCCTCCTTGCCATCGAGGGCATATTTTATCTCGGCGTCGAGCATGCGCAGTATGCGGTTTTTCATAGAGTTGGGCGACACCATGAGGTCGCGGAAGCGCGGGTGGAGGAAGGGGCGGTCGATGAAGTCGAACACGCGGGCCACGTCTTTTACGATGCAGGTCTTGGCCGTCATCATGAGATAGTCGGTGTACATCCGTGCATTGCCCTCATGGAAGTTTCCTGTGCCCACGCAGGCGATGTCGCCTTTCTTCGATTCAATGTAGAGCAGCTTCGAGTGTACTTTCAGACCCTCCACACCAAAGATCACGTTCACGCCCTCCTCCTGCAAGCGTCTACTCCATTTGATATTGCTTTCCTCGTCAAATCGCGCCAGCAGCTCCACCACGGCTGTCACCTTCTTGCCGTTGCGGGCGGCGGTGATGAGCGCCTTCACCACTTTCGAGTCTTTGGCCAGGCGATATAGGGTGGTCTTGATGGCTTTCACCTCGGGCTTGATGGCAGCCTCGCGCAGCACCCTGATATATCCGTCAAAGGAGTGGTAGGGCACGTGTATGAAGCGGTCTTTCTCCCTGATCTGGTCGAGGATGCTTGTCTCCGATAGAAACTCAGGCTTCATGATATGCTGCCACTGCGGGTATTTGAGTTCATGATGGCCGCAATCGGGAAACGACATCAGGTCTTTGTGGTTCTGGTATCTGTTGGCAGCAAGTGAGGTGTCAAGCTCGTCGATGTCGAGCCGGTCGAGTATACGTCGCTGCATCTCCTTGGGCATCTGTGCGTCGTAGATTAGCCTGACGGCCTCGCCGCGCTTACGACTGTCAACGCCGAGGGCGATGCGCTCCATGGTGCCATAGTCTTGTTCGTTGTCGATCTCCATCTCAGCATCTTTCGTGAATTTGAACGAGAAGGCGCGGTAGCGACTCTTTTTCAGTCCGATGAAGATGAGTGGCAGGCAATAGCGCACCACATCGTCAAGATACATGATATTGTCGTAGCCGTCGCTCGAAGGAATCTTCACCCAGCGGCCATATTGTCGGTCGGGCACCTTGATCAGGGCATACTTGGTTTTGCCGCCTTCGTCGACCTCCGACTTCTCCACAAACAGGTAGATGCGGTTGTCCTCGAGCGTTGAGATGTCGTCGATCTGCGAAATCCAGATGGGCAGCACCGACCCATTGAGTTTCTCGTAGAAGAACCGTGTAAGGAAGAGCTGCTGCTCCTCATTGAGTTGCTGCTCGTTGCGCAGTCGGATGCCGTGTCTTTCGAGCTCGTCCATCACCTGTTCCACAGCTTCGGCATACTCCTTACTATATTTCTCGTTGAGTCGGTTGATGCTCTTGAGACAGTCTTTCAGCGTTCGGTGGGTAGCCTTGTCGACATCCGGTGTTTCGAGGATGCGGTTGATAGATGCCACCCGCACCCTGAAAAACTCGTCAAGGTTATTCGAATAGATGCCTAGGAAAGACAGGCGCTCGAGCAACGGCACACTGTCTTTCTTCGCCTCGTTCAGTATTCTGTGGTTGAAGTACATCCAACTCACATCGCGCTCTACATAGCTTTTGTTCTGCCCCTTGCCCATGATGTTTTATTTTTTATCTCTTTTGGCCTTGGGTTTGTCCTCCTGTTTGTTTTCTACTGGCTTCTCCTGATGTGGCACATCAGCCGTCTTGGATTTCTTGCCCTTTGCTGTGCCTTCGTCATCGGGTTTCTCCTCCTTTTCCAGCAGCACATAGTCATCGCTGCTATCGTAGTGCAGTGCCTTCTGGAATTTCTTGAGTGTGCCCTTGGGGATGACGATGCGGTGCAGATTGTCACAGTCAGAGAAGGCATGGCGGCTGAGATGCTCCACGGCACCCTCGAAGATCACTGTCTTGAGGCCGTCGCACTCGGCGAAGGCATAGCTCTTGATTGTTTCCACCGACTTGGGTATGAATACGTTGTCGAGCCGGTTGCAGTCGTAGAAGGCATCCTTGCCAATGTCTTTCACCGTTGAGGCGAGTACAACGCTCTTGAGATGTTTCTTGCTTCTGAAGGCCATCTCGCCGATGATTTCCACACCATCGGGCACTACAAAGCACTCCTTGTTAGACAAGCAGTAGATCAAGCATTGCCGGTCTGTGGTGTATACGGCCTCGCCGTCGAACTCAAAACTCTCACTGTCAATCTTTTGCAGGGCGAGGTTGAGCACCAATGACTCAAATTTCCCACCTTTCTTCACACTCTTCCCGTCTTTTTGCAGGATGTCTAAAATAGCTCTCTTAGTTTCTTTCATCTTTTCACGTTTGAAATCAGTTGCACAAAAGTACGACACTTCTGTTGCAAATATATGGCATTTGTATTACATTTGCATGGTTTTCGTGTTACATTTTTATGATGAAACAAAAATGACACACTCGTGTAGCCGAGCAGTAACATATAATAAAGACTTTTGCAGCATCATTTCTAACCTGTTACAAACGTATGAATAGAAAAGCCATTTCATCCATTGTGCTCACTCTCATGTGCCTGCCGCTCTCGGCACAACGCGACACCGTAGACACCACGCCCAAGATTGGTGGAACACTCAGGGGCAAGTACGAATACCAAACTGGCGAGGGACAGGGACGATTTGAGGTGCGCACGGCGCGTGTCAATGTCACTGGCCAACTCACCTCCGTGGTCTCTTACAAGGCCGAGATCGACCTTTGCGACGAGGGTGTCATCAAGATGCTCGATGCCTACACCCAGCTGGCAATCCGCAGCGACCTCGACTTCACCATCGGCCAGATGCGTGTGCCCTTCACGATCGACGCCCACCGCTCGCCCCACCAGCAGTATTTTGCCAACCGTTCGTTCATTGCCAAGCAGGTGGGCAACGTGCGCGACGTAGGTGCCAAATTGGGTTATGAGATCGGTGGTGCCTTGCCGGTGAGCATCGAGGCAGGCATCTTCAATGGCTCGGGTCTGACCAACCAGAAGAATTTCTGGACCTCCAACATCAATTTCTCCACCAAGGCTCAGGTACATTTTCCTGGTGGCACCACGCTGGTACTCAGCGCCCAGAAAATCAAGCCTGAAGACATCATCATCATGATGTACGATGCCGGCCTTACTTACCGCTCGGGCGGGCTCATCGCCGAGGTGGAGTACCTCTATAAACATTACGACGAGCACGCTTTTCAGGCAGTGCATGCCTTCGACAGTTTTGTGAGCTACGACATCCCCTTGCGTCGTGGCTCCTTCTCGAAGGTGTCGCCCCTGGTGCGCTACGACTACATGACCGACCACAGCGACGGCACGCGTTACCTTGACGGCAAGGCCAATGCCGAAGGCTCGCTCATCATCAACGACTATCGCCGCGGACGTTTCACCGGTGGTGTCACACTGAGTTTTCTCAAGCCATTCAACTGCGATATCCGCGTCAACTATGAAAAATACTTCTACCGTAAAGGTGCAATCCCCAAAGTGTCAGAGAAAGACAAGTTTGTCGTAGAGGTCATGACCCACTTCTAAGTCTTCATCCATGCGCCGTGCCACGATGTAGTCATCATCGTCACGATGGCGTTCAATATCCCGCCCCCCTGCCGGCATCGTTCCTTACGATGATGATGGCCGGGGGCGTGCCTTATTTTCAATACTGCCAAGTTGTAGTAGTCTGTTTGTCGCGCTCATGGTGCCGCCTCTTTTCCGGCATCAACCATGAGCTACCCCCTATCGCTGTTGGCATCGCGTAGACCTATATATGACGCGAGTTCGGGATAAGGTTAGCATGCAAACAGTTCCCGGCTGTTGCGGCCATCAACGTTCACCCCCAGTGAAACAGAAAGTTATCACCGCTCCTATGTCGTTGCACGGCCAGCGTTGCTTGTCCTCCCGTGGCATCAGCCCCATGTGTCAGTATCCACATACCCTCCGTGGCGTCTTGCCCAAGCCACCTTCTTGGCCGCAGTGACCACCCCGCACGTCGCCCCATCTCCATGCCTACGCCCAACCGTTCGCACCGCATAGCCCGATGGTTCTATATAAAACCATCCGATAATTCTATATAAAACCATTCGATGGTTCTATATAAAACCATAATATAGTTCTATATAGAATCATCCCGTGACTTGGGGCTTCTCATTTAGCCCGCCCGCCCTTGCCATAGGCGCAGAGGGCAGTTGAAACGGCAGCTTGGCAGCGCCCCGCCACAGTCTGCCTGCTCATCGAGGGCGACGGTATGCATACTCATCTTATCCCAAACTCGCCTATATATAATAAGGTGATAGATAGACATGCCTTGGTAGGCGCCACGCATACTTCACCTTTAGAACATCATACGTCGTTGCTTGCCTGCGCCGGGGGCGGCTTGCCCATCTGAATGTTTCTTCAAAGAGCGGTGAGGACAAATCCAGACCTGTATAGTTTCTGTATATGTATTATATTGTTTCGCTATGTTAAAATACCAAAATAATCACCCTGTTAATCTAAGAATACCATAATATTTTACTATTTTTGTTAAAACGATTATTAATAACTATTATTTGGACAACATATTGGCGATGCAGGTATTCAAACGACTGGTGATTGCAGCCGTAATGTTTCATACAACTTTAGCCTTGACTGCAAATACCAACAGCGCGATTCAAAACAACTCAGCCATTAGGAAAGGTACTCTAGCCAACGGGTTTATTTATTATATAATTCCGAATGACATGAGCAATGGAAAAGCAAACTTCTATCTCATTCAGCGCACTGGAGCCTTACAAGAAGAAGACGATCAGCTGGGATTGGCGCATTTTCTGGAGCACCTTTGCTTCAGGGGGACTACTCATTTCCCCGGACAGACTGTGGTGAACTATTGCCAGTCGCTTGGCTTGGAATTTGGTACCGACTTAAACGCCACGACACAGCTCGACAATACCATCTACAGCATCGAGAACGTTCCCACCCGACGTCCATCGACCATCGACTCATGCCTGCTCATCCTCTCAGACTGGGCAGCTGGGATACGCTTCGACCAGAAAACAATGGATGAGGAGCGCCTGGTCATCATGGAAGAATGGCGAACGCGACGGTCGGCTACCGCACGCCTTCTGGAAAGAAACCTCCCCCAGTTGCATCCTAAAAGCCGGTACGGCTTACGAACAACCCTGGGTTCGGTTGACGCTATACGTGATTTCTCATCAGATGCCTTGCAGCGTTATTACCGAACGTGGTACCATCCAGCCAACCAAGCAGTTGTGGTGGTGGGAGATGTCAGTCCAGAGCGTGTCGCGCCCATGCTCGATAGTCTTTTCGCGCGACATCTCACGCCATCTGGCGCACAAACCGCCACGCCTTTCTCACTTCCAGAAAACACTACTCCCATCGTTGTGACCGATTATGACAACGAGTTGCCCAATAGCTACGTAAAATTATTCATCAAACATCATTCGCCCGCTGCTGATGACAAGAATACCGTGAACACGGTACTCGACAACTTTGCGCAGATGGCAGCCATCGCTTTGATCAACCAAAGGCTGGCACAGCAAGCACAAGAGGTCAATGGGGTATTCGCCAAAGCCACCTTGAGCTACGGCGACTATATCTACACACCTACGCAGAAAGCCTTGCAGCTGTCAGTGGTGCCACGACAGGATAATGCCACCGACATTGCCTTGCAGGGTGCGCTTGAGGAAGTGACGCGCGCCGCTCAATACGGATTTGACGGCAAAGAATACGAGTCGTTCAAGCAGGCTTTGCTGCAAGACCTGAATCGTGCGCGGGGTGAAAGCAACCGGCAACTGTTCGAGTTGTGTAAAGACAACTTCCTTTATGGGAGTGCCATGCCATCGAACGCTTGGATTCGGAACCTGCTGAACGAGCAAGTACCCGGCATCACGGCCGAGAGGCTACGGCAGGGTATCAGCAAGCACCTGAAACTCGATGGGCACAATATGGTTATCGCCTCTTTCTGTCGTCAGGCAGGGCCTACCCCAGAGGCATTGCTGCAAGCCGTGGAGCGCGCCCGAAACGCCAAGCTTACACCTTATATATATAAGAAGCTGCAAGCAGGCCAGCTGGTAAGCGCGCCAGAGCCAGGCGCAATCGTGCGTGAGACCCATGATAGCCGGTATGGCACGACAACGCTCACCCTCTCGAACGGAGCCACAGTGGTACTGCGCCGGACAGAGAGCCTGCACCAGCCTGTCGTCTTAAGGGCAGAAGGAAGCGGTGGCTGTAGCCAATACGACAAGGCAGACTTGCCAAATGTCAAGTACTTCAACAATGCGCTGGCCGTGGGAGGCATGGGGCAACTCAATGCCACTCAACTGAGTCATTGGCTGCGCGAGAAGCAAGCTACCTTTGGAATCAATATGGATGACAGATACACCCACATGAATCTGTCGGCACCTGTCAGCCACTTCAATGACCTGCTGCAGTTGACTTATAGCTGCCTCACCGATATCAGATATGACGCCCAAGCCTTTGAAGCCTATCGTCACCGCATGGAAGGCATGCTGGCATCGGTCAGTGCCAACACCGTCTTTACCGATAGCGTCAACGATGCGCTGTATCTCAATGGAGAGTGGATGCTCACCATGCGCCCCGATGAGCTGAGGCAAGTAAACTACAACCGCGTGTTGACCATGTGGAGGGATGCCACTGCCGACATGAGCCAATGGACGTTCTATGTAACAGGCTTCTTTGATGAGGATGATATGCGTGCCGCCATCTGCCAGTGGCTTGCTTCAGTTCCTGCGAGAGAACAAAAACTGGGCTCACGGAAGGGAGCTTACCTGCAACTGCGCCAGGGAAAAGTGCGTCGCGAGTTTAGCTTTAAGGCTACCACGCCATCAGCCAACACCTACATGCTTTGGCATAGCGAGCGAATGGCTTATTCGCCCGAGCGTGCCATCCTGTTGGAATTGGCTGGGCAAATGCTGTCTACCATGATGCTGAACAACGTGAGAAGTGGCAGCATGGCCGCCTATACCTGCGATGTAAAGGCCGATGTCACACTGTCTATGGGGCACCCAGTATGGTCGATTTATGTCATAAGTCCGATGAATCCTGACAAGGTGCACGCTACACTCGACGCATTTGACACAACGGTTAAATCACTGGCCACGGCCCCTGATGCTCAGGTATTCGCTGAAGCCAAAGCTTTGCTGACAAAGAAATACACAGAAGGCGGACGTGGCAACAACTTTTGGGATGACGCAGTGTACCGCCACTCCAGATATGGCATTGATGTTTTGGCCGACTATGCCTCGCTGTTAGCGTCGCAGACTCCCGAGACCTTGCGGCGGTTTATGGCTCAGTTTCTGAAGGGAAGCTCCACGACGACCGTCATCATGAACTGCAAGCCCCATTGAACCAATATATAAATATATAATCCATACAACCAGATGAACAAACACTTATTTTCAGTGGCTATGACAGCCCTCCTGTGCCTGCCTGCTCAGGCACAGCAACAAAAGCGAACAGTGCTTGAAGCACAAGTTTATGGTACGCAGCAAGAAATGGTGTATTTCGACTGCCTGCAAACACCAACCGTAAGAGCCGAGTTCCACAACAATCCCGGTGAAGCCTTCCACTATGCATTTACGACTGAATTTAGTCCTGTAGTGATGTTGGTCAATAGCAAGACGCAAGTGCTGATGAATACCGGCGACAGTGTTCACATTGTGGTGCGCTATGATGGAAACAAACGAAACGTGGAATGGTCGGGAACCGAGTCGGCCGTGGCAGCCAACCGCATGAGCCAGGAAGTGAGAAACATCTGCCAAAAGCTGAATTACAAGACACAGTTGCTATCGTGTGCCGCATTGGGCATCACGCCCAAGGCACGCATCGATTCGGCCAAGATCATGCTCGCTCAAGTCAACGCGTTGGCTGGCAAGTACAAAGGAAAGGCCGACGACCGCCTGGTAGCTTACATACTGGCAGAACAGGAAGCCTCAGCTTGGATGTCGTTCATCGAATACCCCCCCATGTATGCCGACATTCGTCGCCAGCCTATCGAAGAGCAGGGCATAGGTGACTATTGGGCGCTGATGGATGGCGTAACCCTTCGTGACGATGATGTGGCATTGTCCTGCCCCGACTATGGTGCCATGCTGATACGCTACAGTCTTTACGCACAGGAGCGTGAGGCCATTAAGGCCGGCAAGGCCTATGAACGTCCGGGCAAACTCGAGGGCATCTACGAGACAATAAAGGCCACCTATTCGGGCAAGCAGCGTGACTTTGCCCTTTACACCCTGCTATGCAACTTCATCAGAAATGGCAAGGAGATAGAACGTGTCATGCCGCTCTACAAGGAATACAAGGAAAAATACAACACCCGAAAAGCATTCACTGTAATACTCGATCAGCTTCTTCAATAATCTGACTCGACTCAAGGAATAATCTAAAACAAGTAACTTAAAAAGTTATTGACATGAGAGAACCGAAAATTCTGAAAAGAGTGGTCGGCACATTCCTCTGTATAGTGCTGGCACTCTCATCCTCCCCGTCGTTTGCCCAGGGGGAGAACAGCTGGAAAGAGACCCCCATTACACTCCGTAGAAGTAATGTCACACTGGGTGAAATGCTGCAGCTGGTGACACAGCAGGCAAAGGCTACGATCGAATTTAGGGAAGTGTCGCTCGTAGGAATCGACGAACCTATTTCCATGAATGTATCTAACAGGCCGCTCGACAAGGTGATTGCCGAACTTATCGGAAATCAGAATGTGATGATAGAGTATGACCATGACCGTCATATTATCATCTCGGCCTATGCCAAGGCACCGGGCGATAAGAGTGCAGCGGGAGATGTGTGCCAAATATCGGGCGTAGTGACCGATGCCAAGACGGGTGAGCCCCTGGTGGGTGCGACCATTATTATCACAGATGGTACGAATCAGGTGGCAGCAACAGCTCGGGGAACCATTACCGACCTGAATGGTAAGTTTGATCTTAATGTAAACCGCAAAGAGTCTGTACGCATATCGTACTTGGGCTATCAGACGCAGTCGATACAGATTCTTCGCCCTGACAACCGGATAAAAATAGAAATGGTTACCGACGGCACGCTGACTACTGATGAAGTGGTGGTGACAGGTATCAGTAAGCGTAGCAAGACCAGCTTTACGGGTAATTTCGTTGAGGTGACCGGCGACAAGTTGCGTGAGATTAATCCAAACAATTTCCTGAAGAGTCTTCAGTTCTTCGACCCAAGCTTCAAAGTGATGGAGAGCAATACTGCCGGATCGAATCCCAATGCACAACCCGAGTTCCGTATGCGCGGTGACCAAACGATGGGGCTGACGACATCGGCCAACAATATGGATTTGATGCTCGACAACGTGTCGAGTCGTCCCAATACGCCGCTTTTTGTGCTCGACGGTTTCATTGTTTCGATGAGTCGGGTTCTGCAGCTGGACCCGGAGCGTATTCAGAATGTCACGATCCTAAAGGACGCGGCCGCTACAGCCATCTATGGCTCGCGGGCATCGAATGGTGTCATCGTCATTGAAACCCGAGTGGCGCCCGACGGCGCCCTGTCGGTGAACTACCATGGTAGTCTGACCATTCAGGCGCCAGATTTGACGGGCTATAATCTGATGAACGCGGAGGAGAAACTCGCCATAGAAAAGGCAGCAGGAGTTTACAATGAGAACTCGGCTACATCAATGAACCGTTACAATCAGATCAGGCGCAATGTGCTTGCCGGTGTCAACACCTATTGGATCAGCCAGCCCCTGCGCACAGCTTTCCAGCAACGCCATTCTTTGTCGGCAGCCGGTGGAACGGAGGTGTTCAGATATAGTCTGGACCTGAACGCGGCTTTCGCTCCAGGTGTCATGAAGGGGTCGAGCAACGACAACCGAAGCATTAACTTCAACATGACCTATAGGAAACAGAAGATTACCGTAGGGGCCTCCATCAATCTGGCCGAGACTGATGGTCACAATTCACCATACGGCTCGTTTTCGGAATATACACGCATCAATCCTTACTATATGCCCTACAACGAGAATGGACAGGTGGTATCAGAACTCGACAACTATATTGGTGCCAGCAGCGTGCTTGTGCAGAACCCACTGTACAATGCCAAGGTAGGTATTAAGGACCAAACCCACAACACCAATATCTCTTCGAGCCTCAACCTCGAATATGCCCTCCTTGAGAATCTGCGCATCAGCGAGCAACTTAGCTATGTACGCGGCATGGCCAGGGCCGAGCGTTTTCTGCCTGCTGGGCATACCAGTTTTCTCAATGTTACCGACAAGACCCTGAAGGGCAGCTATAGCAAGAATACCGGAGAAATGACATCTTGGTCGAGCAACCTGGGGATTAACTGGAACCAAAACTTTGCAAAACACCTGCTGAGTATCTTTGGCAACTGGACAGTCAGCGAAGACCGTAACAACTACGTCAATCTGTTTGCCACGGGTTATCCCGACTCACATATGGACGATTTCATCTTCGGTAACAAGATGTCGCAGAACCCGAGCGGCACAGAAAGCATATCGCGCTCCATGGGTCTTATCGGACAATTGTCTTATAGCTACGACAACAAGTACTCTGTCGACCTAAATATTCGTGGTGACATGAGTTCGAGCTATGCCGACCATAGCCTGACACCATTCTGGAGTGTAGGAGCACGTTGGAATGCTTACCGTGAGAAGTTTCTTGAAGGTTATGTGTCTAATCTGGTGTTCAGAACCACCTACGGTGTGACGGGTTCTCAGAACTTCAGTCCGTCTGACGCCATAGAGTATTACACCTTCTCGGGCTCGATGAAACCTTACGAATCATTCCCCATGCTGGGTGCCGTGTTGGCCCGACTGAACAATCCTAACTTGAAATGGGCAAAGACCGACAACTTCAGCTTCGGCATGGACTTCGGTATCTGGAAGAACCGAATAAACATGAGCCTCAACTACTACAACAACATCACACGCCAACTGCTCACCAATTACGATCTGGCTCCGTCAACAGGATTCTCTTCACAGATCATCAATGCGGGAGAGTTGCAGAACAGGGGCTATGATGCCACCATCACCGCGATTGTTGTCCAGGATATTCGCAAACAGTTCTATTGGACGCTTGCAGCCGGTCTGAACCATAACACGAACAAGATCCGGAAGATCTCCGACTATCTGCGCAAAATGAACGAGCGGCAGTTGGCCTCTGCCTCAGCGCCATTGCCAGTTTACCAGGAAGGGCAGTCTACTACCACGCTGTACGCGGTAAGGTCATTAGGCATCGACCCGATGACAGGACAGGAGGTGTATCTTACCCGTGACAATCAGAAAACCTTTGTTTGGAATGCAGCCGACAAGGTTCCTGTAGGTGACACAAACCCCGACGCCAGTGGCACTTTCAGTTCCTCCATCAACTGGAAGAACTTCTCGTCAACCATTGGTTTCACTTACAAGTGGGGGGGCATTGTGTACAACCAGACCCTTGTAGACAAGATCGAAAACAGCAATATTGCCTACAACCTGGACCGCAGGGCTGCCTATGACCGTTGGGAGAAGCCCGGTGATGTAGTGAAGTACAAGAAAATCGCGCTCAATGGGTCGCAGACTCCTGCCTCTACACGCTTTATCATGGACGACGACGAGGTGCGCTG
This sequence comes from Prevotella sp., assembly GCA_041856205.1. Lineage (GTDB taxonomy): Bacteria > Bacteroidota > Bacteroidia > Bacteroidales > Bacteroidaceae > Prevotella. The sequence continues at coordinate 13,099 of JBHAFS010000088.1, forward strand.
TGCCAGCATCAGTTTAGGTTATCGCTTCCGCAGTGAGGAGTTCAAACTGCTCGACCGCCTGAATATGCAGAATATAAATATTGGCTTCACCACTACAGACCTGTTCCGTATCTCAAAGGTAAAGATGGAGCGAGGACTGAGTTATCCGTTCGCAAGATCGTTCACATTCTCGGTATCTGCCATATTTAAATAACCCTTTAATACAGCATAACATGAGAAAAACATATATAGCACTGTTACAGGCTGTCTTCTGCCTTTTGCTTTTGCCATCCTGCTCCGACTGGTTTGATGTCAGCCCCAAGACCGATCTCAAGGCCGACGAACTCTTCAGTACAGAGAGCGGGTTTCAAAGCGCGCTGACCGGTATTTATCTCAGCCTTACATCACCTGATGCTTATTCTGGAAGCATGTCGTTTGGGTTGCTCGACCAGCTGGCCCAACAGTACGATTATATTCCCAGTGGGGTAACAGATATCTCGGCCATCTACGATTATAGTACCTCGAATGGCTACGGGTCTAAACAGCGCATCACGGCATCGTGGCTTGGTATGTACAATATCATCGCTAACTGCAACAACTTCCTGAAATGGCTCGATGCCAATGGCGAGAAGGTGATTACAGACAGCAACCTACGCGATATGATGCGGGGTGAGGCACTGGCCATTCGTGCATTCTGCCATTTCGACTTGCTGCGCGCCTGGGGTCCCTTTGGAATGATAACCGATAACGGTCAGCTCGAAGTGAAAGCAATACCCTATCGCACCGTGGCCGACAACAGCAAGCAGCCTCGCCTTACTGCCCGAGAGGTCTTGACTCGTGTTCAGTCTGACCTGGAACAAGCACGAGCCTTGTTGAGTTTTGAAAAAGGGGAGAAACTTACCTCCAGCAACCGCAGGTTCCGTTTCAACTACTATGCCGTTACGGCTCTATTGGCTCGCGCTAACGTATATCTCTCCAACAGCGCTAAAGCCGCGGAATACGCCAAGGAGGTGATAGACAACTCCGGGCTTCAGCTGCAGACGAGCAATCAGAACGACCCGATACTATATAGTGAGTGCCTGGTGGGCCTGAATATGTATAACATGGACAGTGAACTCGATACCTATTGGGCTTCCAGCGATAAGTTTACCACCCAGTACACCATCTCACAGGCGAAGTTCAATTCTCTTTTTGAAGTCTCGGGGTCGAGAAGGGACGATATTCGTTCAAAGACTTCTGCTTTCTATGTATATGACACTCAGCAACTGGCCCTGTCGCGGAAATACACCTCCAATCCTAACTTTGTTATTCCATTAGTGCGTTTGCCAGAGATGTACTATATTCTCTGCGAATGTACAAGTGATATGACACAAGCAAGGAACTATATTAACCAGGTTCGTAACCGTCGTGGCTACTCGGCTTCGCTGAATGAAAAGTTCACCGACGCCGAGGGACGCCTGTCGGCCCTCGACAGGGAGTACCGCAAGGAATACTATGCCGAAGGCCAATACTGGTTCTTCCTCAAGGCGCATGGCCTGACTACCATCCCTTATGCGCCCGATATCCAGTTGTCGGCAGACAATTTTGTATTCCCCATTCCTGATGAGGAAATCCAGTATGGCTGGACAGATGATGAGTAATTCAAGGCGTTTGGCATCTATTTATTCATGTAAATCAGACCAGAACTATGACACATTCTATCAAAAACATCATATTTGCTGTTGGCGCTATGATTCTTCTGGGAGCCTGCAGCCAAGAAGAGGTACAAGTGTACAGTAGCGAAAACAACGGTGTGTACTTTGACTATAATTCTACCAGCGAACTGTCCACCTCCATCAACTTTGGCCAGTATGTGCTGGGTAATCCACAAACGCTGCCGCTGACCCTCAACCTGAAGGTTATGGGGCTGACAGCCGATGGCAACCGCAAGGTGTACCTGAAAACCAAGGCACTGGAAGGCAGTCCACTGCTTAACGTGGAATGTCCCGAGGTAGTCTTCACACCCGACACCATCGAAAAGACCGTCACCGTGCAGGTGGAGCGTCCTGCCGAGCTCGACAGCACTTACGCCGCCGTAGTCTACATCGACTCGACCTCGGAAACGGGAGTAGGGGTCAAGGGGTATCAGGAGTTTGTCATCTTTGCAAAGGAGAGTTACTCCAAACCCAATAACTGGACACAATACGGTATGTTCCAAATGTACTTGGGCAACTGGAGTGTTGACAAGCACATCTTCCTTGTCAATCTGACTAAAAACAATAACTACTTTGCGCGCGAAGACTATTATAGCATCGTGGAATGGAACACCGCCGCTGTAGATAGCCTGCGCCTCTGGCAACAGGCGCATCCTACCGAGACTCCAACTGTAGATATCCCGTTTATCAACGAACAAGACTTTATCTATAGCAAACCCTGGTATTGGACCGCCCAGTTCGACAAGTATCTCGGAAACTATCGGTCGGGCAGCTTTGTGGCCATATGCAATGCGCTCGGTGTCACCACAAGTAACGAGTACCAGACATTCAACACTGATGAGGCTGGCTTAAAATCAATTAACAAGGTGGCTGTAGCGGGGATGATGCGTCAGTACAACCAATATTACTACGACGGGTGGCGTCAGGGCAGTACCTACAAGGGCTACTATTACGTACCCATGTTCGCAGATATTGCCTACAACCTTGTGGAGCCCGCTCCCTGGTCAGACAGTGATGGTGGCACCGATCTCATCAAGCAGTACTATGGTGAATATTCGCCTGAGAAATACGCGTTCATGATTAAGGTGTGGCTGGAGTATCAAGGCAGCAAGTTTGTACTCAACCAGATGTTCCCAGTCATGAACCAGTGGGGCTGGGTAGCCTGGGACTCCTCTCTTGGAGGTGAACCCGCCATTAAGGCCTGCAACAAGCTCTTCCGCGAGCGCATGGCTGGCGGTAGCTATGATTTTTCGTTCCCAACAATTAACTAAAAACAGAAGGACATGAAAAAGCTCCTATTCGCTCTATCTTCCGCATTACTGTTAGCGTCGTGCTACGAGGATAAAGGCAATTATGATTACAGCTTCAACGCGCTTAACGAAATAGAAGACGTAAAGTTCACTCCTGCCATAGAGGAGGCCTTTGAGGGCAAGATGATTGAGTTCACGCAACCTCTCTCCGAGGCCGACACGTTGCAACGTGTCACAGTCCAATTCAATCAGACCAAATTCGCCAACACTGATAACCTCGACTTCATTTGGGCCCGATCATACAAGAACGCGCAGGGACAGACTGTCAGGGACACGCTGACGACACCGGGGTATATGGACGTGGTGCTACCCATGGGCAAGTCTACTACCTACAATGTCATGCTCCAGATTCACGACCGCTCTACCGATTTGTCACATTATGTGCAGTTCAAGGTGGCCACCCGTCCCATCTTCAAGAACAGCATCTTTGTGCTACATGGGCAGCCGGGCAACAGGCTGTTGGGAAACATCGAGAAGGTGGGCGCCGATATTCAGGTGCGCATGGATGCCCATGCATTGGTACATCCGGGAGTATCTAACCCCTTCGCCAATGCCAGCAAGCTGATGTATCAGGCAACCATGACCTTTGTCAACTACACGCAGACGATTGAGACCAACAACTTCATCGTCTTCATAGATGGTGCCCCAGCCCTTGTCTACAAGCCTTTTGGGCTCGAACGCAAGTTCAACAATTACAAGAGCTATGTGCTGCCGTCCTCCGACCAAGCATACCTGTCGGTAGACCGCGTCGGGATGACAGGAGACCCCAGCAACCAGTCTGACTACTATTACCTGTTGGGCAAGGATGGGCGTTTTGCCACGGCCCGCGCGCTGATGAGTTTCAAATATCCATCGACAGAAGAAGGTAGCGAGCAGAATTACAGAGTGACGGCGGGAGCCATTACCAACGATGACTTCGTGTTCTGGGATGCCAATAACAACCGTTTCCTCCATACCAGTAAAGACGATGCATATAGCATTTGGGGCGAAGACGAAGCCTATTACGGACAACTCTACAACCCGCTGCTCGATGCCAAAGTCGACTTCTCTAAGCTTGCCCAAGGCCTTTCGCCTGTAGGTAAGACCGGTGTCTATGGCTATGTGCAGTACAGAGAAAACTATGAGGAAGAGCACGCCTTCTTTGTCTTCAAGGACAACGCGGACAAATACTATCTCTACGAGCTCACGCCCCTCGCCTCAGACAAAGACGAAAAGGACGGTACTTCTGATAAGCCCGCATTCAGCATTGAAGCCCAGAAGTTAGAAGGCTTCTCACCCTCGCTCGCCAACTCGATCATCTACAACACTTGGTTTCCAACAAATAACATATTCTATATTGACGGTGCCAACGTGATCAGGTACAACGTAAGCAACGGTGACAAGACCGTACTCTACACGGCCCCCAGCGGATACACCCTCTCTTGCATGAAGTTTCGTGAAGAGAACACACTGCTTTATTCGGGAGACCTCGGACGCTATCTTACTATAGGTATGAACATGGGCGACAAGGGTGCCGTGGCCGAAATCAAGCTGGCTACCAGCGGCGACATCGATGAGAGCTATCCAGTACAACTCTATACCACTGATTCCGCAGGAAATCAGTTCGGGAATATTATCGACGTACAGTTTGTTCACCCATACGCCTATGATCTCAATGTTTATTAAAAGAACCATGCATACCAACTCATTCAACCCCCGCCGAGCCTGCTTGGCTTTCGCGTGCGCCATACTCGCATCCTCTTCACTTTATGCCGGAAAGGTGGTCGTCAACGGCAAGGTCGAAGGTCTTTCCAAAGGCCGTTTGCTCCTTGTTGCCCACACGAGCGAAAACAAGGTCGATACGCTGGGCTCGACCGATTTTACTGAGCAAGGCACATTCAGCCTTCAAGCCGATGTCGACGAGCCTATGGTGGCTTATGTCGTTGTGAAGGGATACAGTGGAGGATTCCAGGTCATCGCCGAACCTGAAGCTTCTTACCAGGCACTCCTGAAAGATGGCGACGGTAGTTATATAAAGGGTGGGCGTCTACAAGATGCTTACAACAACTATCTCAGCGAGGTGGTGGCCAGGCAGAAACAGATAGCGGCTGTCAAGGCTTTAGGCGACAGTCTACAGGGAATATCCAAATTTCGTAGCGCCAGCCTCATGAACGATTCGGCTGAAAGCCTTCGTCGGCAACTCCTGACCTATTCAGAGCGTTTCCACCGGGACAACGACAATGTCATATCGGCTTTCGATGCCTTGACTACAGCGCAAGTACGTAATATGAATGCCCGTGCGAGTGCTGACCTTTACGCTGCGCTCGGCGTTCAGGCTAAGGCATCGCTCAGCGGACGTATTCTTCAGGAAAGGGTGAGCCGGCTATCTAAATTGTCGAAAGGCCAGAAGGCTCCCGACTTCACCCTACCCACCTTGGACGGAAAATCGTTCACGTTGAGCCAAATGAAGGGCAAAGTCAAGATCATAGACTTCTGGGCCAGTTGGTGCGGTCCTTGCCGACTCAATAACCCCGCTCTCAAGGAGATGTATGCCCGCTATCATGACCAAGGCTTGGAAATGGTGAGTATATCTCTCGACAATGTGCATAAGCGATGGGCCGACGCCGTAGCCAAAGACGGGCTGCCTTGGGTACAGGTTTCGTCGCTTAAAGGCTGGGGCGACGAGACGGCTCGACAATACAACGTCACTGCCATACCCGCCATCTTCATTCTTAATGGCGAAGGCGAAATCATCGGTCGCGACATTCGCGACAAGGAACTCGAACAGTTTGTCAAAGAACAGTTGACTCAATAAACATCATAAACCAAAACGTAACAAATGAAACGCTTTATCTTTCTTTTACTTTCCTTGCTGACAACACTTGGCGGCATGGCTGATACTGGCGGAAAATTCTCTATCAATGGCACGTTGAGCACAGATTCACTGCGCTTTACCAAGGGCAAAGTGACAAAAGTGTACCTGTGTCGCGAACAAGATGAAAAGCTGATACCGGTCGACTCAACCATCGTTAAGAAAAACCGGTTCAGGTTCACAGGCGTGGCACCGGCACTCGTCGAGCCTTATGCCATCACGGGCTTCGACAATGGTGCCGTGCGGGTTTTCCTTGAGCCTGGTGATATTGTGATTGATCCCTTCGACGCACGCTTCCCTGTTAGTGCCAGGGCGCATGGAACCCCTGCCAACGAAGTATGGAAATCGTACATGGACGTGAACGACCTTTCTGTCAAGAAAGCGCAAGAGGCCATGCAGAAAGCCGTGAGCGCACATCCCGAGGAGGCTAAGTCTGACAAGGCCTTTCTGCCCTTGCAGACAGCTGTTTATCACAGCAATATCTTGTCTGCCAAATCCGACGTCATGAACTTTGTCATTCAGCACAATGCTTCACCGGTGGCACTCTACATCATCCGTTACGACCTGTTGCAGGTCTTTGCTCCCAAGTTTGCGCAGACCAGCATGATGCGCCTGCTCGACCCGAGTCTTCAGAAGTACCCTCTTTACGCGGAAATCAACAATCTGATTAAGGCTTCGGCATTAAAGGTGGGTAACGAAGGCCCCGACTTTAAGGCTTATACTCCCGAAGGCAAGGAACTTCAATTGTCATCGTTACGGGGGAAGTATGTCTTGATTGACTTCTGGGCCAGTTGGTGCGCCCCCTGCCGCCGTGAGTTCCCATTCATGAAAGAGGCGTTGAAACTCTCTGAGGGTCACGACAACTTTGTCGTCCTGAGTTATTCCATTGACGACAAGCGGGAGGCTTGGCTTGATTGCGTCAAGCAAAACGACCTCACCCATGCCCATTGGCTCCATGTGTCGACGCTGAAGGGCTGGCAGAGCGATGCCGCCAAACTGTATAAAGTGGAGGCTGTGCCTCGCACGGTGCTGCTTAATCCTAAAGGACAGGTGGTAGCCTTCGACTTGAGAGGCGAAGAGATGGTTCAGAAAATTAAAAATATATTAGAAGGAGTAGAAACCTATGAATAAGTTATCACTACGAACTTTACTGTTTTTCGTAATTCTGTTACTCTTGCCTGAGGTCTCCGTGGCGCAGCAATGTGTCATCAACGGGCGCATGGGCAAAGATAGTCTTCGTTTTTCCAAGGCGCGCCTCAATATGGTTTACCTGAGCCAGGTCAACGAGTTCGACCAGTTTGTCAAAGTAGACTCGGCCCTGGTGCAGAACGGTGTCTTCCGTTTCAGCTATCCGGTAGACCCCAAAGCTCCTCTGCTCATGTATTTTATCACGGGCTTCGACAACGGCGAGATTCCGGTGTGGTTAGAGCCAGGTGAGATTACCGTTCAGATACGTGACGCGGCCTTCCCCTCGGGGTCTTTGGTAAGAGGCACCTCCACCAACGAACTGTATAACCAGTATAAGGCTTTTGGCCAGCAATGTATCGATGTCCAGAACGACACCATCCGCAGCTGGGCCCAGCGCTATGGTGCCACCTGGCTCGACTCACCCGAGGGCCGGGCTCACATGAACACCATGGGAGCTGCCGAGGTCTTTAGGTGTGAGTCTAACCGTTTGCAGTTCCTGCTCGACCACAACGATTCTCCGCTGGCACCGCTGATGATGGAACGCGAGATGGTGTGGCATTTCTCACAGCTCTACGCTGAACGCATGGTCAAGAGCCTTTCGCCATCTCTTGCCACGCACCCTTATTTCCTGTCGTTCTCCAACTATGTGAAGGCGCAGAATCTCCGAGTGGGGGGCGAACTGCCAGATATCAAGATTCCGTTGGCCGACGGCACGGTGAAACATCTGAGCGACTACCGTGGCAAGTATGTCGTGTTAGACTTCTGGGCCAGCTGGTGTGTACCATGCATCAAGGAGTTGCCGCTTATCAAGCAACTCTATCAAGACACGCGCGACAAGTCCGACCGCTTTGCCCTCATCAGCTTCTCGCTCGACAACAAAGAGCCCAACTGGCGAAACGCCATGACGCGCAACGACATGGTGCAGCCCGGATGGATTCATGCCTCCGACCTGTTAGGTTGGGGTTCTCCGGTAGCCAAGCTGCTCGGCATTGAGGCCATTCCTAAAATGATTATCATCGATCCCGAGGGCAAGGCCGTTTCTTTCGATCTGCGCGGTGAGGAACTGGTAAGGAAAATGAAGTCATTGCTCGAAGTACAGTAGTTGTCTTCTTCAGCAAAATACTGACAGTTCCCTTTGTGCCCTTCTCTCCGTGCCATGCCTCCGCGTGTCACCCTAACCAGCAACCCTTATCTGCCGACAGACAGATAAGGGTTGTTGTTTATTCAGAGGTATTGCTGTTCGATAAAACCAAAAGGTCGACAGTATCGTTAGAAGTCAGGACGTCGAGTTCAGAACCTGCTTATTATTATGGCTTGGTTTCATTCCAAATCACGAAGCCAAATGCTGGGTATCGCGTAAAATCGGCGACGCTTCGTTTGGTTACACGCTACAAGAAAGGCGATTCATCTACTTCTCTCTATGCCTTCGGTGGAAATTTCACGGAGAGTTCAGTCTATTCTAACGTAGCCTCTGATGTTACTACAGCATTAAAACAAGCGCCCATAGCTACGTTCAAGGCCAATGGAGATAGAGCATGGGCACCGACCGACGGAGATATTGCTTCGGCCTATACTACCGCCAGCGCATGGCAAAACTTTATTGATGTGACTTCTTATGTGAGGTCTCTGTCATCCAATAGCTTTTCGTTGCTCGTAGCCAAGGACTATGACCAGGCAAATTCTACCCAGTTCTTTACCAAAGAAGTGACCGATCTGACCAACACTACTAATGGTGTCACCTTTGCACAAGCCGACCTTCAGCCTCAGCTGACCGTGGAATATGAGGCAGACCCTAATCAGGTGACCTCTACAGCCACCAGCACTGGCGACACATACTTGCGCATGGGCAATACGGTGAAGCGTGGGGCTGAGACAACGATGGAGGTACTGACCGATCTGGCCAACAGCAAAGACTTCGTGGGACTGCTGCGCTTCGTGCTTCCCACCGAGGTGACATCGGGCGTGTACACCGTGCAGCAGGCCACGCTGCGCCTGGTGACAGAGCGCTGCAAGGGCGTGACGGGCATGAGCCTCTATCCCTACGGCCACGATTTCTCCGAGGATGCCATCTATGCCGACGAGACCAGTTACGTGGATGCGGCACGCAAGGAGACTCCTGTTACCTTTGATGTGGCCTTGGGTGTACGCAATAAGTCGCTTGTGTTTGATGATATCTCTGCCAACCCCGACCTGACTGCCTGGACCAACAATATCGATGTGACCAATCTGGCAAAGTCGGCCACAACGGGCACCCTCAACCTGATGCTGGCCTCTGCCGATGGCAACGCCAACAGCAATAAGTTCTTCACCAAGGAGACGGGCGACGTGACCAACGCCAAGAACGCCAGCTACACCTACGCCGCTGCCGACCTGGTGCCACAGCTCACGTTGGTCTGTGCAAAGGCTGAGACAACGGGCATCACTGAGGTGAAGCGAGCCTTGGTGCCGCAGGGCATCTATACATTACAGGGTGTGAAGGTTGAACGTCCATTGGTGAAGGGCGTTTATATCATCGACGGTAAGAAAGTGCTTGTAAAATAGACTACTTTTGCCTCGCTACTGCCTGCCGGCAACTGGGTCATGACCTGGTTGTCGGCAGGTTTTTGGTTTCTAAGCAGGCAATGTGCATGAGAATAGGCGGGTGCAGAGGCGTAAATCTCAACAAAGGTACACATTCAAGACAAAGGCTTAAGTATTCGGCCCTCTTCGGACGTATCTAATATAAAAAACTGAATGTGATGATCAAACAAGTATTGTTATGGGCTTCCATGTTGCTGAGCGGCACGGTCTATGCCCAACACCTTGATGTAGACAGTGACCTGAGCTACTGCGACACGCAGCTGCACAGGGCCTTGAAGGAACTGCAACGTGCCGACGGCAGTTACGACCCTACGATGATGCCCCGTAACATTCTGGCTGGCGACAAACAAAAAGGCTGGAACTGCCGGCCCGCCAAGGCCGAGGAGTGGTGTTCCGGATTCTGGCCCGGACTGCTCTGGATGGACTATGACATCACCCGCGACCCGGCTATGCTGGCCGTGGCCGAGACCTATACCCGGCCACTGGAGGCACTGGCCTACCAGCCCGTATACGACCACGACCTGGGATTCATCATGATCGGGTCGGTGATGAAGGGTTGGCAACTCACCGGCAACGAGCGCTACCGTCGCACACTGCTGGCTGCCGCCGACACGCTGGCCACGCTCTTCAACCCCAAGGTAGGCACGTTGCTGAGCTGGCCCAGGCATGTGGCTGACTATGGCGGGCACAACACGATCATGGACAATATGATCAATCTGGAACTGCTCTTCTGGGCCTCAAGAAACGGCGGCAGCCAATATCTCTACGACCTGGCCGTGAGTCATGCGGCCACCACCATGCGCCACCACTTCAGGCCCGACGGCAGCTGCTACCACGTGGCCGTGTACGACACGCTGAGTGGCAGCTTCGTGCATGGCGTGACGCATCAGGGACTGGCCGACTCGTCGATGTGGGTGCGCGGACAGAGCTGGGCCATCTATGGCTACACGATGGTGTATAGGTGGACCCGCGACAAGGCGTTCTTGCAGTTTGCGCAGAAGGTGACGGATATCTACCTCAAACGACTGGCCGAGACCAGTGACGACCTGGTGCCCCTGTGGGATATGGACGATTCTCGCGGTCTCGCCGCCCCGAAGGATGCCAGTGCCGCCGCCGTGGTGACCTCGGCACTCTTCGAGTTGCAGGGCTACGTGGGAGGTGCGAAGGGTGACCACTACCGCGACATCGCCCTGCGCACGCTGGAGCAGTTGGCGGGCAAGACGTACAGGAGTGGCAAGCGCAACGTCGCCCTGCTCATGCACAGCACCGGACACCATGCTGCGGGCAGCGAGATCGATGCCAGCATTATCTATGCCGACTATTATTATATGGAGGCACTGGAGAGGGCCAAGAGATTGAAATATTAAAGTATGAGAAGTGTAGATACTCCGATAGGGGGCGACAATTCATCAAAACAAATGAAAATCTTACTTGAGATGGACAACATTTTCTGCACAACCGGCAAAGCCTCTGACCTGGCAGGAAGGGTGGGGGAGCGACTTCTGCTGATGCTCATGGTGATGGTTATGCCGCTGGCTGCCTCGGCACAATACAGGTCGAAGGTGTGGGACCCCGACCTGGGCAACGGCAAATACAAGAACCCTGTGCTCTTTGCCGACTATAGCGACCCCGACGTGGTGGCGGTGGGCAATGACTATTATCTCACGGCAAGCTCATTCAACTGCATACCCGGACTGCCAGTGCTACATTCTACTGACTTGGTGAACTGGCAGATCGTGGGTTATGCCCTCGACGAGCAGCTGCCGAAGTCGGTCTTCGACACTCCGCAGCACGGCAAGGGTGTGTGGGCTCCCGCCATCAGGTACCACAATGGTGAGTTTTATATCTACTGGGGCGACCCCGACCACGGTGTGTTCATGGTGAAGACCAAGGACCCCGCCAAGGCCTGGGACAAGCCCGTGTGTGTCATCGAGGGCAAGGGCATGATCGACACGTGTCCGCTGCGGGACGACGACGGACGTTGCTATCAGGTGAACGCATGGGCCGGGAGTCGTGCGGACTTCAACTCGGTGCTCACCATCCGAGAGCTGTCGGCCGACGGCACGAAGGCGATAGGCAAGCCGCGCATGGTGTTCGACGGCGGACAGCGACATCACACCACCGAGGGCCCAAAGCTCTATAAGCGCAATGGCTACTACTGGATCATGTGTCCGGCAGGAGGCGTGCAGCATGGCTGGCAACTGGCCATGCGCAGCAAGAACATCTACGGTCCCTACGAGGCCAGGGTGGTGATGGCGCAGGGAAAAACGTCAGTGAACGGGCCCCATCAAGGCGGATGGGTGTATACGCCGCAAGGTGAGGACTGGTTTTTGCATTTCAACGACAAATATGCCTATGGCCGCGTGGTGTTTCTGCAGCCTGTCGACTGGTCGAGTGGATGGCCCGTGATGGGCAACGACAGTGACGGCGACGGCTGCGGAGAGCCTTATCTGACTTATCGCAAGCCCAAGACCAGCATCGTGACACGCGTGAACCCACAGGAGAGTGACGAGTTTGACAACAACGAGCTGGGACTGCAATGGCAGTGGCAGGCCAACTACAACCAGTTGTGGGGCATGCCCACCAGTGAGGGGTGTATGCGTCTCTATACGGCCGATCTGGCACCGGAGTCTAAGAGCCTGTGGGAGTCTGGCAACCTGCTGCTGCAAAAACTGCCGGCACCGACCTTCACTGCCACGACGAAGGTGAGGATGGCATCGAAGGCAGACGGACAGTATGGCGGTGTGGTGATGATGGGCATGGACTACCAGGCGCTGGTGGTGTGCAGGCAGGGCGATGGCTTTGAGCTCAAGCAGCTCTCGTGCCGAGGTGCCGATACCGGTGGGGTAGAAGCCCAAAAGGTGCTGGCTACGCTCAAGGCCACCGAGCGCGACACCATTCCCTATTCGCCTGTCATCTATATGGATATCTATCTGCGGATGAAGGTAAACGATGGGTTGTGCCGATTTGCTTACAGTCTTGATGGCAAGCACTACCACGAGGTGGGCGACGTGCTGAAGATGCGACAAGGCAAGTGGATAGGGGCCAAGATGGGATTTGTGAGCGAGCGAACCGCAGCCAAGGGCAACCGTGGCTGGATTGATGCCGACTGGTTCAGGGTAGACCACTGATACACTCGGTGGAGAGGAGGAAGAAAACTGCTTGAACAACAAGATATAAAGTGTGGCGTGGTGAGCATGACAGGCTACCTGCTTTACCCCGTCTTGTGTGATACATTGCCATCCGTGCGGCAGAACGCGCCGCCCCAACTCATCAACCCTGCCGCCCCATTTCTTTATACGTCCCGTCTGATTAGCCGTTTAAGCGTTTGGGGCACTGTGTGTGCAACCTACAGGTGCTGTGCCAGCTGCCTGGACGCATTGTGCTTCGAGTCGAACCACAGTCTGCTTCGAGTCGAACCACAGTCTGCTTCGAGTCGAACCACAGTCTGCTTCGAGTCGAACCACAGTCTGCTTCGAGTCGAACCACAAGTCCATAGGTATTTACTTCATTGGTCGTTTCATCCGAGAACACGCACGTGGAGAGTTGTCTTGATGCATCGTTACTGTGCTTTGCCATGTAGCTTCCATATCCACCTCAGCTTCCAAACCACCAACCCACTAACCCACCAACACACCAACAGTGCCAAGGCTGCAGCCCTATGACGGGCCAGAGCCTTGGCACTGTTGTGGTGTGCGGTTACGACTATAGTCTTAATCTTCGGTGAAGCGCTTGGCAGCCCTGAGCTGGTGACGCATCACGCTGAGGAACTGCTGACTCTCCTGCAGCACGTTGAGATAGACCATAGCCACCTGGAGGTTCTTGTTGTCGTGAGCCTGCTGCATGCGGTTGATATGACGCTGACGAATAACCGAGAGCTCGTCCTTGCAGGCATCGGCATCGCTCAGCACGTCACGGTAGTTCTCGTAGCGGCCGGTCTCAATCTGCTCACAGGTCAACAGCATCAGGTCGTTGATCTTCTGGCGGATGGGTTCAAACTCTTCGGCATAGTCTTTGGGGAAGGGATTGAAGTTGTTGTCGACATGCTCCTTGATGGGTGTGAGCATACGGCGCAGCGTGTAGATAAACTGCTGGTCGCTGTTGGCGCCGATATGGAACCATGTGTTGCGCTCCACGGCAATCTCCGTAGGTGACTTCTTAAGGGCAAGCATCTCCTGTCGGCGATACTTCTTCAGGGCCTCGAGCTCAGTCTTCAGCCCCTTGTCGCTCTTGCGCAACTCGCGTACCTTCTCATTCTTGAAGCCATCGATGATGGTATTATATTGCTCGAGGGCATAACGGTTGATCTTGGCCTGTGTGTTGCTGACATGTTTTTTGAGCAATTCCCACACTAGTTCGGGATCATGCGTGCGCATCATCAGACGGAAAGAGTCCTGCTCCTCATCGTTCTCAGCTTGCTTCTTCTTATATTGGCGACTGCTGCGTATGAGCAGATAGATCACCAGTGCCATGAAGGCAGTCTGAATGACGATGCCGCCATAATACATCAGCAGAGCCACCAGGGCACAAGCAATGAAAGCCACACCAGCCGTGATGAACCAGCCACCAATGACCGACATCACACCCGTCACGCGGAAGACAGCACTCTCGCGGGTCCAGGCGCGGTCGGCAAGACTCGAACCCATGGCCACCATGAAAGTGACGTAAGTGGTAGACAGCGGCAACTTGTAGTTGGTACCGATGGTGATGAGCATGGAAGCCAGCACCAGATTGACCGCAGCGCGCACCACGTCGAAAGCAGCCTTGTCGTCTTCGAGCACCATTTCGTTGGTGTTGAAACGGGCACCGAACCAATGACGCAGACCTGCAGGCATGGCGTTGATGATGAAGGCACTGGTATCCTGAGAGAAGCGCACGATGCTGCGGGCAGCACGCGATGAGCCGAACATCTCGTCACCCTCGTCCTGACGGCTCAGGTCTACCGAAGTCTTGATAACGTTCTGGGCTTTCTTTGAGGTGGTCATGGCGATGATCATCACCAAGCCGGCCAGCAAGAGGTAGATGGCGGGTGTCTTGGCACTTTCCATCAGTGAGGACATCATGTAGGAACCCGGAGCAGCACCATTGGCATTGGCCATATAGTCGTTATACGAGTCGAGACCGGCCAAAGGCACACCGATGAAGTTCACCAGGTCGTTGCCGGCGAAGGCCATGGCAAGGGCAAAGGTACCCATGAGGACGACGAACTTGAAAATGTTGATTTTCATCAGGTGCATCACTTCCATCAGGATGGTTGAGCCAATGAATGTGTAGACGAGCATCATCGAAATATTGCTGTCGATATACTCACGGATATTCTCAGGCAGGTAAGGGCTCTTGCCCATGCCCTTCATAAAGATGAAGTAGGCCAGAGCAGTGAAAGCGATACCGCCGAAGATGGCGATGCTGTAACGGCTGTGCTTCTTGTAGTTGAACGTAAAGACCAGTCGCGAAAGCCACATGACAATGACACCGAAGACGAAAGAGATGGCTACAGATACGAAGATGGCGAGAATCACCTGCAGCGCCTTGTCTGAATTGAGTAGCATGCCATAGTCGAGTGAGTTGTCGCCCAAAACCTTGATGATGGCCAGAATGAACGTACCGCCAAGCAACTCGAACACCAGTGATACCGTCGTTGATGTGGGCATGCCCAGGGTGTTGAAGATGTCGAGAACGATGACATCTGTCACCATGACAGCCAGAAAGATGACCATGACCTCCTCAAAGGAGAAATGACTGGGTGTCATGATGACATGACGCGCCACGTCCATCATACCCGTAGACATCACAGCGCCCAGCACCACTCCGCATGATGCGATGATCATCACCGTTCGGAACTTGGCGACTTTGGCACCAATGGCTGATTGTAAGAAATTGACGGCGTCGTTGCTTACGCCTACAAATAAGTCGAATATTGCTAGACATAGCAAAAAGACGACGATACACAAATAGATACTACTCATATTCTGCTGTTAATGATTTTGATGGCTGCAAAATTACGTAACCTATATTTCATAACGCTCTCGCAAATGTTACAATCCGGTTAAGAAATCACGATTTCAGTCTTTTTTGCCATGGTGTCGCAACGGTATATTTGCTAAAGAGTGGCAACGGATTGTACGATAAGAAAGAGCATGAAAAATCCCTGCAAGTCCGGATGATACCGTAGATGCAGGGTTCTTATCATTATAGCATGGGTTTGCCATAGCCACACACACGCCACCTTATGGTCTATGTAGCAAGGCGACTGGCCATGGTCACCCAACAGCGTCTTACAGCAGGGCCTTGAACTTCTCCTCAATCTTTGCCTTCGAAGCAGCGCCTACAAACTTGTCGACAAGCTGTCCGCCCTTGAAGAAGAGGATGGTGGGGATGTTGCGCACACCAAACTCCATGGCGATGTCGTCGTTTTCCTCCACGTCGCACTTGCCCACTACGATCTTGCCATCGTAGTCGTTGGCCAGTTCAGAGACGATGGGACCAATCATGCGGCAGGGGCCGCACCATGTAGCCCAGAGGTCTACTACCAATGGCAGATCGCCATTCTTATACTGCTCGAAATTCTCAGTTGTAATTGTAACTTCCATTTTAGCTTTACTTATTTATTTGTTATTGTTTCGGATTATAACCTCTTGCAAATTTAAGCAATTACTTCTAGTCTGACAAACATCATGCCAAAAAAGATGTCATAATTTAGCATTCCACCAACCGGCTGCCGTCTGCCTGTTCGGTGATGTTGACCTTCACGGCGTCGCCCGGCAGGATGTCTTCGATGAGCTCGGGCCATTCCAGAAAGCACAGGGCTCCACTGTAGAAATAGTCCTCATAGCCCATGTCGTAGACCTCTTCGAGTTTCTTGATACGGTAGAAGTCGAAGTGGTAGATCAGCTCTTCTGTTTTGGCAGAGCGATACTCGTTGACGATGGCAAAGGTAGGGGAGGTGATGACCTCTTCCACACCCAGTTCCTCGCACACGGCCTTGATGAAGGTGGTCTTGCCGGCACCCATCTTGCCATAGAAGGCGAAGACCGTGCGTTCGCCCATGTTGTTGATAAACTCGCGGGCTGCCTCGCGGATGTTTTCTAAAGACTCAATCTTGATTTCCATATCTTGATGATTTTGTAATCGGTGAATATTATATATACGATAAGGCCCGGCTGTCTTCAGTTGACCGAGTAGCTCATGCTCTCATGCTCTTCAACATATTGCACCAGACTTTTTTGTACCTCAATCTTCCGAAGGCCGGCTCTGAGCAGCACATTGGTATTGTTCTCCTCATCCTTGATATTGAAGTAGAGCTCAGTGTTACCTTCTTCATTGCCCATCATCGAAATGATGTCGTTTACCACGGTTTCATCGATGGCCTTGCTTCTGACGTGGATGGTAAACCGCTCGATACGGTTGTCTTTTACGGTTTGCAGATACTCTACGTTCTGTATCACTAGTGAATAGTTTTGGCTGGAAGCGAATTTCTTGACACATTGGGCCGTGATAAACAGCGAACAGCCCTCCATGAAGCGGCTGCTCCATTTTCCCCAGTCGTCGCCGAAGAGTGCAATCTCTCCCGAACTGTCGAAGTCTTCGATCGTAATCAGGCCAAAAGGTTGTCCGCGCTTGCTGAATCGCTGGGTCACCTTGGTGACAATGCCTCCGAAGGTGAGTTCCTGCCGTTGCGCCAGTTCTTCGTATAGTTCGCGGTTGCCGATTTCCTGACAGGTAGTGTTGCACATATTCTTGAGTATCAGGGTGTAGTCGTCAAGTGGATGGGCCGATAGGTAAATACCCACCAGTTCCTTCTCCTTGCTCAGCCGTTCGATGTTGCTCCAACGTTCAGCATCAGGGATGGCAGGTGTGACGATGGCAATCTGTGTGTCCATGCCCCCGAAGAGTGAGTTGGCTGCCGCAGCCTTGTCTTGTTGATACTGCTGCCCGAAACGCACCAAGCAGTCGAGAAAGACTTCTCCTTTGTTGTTGGTGCCTGCATACACTTCGCGAGGGAGGCCGAAGCAGTCGAAGCCGCCACTCATGGCCAGGCTCTCCAAAGCCTTGCGGTTGACATCCTTCAGGTTGATGCGCTCGACAAAGTCAAAGATGTCCTTGTACGGGCCATTTGTCTGTCGTTCCTTGACAATGGCCTCGGCAGCGGCTGTGCCCATGCCTTTGATGGCCGACAGTCCGAATCGTATCTCACCTTTGGTATTGACACCAAACTCTACGTAGCTCTCGTTGACATCGGGCCCCAGTGTGACGACGTTCATCGATTTGCACTCTTCCATCAGTTTGGTGATCTCACCGATATCAGAGAAACGCCTTGTCATCAGGGCTGCCATGAATTCGGCAGGGTAGTGGGCCTTCATATAAGCCGTCTGGTAGGCTACCCACGAATAGCATGTGGCGTGTGACTTGTTGAACGCGTAGCTGGCAAATTTCTCCCAGTCGGCCCATATCTTCTCCAAGATTTTCTCGTCGTAGCCATTGGCTGTGCCCTGCTTCAGGAACTTGGGTCGCATGGCATCGACGATGGCTTTTTTCTTTTTACCCATGGCCTTACGCAGGGCGTCGCTCTCGCCGCGCGTGAAGCCGGCGAGTTGTCGGCTCAGCAACATCACCTGCTCCTGATAGACGGTGATGCCGTAGGTGTCCTTCAGATATTTCTCCATGCAGGGAATATCATAGGTCACAAGCGAAGGGTCGTGCTTGCGCTTGATGAAGTCGGGGATATAGTCCATGGGCCCAGGACGGTAGAGGGCGTTCATGGCGATGAGGTCTTCAAAGACGGTGGGGTGCAACTCCCTCAGGTATTTCTGCATGCCTGGCGACTCAAACTGGAACGTTCCGATGGTCTTTCCCTGCTGATAGAGCTTATAGGTGAGCTCGTCGTCGATGGGGATGTTGTCGAGGTCCACCACGTCACCAGTGGTCTGCTTCACCACCTTGCATGCTTCCTTGAGCTCTGAGAGGGTCTTCAGTCCGAGGAAGTCCATCTTGATGAGTCCCGTCGACTCGATGACATGCCCGTCGTACTGGGTGACGGCACACTTCAATTCGGGGAAATCGGGATCGTCTGCTGTAGAGATGGGCACCCAGTCGCTGATAGGGTTGCGGCAGATGATGAATCCGCAGGCGTGCAGTCCCGTGCCGCGCACGGTGCCCTCGAGCTGTTTGGCATATTTGATGGTGTTGCGCTCACGCGGGTCGACCGACGCCTCGGCTTCGCGCAGCTCGGGCGTACATTTGATGGCATTGGTGAGGTTCATCTTCATGTTGTCGGGCAAACGCTCGGGAATGGCCTTCTTCAGGAAGTTGGAACGGTCGAGCGGGAGCTTCTCCACACGAGCCACATCGGCGATGGAGTTTTTGGTCGCCATGCTGCCGTAGGTGATGATGTGGGCACAGTTCTCGTGGCCGTACTTGTCCATCACCCAGCGCAACACGCGGCCACGGCCGTCATCGTCGAAGTCGGTGTCGATATCGGGGAGATTCACACGGTCGGGGTTGAGGAATCGCTCGAACAGTAGGTCGTATTTCAGAGGGTCGATCTTGGTGATACCCAGGCAATAGGCCACCACCGAACCTGCTGCCGAGCCACGTCCCGGACCCACCCACACGCCCAGCTCGTTGCGGGCAGCGCTGATGAAGTCGGACACGATGAGGAAGTAGCCTGGAAAGCCCATGGTCTTCATGACGTGCAACTCGAAGTTGATGTGCTCTTTCACATTGTCGGGTACGGGGTCGCCATAGCAGGCTTTCGCGCCGTCGTAGGCCAGTTTGGCCAGGTAGTCGGCTTCAAACTTGATGCGGTAGATCTTGTCGTATCCACCCAGTCGGTCGATGACAGCCTGGGCCTCGTCGGCGGGCAGGGGATGCTCGCCGTTCTCGTCGGAAGTGAACTCGCGATAGAGGTCTTCCTCCGAGAATTTCTGCCGCCACTCTTCCTCAGTGCCGAAACTCTCGGGGATGGGGAAGAAGGGCATGATTGGGCCGTGGTCGATGCTGTACATCTCCACCTTGTCAAGAATCTCGATGGTATTGGCCATCGCCTCGGGCAGGTCAGAGAAGATGCTGTTCATCTCCGCCCGAGTCTTGAACCACTCCTGCTTGGTATATAGCATGCGTGTGGGGTCGTCGAGGTCTTTACTCGTGGCCAGGCACAGCAGGTGGTCGTGAGCCTCAGCGGTGTCCTGGTCTTCAAAATGGCAGTCGTTGCTGCATACAATCTTCACACCATATTCCTTGGCCAGCTCAATCATCACCTTGTTGGCTTTCTGCTGCAACGGGTAAGTCTCGCGGTTGGCGCGCAGCGTGGGGTCTTTGACCTCGTGACGCTGCAATTCCAGGTAATAGTCGTCTCCGAACACACGGTGATACCACTCTATGGCCTCACGGGCACCGGCAATGTCGCCTTTGAGAATCTTGCGGGGAACCTCGCCTGCCAGACAGGCCGAGCAGATGATGAGGTCTTCGTGATACTTCTCCAGGTCGTACCGGTCGGTACGTGGGCGGGTATAGAATCCGTCTACCCAGGCACGGCTCACGAGTTTGATGAGGTTTTTATATCCGTTGTAATTCTTGGCCAGAACGATGAGGTGATAGCGTTGGTTGTCACCCTTGTTGCGATCCTTGCTCTCCTTATGGTCGTTGGCGACGTACATCTCACAACCGAAGATGGGCTTGAAGGGCTCCTTGCCCTCAGCCTTGCGCTTCTTGTTGATGGAGGCGCAATAGTCGGAGAATTCCTTGATGCCGTACATCACCCCATGGTCGGTGATGGCCATGCCCCTCATGCCGTCTGCGACAGCTTTGTCGACGAGGCGGGCTACTTTCGACTGACCATCAAGAACCGAGTAATGCGTGTGTACATGCAGGTGTACAAAATCTTCCATTCTATATATATTTTGATGCTGTAAAGTTACGCCTAATTACCGATATGGCCAAAAGAAGCATAAAAAAAATTTGTGACTTAGATAAAAAAACATTACCTTTGCACTGATTCATAATACCTATCTTAAACATGGGCAAGCGCATAAAAAAACTGAAGAAAATCCGCATACACCGTGAAGGGACCGATACGCTCTTCTACGGACTTTTATCTATCATTGTTGTTGCTGCAGGGCTGTGGTATGCCTTTGATGTCAAATGGCCGTTCTGGGCGTTCCTGGTGGTTTTTGGCATTGTGTACGCCATCGTTGTCAATTTCTATCAATGCCCCATCAGATACCTGAATGTTGAAGATACCGATAAGATTGTGGTTGCTCCTGCCGATGGTAAAGTGGTGGTGATTGAAGAGGTGGAGGAACATGAGTACTTTCATGACAAGCGTATCATGGTCAGCATCTTCATGAGTTTGTTCAATGTCCACGCCAACTGGTTTCCGGTAGACGGCAAGGTGAAGTTTGTCAGGCATCAGGACGGCAACTACCATAAGGCATGGCTGCCCAAGGCCAGCGAGGAGAATGAGCGTGCAGATACGATGATCACCACAGAAGACGGGGTGGATATCCTCTGTCGTCAGATTGCAGGAGCCATGGCCCGCCGCATCGTGACCTATGCCAAGGAGGGTGAAGACTGCTACATCGACGAGCATCTTGGATTCATCAAGTTGGGCAGCAGGGTGGATGTGTTTTTGCCGTTGGGTACCGAAATCTGTGTGAAGATGGGACAGAAAACGGTTGGCGACCAGACTATCATCGCCAAACTGAAATAAGCGTGACAGGTGGTACCAGGTTTTCTACCGGCGAGCACCCCATAGGCGGGCATGCTCAGAAAGTGAAGGCTTGAACCATAGATAAAAGCGGTATTTTAAATGTCCTTCCCTGTTGAAGGGCTGTTGAGGCTTATGAAGAAGAATATTCCAAACATCATCACCTGTTGCAACCTCTTGTCGGGTTGCGTAGCCACATCATTCGCCTTTATGGGTAACCCGGGGATGGCACTGCTCTGGATAGTCATCGGGGCCGTCTTCGATTTCTTTGATGGCATGTGTGCCCGTCTGCTCCATGTTTCTTCGCCGATAGGAAAGGAACTCGACTCTCTGGCAGACGACATCACCTTCGGGGTGGCTCCGGCTGCCATCCTCTACTATGAGCTCAGTGTCATGGAATATCCGGGCTTTCTACATTCATCCTTGCTTGATGTGTCTGACCCTTGGCGTAGCTATCTGCCTTATTTTGCCTTCGTGATGGCTGCCTTCTCGGCCTTGCGTCTTGCCAAGTTCAACCTTGACGAGCGTCAGTCGCTGGGCTTCATCGGTCTGCCCACTCCAGCCAATGCCCTGTTCTGGGGCGCGCTTATCGTGGGGGGTGGAAGCTATATCGAGGCAACACCGTGGATGATGCCGGTCTTGCTGCTGGGCATTGTGCTGAGCAGCTGGCTTATGGTGTCTGAGATTCCAATGTTCGCCTTGAAGTTCAAACACTGGGGCTGGAAAGGCAACGAAGTGAAGTATATCTTCCTGCTGACATGTATACCGTTGCTCTTGTTGTTTGGTATTCTTGGCCTGGCCCTTGTCACCGCTTGGTACGTAACACTGTCGGTGGGCCTGAAGTGCTGTCAAAGGTCGCAGGTCTAATTTCCAATACTGTTCATCATGGCTTTCCTCAAGTTGTTGTTGCTCTTTGTTGTCATGGCGTTGGCCATTGGCGGATATGTCATCTATCGTCTCTTCAACACCCTGCGTCAGACCGTGGGTCAGTTTGGAAGGCAGGGCAACAACCGAAGCAAATCAAATTCGGCGCACACACAGCAGCGCACCACCACTACCTCTGACGGTGATGTCATCATCGACAGCAGGATTCCTGAGCAGAGTCAGCAGAAGATTTTCAAGCAGGGCGAGGGCGAATATGTTGACTTCAAGGAAGAAGACTAGCAACGTCACTGTGGGTCGCTTCGCACAGTGAAGCTGCCATATCGTCATGTGGCAATGGTTTTAGTATGTCTGTATTGACATGCTTTGATGGCTCGTTTCTATTTTACAGACTCACTGTTCAATAAACTCTCCTTCGTGTGCAATCGGCCAGAAGTCGATGCCCTTGGCCTCGGCAAACTCTCTGAAGCGCCAGGCCGAGTCAAAGCCGCTGGCCACGAAGTGCATGGGAACGAACAGGCCTACCTTGAAGCGGTCGATAAACTGTCTTCCGCCCAAGGTGTATCCATTGCCGATGCGTCCGCCTGCGGTCTCCACCACCCACGACACGCCGCTGTCATTGCTGCTCGTGGCCCATACCTTGAGCACGTCGTCCTGCCAGCAACAGTAGGGTCGCCTCGGGAATGCGCCATTTTCCATGCCGAGCCTCCCACTTGTCAATACCGTAGGTCACAAAGGTGACGATAGTGGCAGCGGTGAGATAATAGATGAGGCACCTTTATCCATAGAATTACTTCTTAAAATAAAACCATTTGCCTCCAAGGGTTTGAAGACGATGATGAATATACAGGAAGAGGCATATTGGTGTGTAAAAATTTCGTGGCACAAGATATGCCGCCGTCCAATAACAATCCTTGTCTATATTCTCTGTTTTCACACATAGACGCATATTGTAACTGTCACCGGTCTCGGCTTTTTCAAAACTATCTAATGTGATTTCTTTTACCTGTTTGATGTGCAATCCATGTATCAGCAACAACTTTGACTTACGGAAATTTATCTGCGGCAGTTCTTTCGTATGACCGGCAAATATGCGGTTTAGTTCCGCCTCGTTTTCAACAAGTACTAATTCTTCCTTTTCTATATCCAACGGCACTTGAGGCACACTACAAGGAGTTATAATGTTTTCTTCATAGCCCTCGTCAGAACTGCATGCTGTCAAGCATGACAATAATGTTATAAATATTATTTTTATGAATCTGAACATATTCTTCAATTTAAAAGATTATTTCATTCTTATCGCTTCTTGAACTGCTGCATAAGCGTCAACCAAACCATACCCCATCTCATTGTTCCATGTACCATTAGGTCTTCCGCTGACTGTTGAATAAGAATATCCTCCAACCTTACGAGATGTCTTTTCTATTATGTCAATAACACCCACACTTGTCAAATCCGGATTAACAGAAAGAATTAAAGCTGCGACACCTGCTACGTGAGGACATGCTGCGGATGTTCCTCTAAAATTAGAAACATATAACGGTATAGATGGATCCAATACATTTGTTGTGGTAATATCTACACCCGGTGCAACGACATCCAACTTTGAACCATAATTACTAAAATTAGCTCTTCTGCCATTATTATTGATTGCCCCTACTGCCAATATATTTTCATCACAATTTGCAGGAAATTTAACATTCTCTGCTTCATTTCCTGTTGCAAAAACGACAACAACTCCTTTTCCGTTACGTCCCCATAACAATGCATTATAATGTATTGCATCTGTTATCAAATTACTAGCTAAAGTTTCCCACCCTTTATTTTATGGGGCTTTCGCGCTGAGTACTCTTCGAAATCCCCCATAAATAGTAGCTTTTAACTTTTACATAAAATTTGTTTATGCTTCATGCTGAGATAACTGCCTGTTCATCAGAGCATCA
>JBHAFS010000089.1:0-6582 GCA_041856205.1 Prevotella sp.
AGATTTCGAGACTATCTTCGAGGTCAAATGGCAAGTGAGCAAAGGAGTTATGCAGGCATAACGACTGAGCGAACTGGCTATTTGAGCCGAAGAGAGTCCGAAAGATGGCAAAACGTAACCCATGATTTCATTATCTTGTTTCGGTGGTAATTAATAGAACCCACCTATAATAGCTTTACTCCTTTCCATTCCAAAACTCCCAGCTGGCGAAGGCCTGCAGCAGCAGCATCTCCAGCCCGTTCTTCACCGTGGCACCATGGGCCTTGCCCCGCTTCATGAACAGCGTCTCGTCGGGGTTGTAGATGAGGTCGTAGAGCAGCGTATGGCTGTCCATGGCCTCGTAGGGCAGCGCGGGACACTCGTCGGCATGGGGATACATGCCCGTGGGAGTGCAGTTGACCACCACGTTGTATTCTTTGATGACCTCCGGTGTCACCTGCTCATACCTGATGGCCCCGGGGCGCTCGAAGCGGCTCACCATCACCGTCTCCAGTCCCAGCGCCTTGAGGCCGTAGCCTATGGCCTTTGCCGCGCCGCCGGTGCCCAGGATGAGGGCTTTCTTGTGGTAACGCTCCAGCAGGGGCTCGATGCTGCGGGTGAATCCGATGACATCGCTGTTGTAGCCCTTGAGCACCACCTTCTTGCCCTTATGTACCACCTTGATGACATTCACCGCACCGATGGCCCGGGCCTCGGGGCTGAGTGTGTCGAGGTAGCTGATGACCTTCTCCTTGTAGGGTATCGTCACGTTCAGTCCGCGCAGTTCGGGGTTGGTGTCGATCACCTCGGGAAACTCGTCGATGGAGGCGATTTCAAAGTTCTCGTAAGTGGCGTCGGTACCCTCGTTCTGGAACTTCTCATTGAAGTAGCCGATCGAGAAGGAGTGACCGAGCGGATAGCCTATCAAGCCATATTTGTCCATAGTGGGTAAGGGTTTATGATGATGAGGTGGCGGGCCGTTGCCTGGCCTGCCTATTTTTCTGCGAAGTAGACCGTGCAGATGCCGAAGGTGAGGCGCTTGAACATCACCTTCGAGAATCCCGCCTTGCGTAAGATGTCCATCATCTGCTCGCCTTGCGGAAAGGCTTCGATGGTCTTGGTGAGGTAGCTGTAGGCACTCTGGTCGCGCGAGATGAGCCGTCCGTAGACAGGCAGCACGGTGTGCGAGTAGACCCTGAAGAGCTGCTTCATGGGAAACCTGACCGGCGTGGTGAGCTCGGCGATGCTCAGGTGCCCGCCTTTCTTGAGCACGCGGTGCATCTCGCGCAGTCCGGCGTCGAGGTTCTGGAAGTTGCGGATGCCGAAGGCCGCCGTCACGGCATCGAAGGTCCCGTCGGCGAAGGTCATGTGCAGGCAGTCTTCCTTCCTGAAGCTGATGATGCCGTCGAGACCCTCGCGCCTGACCTTCTCGCGGCCGATGGCCATCATGCCCTCCGAGATGTCGGCGCCCACCAGTTGCCGGGGCTTGAGTGTCCGCGCGGCAAGAATGGCGAAGTCGCCCGTGCCCGTGGCGATGTCGAGCAGCGTCTGCGGCCGGTAGGGCTCGAGCAGGCCGATGGCCTTGCGGCGCCACCCCTTGTCGATGTTCCACGACAGCCGGTGGTTGAGGGTGTCGTAGTTGGGGGCGATGTTGTCGAACATCTCCTCCACCTGTCCGCCCTTCTCACCCTGTCCGTCGTAGGGCTTGATCTCTTCTTGCTTGTACATGATGGTATGGTATGTGGTGGTGGTATAAACATCTGGCGTGGCACAGGCCGAAGCCTGCGTCACGCCAGACAGCAGCCTTGCGCCCTATTTGCGCGAGGCGAGGTATTCCTTGACGTTCTTCTCAATGCGGGCAGCGATGTCGCCGTCCTCGGCAGCCTTGTCGAAGGTGGTGCCGGTGATGTGCTCGTAGAGCTCGATGTAACGCTCCGACACGCTCTCGGCGTAGGCGTCGGTAATCTCGGGCATCACCTGTCCGGGCTCGTTCATGAAGTTGTGCTCGATGAGCCACTGGCGCACAAACTCCTTGGAGAGCTGCTTCTGGGGCTCGCCCTTGGCCAGACGCTCCTCGTAGCCCTCGGCGTAGAAGTAACGGCTGGAGTCGGGGGTGTGGATCTCGTCGATGAGATAGATCTTGCCGTCGCGCTTGCCAAACTCATACTTGGTGTCGACGAGGATCAGGCCGTGCCGGGCGGCAATCTCCTGGCCGCGGGCAAAGAGCTTGCGGGTGTAGTCTTCGATGACGGCATAGTCGTCGGCCGAGACGATGCCCTGCGCGATGATCTCCTCGCGCGAGATGTTCAGGTCGTGACCCTCGTCGGCCTTGGTCGTCGGCGTGACGATGGGCTCGGGGAAACGCTCGTTCTCGTGCATGCCCTCGGGCAGCTTCACGCCGCAGAGCTCACGGCAGCCGTTCTTATACTCGCGCCAGGCCGAGCCGGTGAGAATCGAGCGGATGATCATCTCCACACGGAAACCCTCACACTTCACGCCCACGGTGACCATGGGGTCGGGCGTGGCCAGCTTCCAGTTGGGGCAGATGTCTGCGGTCTGGTCCAGGAACTGGGCAGCAATCTGGTTGAGCACCTGTCCCTTGAAGGGAATGCCCTTTGGCAGAACAACGTCGAATGCCGAGATTCTGTCCGTGGCAACCATCACGATGAGGTCGTCGTCAATGTCATAAACGTCACGTACTTTGCCGTGATAAACACTCTTCTGTCCATCAAAATGGAAATCGGTACTTGTCAATGCTTTCATAAGTCTGCCCCTCTCCCTCTTCCGGGGGATGCTCTCGCAACGGGTCTCCATGATAAATATTAAAACGTTAAAACCTAATTCTCCGTAAAGTCGGGCGCCTCGACGTATGTGATGCGCTCCTCGCGTTCTTCGCGCGCCTCATGCCGGGCCCTTGCCTTCTCGGCGCGCTGCTCCTCGCCTTTCTTGTCGTACTTGTCGTAGGCATCGACGATGCGCGTGACGAGCTTGTGGCGCACGATGTCCTTCTGGTTGAGGTCCACCACGGCGATGCCCTCCACGCCCTCGAGCACCTTCAGGGCTTCCTTCAGTCCGCTCTTGTGCTCGCGCGGCAGGTCAATCTGCGTCATGTCGCCCGTGATGATCATCTTGGTGTTCCAGCCCATGCGGGTGAGGAACATCCGGATCTGGGCCGGGGTGGTGTTCTGTGCCTCGTCGAGTATCACCACGGCGTCGCTGAGCGTGCGGCCGCGCATGAAGGCCAGCGGGGCAATCTGTATGATGTGCTTCTCCATCATGTCCTGCAGCCGCGAGGCCGGTATCATGTCTTCCAGGGCATCGTAGAGCGGCTGCAGATAAGGGTCGATCTTGTCCTTCATGTCGCCGGGAAGGAAGCCCAGCTTCTCGCCGGCCTCCACCGCCGGACGGCTCAGGATAATCTTCTTGATGGCCTTCTCTTTCAGGGCCTTCACCGCCAGGGCGATGCTGAGGTAGGTCTTGCCGGTGCCCGCAGGGCCCACGGCAAAGATCATGTCGCTCGTGTCGAAGGCCTCCACGAGGCGTTGCTGGTTTTCCGAACGGCTCTTCACCGGGCGGCCCGATATGCTGTAGACGATGACGCCCTTCACAGCGTCCAGCTTGGTCTGACGGCCTTTCACGATGTCGAGGATGTCTTCGTCGGTGATGGCGTTGTATTTGAGCACATGACGGCGCATGGTCTCGATGTCGGCCTCGATCTTCACCATCTCTTCCTCGTCACCCAGCACGCGCACCACATTGTCGCGCGCCATGATGCGCAACTTGGGAAAGAGAGACTTGAGCATCTGTAGATGCACGTTGTTCACTCCGTAAAAAACCACGGGGTCTATATCCTCCAGAACAATATGTTTCTCTATCAATGTCTTAACTTTCCTAAATGATGGTTGATGATGCTGCAAAATTACAACAAATAAGTGAAACAGAGAACAAAATGGGCAAAAAAATCCATGCCTCAGGAGGCTTACCGACATGCGAAACCAGAGACATACAGAGGCGGTGGTAAACGCGCGGCACACAGTCTTACTGTCTCTGCACACCCAGCACGAGTGACGACCCGAGACTCACGCAGACTCGCTGCATGACCACAGCCACGGGCAGCAGTAAGGGCAAGAAGCAAGAAAACATATGTTTTGATGCAAATTTTTGGGAAATTAAGCATCACCTTTGACAGAAATGCCCTATCTTTGCCTTGTGGATTCGCGGCCGGCTTGCCTTGACGGAGCACTTGATGGATATCTGCCCACGCTACACGCACCACTCTCCAGACCCGCTCGTGCCAGCCCAGCCGGCACCTAAAACCAAGAATGTATTACTTATCCAGACAGAAAGGAGGTCGCATCCACGGTATAGCAACTCACACTTCACCCCCGAGACGGGTCTAAGTCTCATACATTTCTATCAAATCAAGGCATTGCCTGACACAGGTAACGCCACAAACCTAAACATTCTATAACATAATGAAAACAAAACTCTTTACACTGCTTTTCATGCTCCTGGCCGTGCCCCTGTTTACAGGCTGCGACAACAATGACGACGAAGAAGTACTGCGCACGTATGCGGCACGCATCTGTTACCCTCACGAATATTCTGTCGAAGCTGAGATTCTGTCAGTGCCCACCGGTGAACCCATGAAATTGAAGGAGGAAGACGGGACTGAGTTTTTTGTGAATCCAGGATTAATAGTGCTGGCTCAAAGCCCTGAGATTAAGAGTCACGACCTGAAAATAGGCGACATCATCGTATTCAAGATTCTGAGCGCAAGCACCCGTAAAGGGTATTACACGACGGACCAGATCTGGAACTTTGCTGCAGATATTGAACTTTTAAATGTTATCAGGCCATGAAAAATACTATCATTACGTTATAGTTGGCGCTATCACCGCTGTCGATGATGGCCCAGCGCGGCTTTCACTTCGGTTCGGAGTTCATCGCTTTCACCGTGGCTGACACCGCCGACAGGTTCGTGCAAATGGATGAGAAGCAAGCATCCGACTCACGACAAGAAACTCTGTCGAGAATGTCACAATTGAAGGCGAAAGCGTTGTCGACCAATTGCTTCCTGATTCCATCCAACAAGCAGTCAATAGATGCCGTGGGTTACACCTCTTATATGTATACCGACAACCACGGCGGGAAGACTTATGTGCTTCCCAGAATAATTGCTTCCGTGAAGCCCGGCACAGACATTGCCACACTGATACAAAGGTATCCCTCTGTCACGCTGGCCGAACAAAACGAGGACATCGTCAAGCTCGACTGCGCTGTGCCATCCTCAGAGATGGTATGGGATTTGGTCGCCTCCATTGGCAAGTTGGACGGCATAGCATGGTGCGAGCCAGACATGCTCCAGGAAATTCAGATGTGCAACACGCTCTACAACCAACAGTACTACCTGAAGAACACCGGGCAGACAGGTGGCCTGGCTGGTGTGGATATCAACGTGGAACCCATCTGGGAAATCACAAATGGCAGCGGGGTGACCGTCGCAGTGATAGACGTTGGAGTAGACCGTAACCATGAGGACATGGGCGGAAGAGTACTGGAGGGCTACACGGTTGGAAATCCAGCTGGGAAAGGTGCGCCTCAAAACACAAATGAATATAGTAATAAGGCACATGGCATGGCTTGCGCCGGAATTATCGCCGCCGAAAACAACAGCATAGGGATACGGGGAGTGGCCAGCAAGGCAAACATACTTCCCATTAATATCAACCCAAATTATGCGATAGATAGTTTAAACCATAATTTTTCCTCCAGTGACGGTATTGCAACAGCCATACGCTGGGCATACCCACGAGCTGAAGTGCTGAGCAATTCATGGAGTGGCGGCCCCTATTCCAACAACATTGCCGCCGCCATTGCCGAAGCGCGGACAATAGGACGTAACGGGAAAGGGTGCATCGTCGTCTTTTCAGCCGGAAACGATGGCGAATATCCCCATGTAGATGCCAAATTTCCCGGAAATCTGGATGGTGTCATCACCGTGGGTGCCATCGACAAGTACGGAACAATCCTGAACTACAGCCAGAAAGGTCCCTCACTGGACTTGGTAGCACCATCCGGACCAATACCTGGTGACATTGTAACAACGGATAGGATGGGAAGCCTGGGATATACTTGGGGAAACTATACGTACACGTTCAACGGAACCTCCGCCTCTTGCCCCGAGGTGGCCGGCGTGGCAGCCCTAATGCTTTCAGTCAATCCCGACTTGACGGAAGAGCAGGTGCGAACGACTTTGCAGCAAACAGCCCGCGACTTAGGCCCCACAGGATTTGACTACGCCTACGGCTACGGACTCCTCAATGCTACGGCCGCTGTTTTGTCTGTCTATTGCAAAATTGAGGGTAGCACTTACGTCCCGTCGCGTGAAGTGTACACTGTGAATGGGTTGCCCGAGAATTACACTGTACATTGGAAAGTACGTGGATCAAGTAAATATGGGTTAAGGTGGGTTCTATTAATTAGCTTTGTCAGATTTCGAGACTATCTTCGAGGTCAAATTGCAAGTACACGAAGGAGTTATGCGGGCATAACGACTGAGCGAACTTGCAATTTGAGCCGAAGAGAGGCCGAAAGATGGCA
>JBHAFS010000090.1:0-23413 GCA_041856205.1 Prevotella sp.
GAAACAAGGGAGGATTATATGGTCATGGCTGATGCTCTGATGAACAGGCAGTTATCTCAGCATGAAGCATAAACAAATTTTATGTAAAAGTTAAAAGCTACTATTTATGGGGGATATCGAAGAGTACTCAGCGCGAAAGCCTCATAAAATAAAGGGTGGGAAACTTTAGTTACCTTAATTATATATACAAGTATTGACGGTTGTGCCGGGAATAGGAGGGTAGATGTTCACTTGTTGCGCCAGAAAAACAAAAAAAATGGGGAGTGTATGAAAAAAAACGCCCCAAAGTTTTGAGCGTTTCAAAAAAAGCATTACCTTTGCACTCGCAATACAGAAATGCCTTGCATGAGGACATTGGGATATGGTGTAATGGTAACACTACAGATTCTGGTCCTGTCATTCCAGGTTCGAGTCCTGGTATCCCAACTGTTAACAGGAAGCCCGCTAAGGTTAGCGGGCTTTTTCATGCCTGTATGGTAAGTCTTCCATGCCCGCATGGGGCATGGTGCTGACTTCGTTACAAATCGTCAAAGCTTACTTTCTTCTCTACCGGAGTTACCTTTACCGCCTTGCTTGACCAACGGTCGGCATGGAGGGCAGAGGCCTTCGAGAGTTTACCATTGATGTATTGCTCGATGAGTAGCGAGGCGATGGGGGCAGCCAAGTCGGCGCCAAAACCACCGTTCTCGATATATACACTCACGGCGATACGTGGTTTTTCCATCGGTGCAAAGCCCATGAAGATAGAGTGGTCTTTGCCGTGATTCTCTGCGGTACCTGTCTTTCCGCAAATCTTATAGTCCTTGGTATTGATGCTGGCACATGTGCCGTTGACAACGGCAGCGTGCATGCCGCGTATCACGATGTCGTAGGCCTCGGGCGTGCCCAGGCTCTTGTGGCGTGTGGTGTACTTGGCATCCAGTGGGTTGTGGGGCGTGCCGGCATGGATGTGCGGTGTGATGTAATGACCGCGGTTGGCAATCACGGCAGCGAGGTTGCAGAGCTGCAGGGGCGTGGTGGTCACCTCGCCCTGGCCCATGCCCACCCACATGATCGAGGTGCCGTTCCAGTTGCCTTTGAAATGGTTGCGCAGCGAGGCCGAGTCGGGCAACACGCCGCCGGCCTCACCGGGGATGTCGACACCCAAGGGCTGGCCAAGTCCCATGCTGCTCATATAGTCGTGCCAGCGCTGTATGGTGCGGTGGCGGGTGGGGTAGAGCTTGCGGTTGTCGATAAACTCCTGGAAGGCTTTGCAGAAATACGAGTTGCACGACTGCGCGATGGCCTGTTCGAGGGCCAGCGGGGCCTTGTGGGGATGACAGCCGATGTGTATCTTGTCGTACCAGAAACCCTTGCGGCAGGGGTAGGTCTTCTCGGGCACCAATGCTTTTTCTGAGAGCATGGTGATGGCCTGCGCCACCTTGAAGGTGGAGCCGGGCGAATAGTCCATGGCGATGGCTCGGTTCACGCCGTCGTCTATGCGGTTCACATTCACCAAGGCCAGTATCTTTCCGGTTGCGGGCTCGATGGCCACAATGCTTCCCTGCTTGTTCTGTAGCAGTCGTTCACCCAGTTGCTGCAGTTGTTGGTCGATGGTCAGCGAGTCGCCAATCTGGCTGAGCGATGTTGTTGCCTGTCGTGGCCCGTTGTTCAGTAATTGTCCGCGTGACAACTGGAGAGACACGAGCAGGAGCAAGAATGTTCCTGCAATCTGTTTTATCCTCATTTTTTATAACTCTGTCAATAAATCCTATAAATCGTTGCAAAGATACGAAAACATTTTGAAAAATTTATAAATTTGCGGTTGAAATGAGAACAATACTTATGCTGACGGCCCTCTTGGCCAGTCTCTTGTCTGTCTCTAGACAGCCTTCACGCCCCGTTCCGCAGGCTTTCAAGTCGTGGACGGCAGGCACCATTGTCACCGCCGAGGTCGTGGCTCAGTATGGTGAGAGCCGTTGTTTCGCATCCGAGCCGCTCCCCGATGCTGTGTTCCGCCGTATGCAGGGCAAGTCGTACCCCGCAGGCTGCCGCGTGCCCCGCGCCAGCCTGCGCCATGTCAGGCTGTTGCATTATGACCTCGACGGTAACATTCGTCTGGGCGAGCTGGTGTGTCATCGCGACATTGCCGCCGACCTCGTGGCCATCTTCCGCGACCTCTACCGTCAGCGCTATCCTTTGCAGAGCGTGCGTCTCATCGACGATTTCGATGCCGACGACGAGCGCTCGATGCGTGCCAACAACACCAGCAGTTTCTGTTACAGGCAGATCAAGGGGCAGGCACGCCTCTCGGCCCACGCACAAGGCAAGGCCATCGACATCAATCCGCTCTACAACCCCTGCTGGCGACGCTCGCGCAGTGGCAAGGTGACGGTGCAGCCGTCGAATGCCATGAAATATTGCGACCGCACGGCCAACTTCCCCTGTAAGATCGACCGCGACGACCTGGCCTACCGGCTCTTCATGCAGCATGGCTTCAAATGGGGCGGGGCATGGCAGACGGTGAAAGACTACCAGCATTTCGAGAAGTGAGTTGGTGGGTAGGCTTGTCGGTGTAATGGTTTGTTGGTGGGGTTGGAGGACTGGGTTGTTGGTCGATTTGTTGGAAAGTTGTAGTCCAACGTGGTCATGTTGCTTTCAAAGTGTAAGTTTTAATATATTTGTTTTGTTAAATTGTTAAATCTTTGGGGTAAGATATAACTTTCTGATAAGTTTTGTTTGAATTTAAAGATAAAATGATTAATTTCGCGACGCAAAACTATCATTCAGGTATTACAATTAAAACTTACAGGATTATTTTTATGAAATTAAAAAAGCGTTGGGCGTTCCTCATGGCTGCGATGGTATTGGTCGCCATTGCCGGTCTTTTCGCCAAGGAGCCGTCTTTTGAGTGTGACTTTTCTAAGATCAGTGGTGCCGATGTGGCATGGATGATTACTGCCACGATCTTCGTGTTGATGATGACCCCCGGTCTGTCTTTTTTTTACGGAGGCATGGTGGGCGCCAAGAATGTCATCTCGACAATGCTGCAAAGTTTCATCGCCATGGGTGTCATCACGGTGTTGTGGGTAGTCTTTGGTTTCAGCCTCTGCTTCGGTGAAGACATCGGAGGTGTCATTGGCGACCCCACTACCTTTCTGATGTTCCAGCATGTGGGTGCCGCCCCATTTGTCACAGCTACAGGCAAACTGGTGGGTGGTGCCACCATTCCCCTGGCGCTCTTTGCCCTGTTCCAGATGAAGTTTGCCATCATCACACCGTCGCTCATCACCGGGTCGTTTGCCGAGCGTGTGCGTTTCTCGGCCTATATGTTCTTCATGATGTGGTTTTTCGTTGTGATCTATTGTCCGCTGGCCCACATGACGTGGCATCCTGACGGTTTGTTTCTGAAGTGGGGCGTCGTCGACTTTGCCGGTGGTATCGTGGTACATGCCTCCTCGGGCGTGGCTGCCTTGGCCGGTGCCCTGTTTCTGGGTCGTCGCACCACGGCCACCAAGAATGCCGAACCGGCCAACATCCCCTTTGTGCTGCTGGGTGCCGCCATGCTCTGGCTGGGCTGGTTTGGGTTTAATGCCGGCAGTTCGCTGCATGCCGATGGTGTGGCAGTGAAAGCCTTTCTCAACACCACCACCGCCTCTGCCACGGCCATGATGACCTGGATATTCTTCGACTGCCTGCGCGGCCGCAAGCCCTCGGCCATGGGTGCCGCCGTAGGTTGTGTGGTGGGACTGGTGGCCTGTACGCCCTCGGCCGGCTATGTCACCGTGGGGCAGACCATCTTCATCGCCTTTGTCATCACCATCATCTGCAACATCGCCGTCTACTGGCGCGCCCAGTCGCGCATCGACGATGCCCTCGACGTATTTCCCACCCACGGCACAGGCGGCATCTTCGGCACTGTGATGACGGGCATCTTCATCCAGGAGGGCCTCATCTCGGGCACCTGGCAGGGTGTGGTGGTGTTCCTCTATCATCTGCTGGCCGTGGCCATCGTCATTGTCTATACCTTCGGCATGAGCTACCTGGGCTATTGGCTCATCGATAAGCTGCTGCCCATGCGTGTGTCGATAGCCAGCGAGCGCGTGGGTCTCGACTTCAGTCAGCACGACGAACACTATGGTTTGGCACATATCGGCGAGCGCGAGCTGGCTGAATATGAGGAGCATATACGTGTGAAATACGCCACCGACAAATAGGCTTTCGGCCAGAGGCTGATGTGGGGGTAAGGCCGCAGACGCTGCCTTCCCCACTGCCTAAGGCATGTCGCCGCAGATTGCGGCGACAACAAAAAAAGATTCATGCGGCGCGACCCTGGTGGTCTGTCGCATGAATCGTTTTCGTTTTCGGCATCGGTAGACGGCCGCCCATGGCGGCCGTAGGCATCACGCCTGCCGGTTGTCGGCCTGAAAGGTCGTGGGCGTCTCGGGCACGTGGGCCAGCATCTGCTGTAGGATGGGGGGCAGTTCGATGTCGTCACACTTGATGCGCTTCAGCGCTTCGGCCCCTTCTGGCGTGAGCGAGAAATACATCTGGCGCCTGTCGGCTTTGCCCACCACACGCTTGATGAGCCCCTTCAACTCCACCGAGCGTATGACCTTCGAAGTGTTTGAGGTGCGTAGGCCCAGCTGCTCGGCAATCTCGCCCGACGACAGCTGTCCCAGGTTAGCGAGCGTACACAGCAGCATGCCCTCGTTGAGGCCCACATGAAAGGCCTCCTCAAAACGCGTCTCGAAGGCGGTCACGGCCTTGTTGAGCTCTCGTATCTTGCAAAGTGTCTGTACCTTGTCAGTCATATTTTTTTTAGTTTCTAACGTTTATTGCCTGTGGTTTATTATATGCCGCGGCAATTAAGTCCTCCGGCCTCCGTCTGCCCAGCTTGTCTGCGAACGTCCTGCCCCTGCCCATTAGGCGGCCCTGCACTGTGCTGCGAACGGCCGTGGGCAATGCGTTGGTACGTGGGAAGGCCCTCTCTCGCTCCCTCATCTGGCCCTAGTGGCATCGTGGTTCAAGTCGAAGGTCATTCTGTTTCTACTCGAAGCAGGTTCTGTTTCTACTCGAAGCAGGTTCTGTTTCTACCCGAACCAGCGCATGTCTCTGGTCCAGGCACATCATGGTATGTGCTGTCTCACAGTATGGTCGCTGCCCATAGATGGTGCGGGAGCGCCATGATGGGGGTTGAAAGGCTCAGTTAATAAATTTATATTTTTAAAATTAGTTTCAGTCCAATCATTGCTTGACTCTGTATAGGTAAATGATATTCTCCTATGAGACCCGCGTGCGGGTCTGACAAGATATTCTACGATGAGCGCCCGCTAAAATGATATTCTCATATATTCTGAGATTCGCCGAAGGCGAGCGGGGGAAAACCAAGGAAGCTATGTCTCCATATCGACTGGGGCGCTCGAGGTGAGCATGAATTCTCCGCTCGCCTTCGGCGAATCTCAGATGATATGAGAATATAGCCATACGCGGCTTGCTCATCGCAAAATATGGGCATGGGACTCGCCGGCGAGTCCTATCTTAGAATATCTAACCTGCGGGAATGTTATCGGGTGGTAAGCCTAAGAAAACCTTACGAAATATGTTAAAAGCACAAGAATATGATGTGAGCCGTTAGAACCTCAGGGCAACAAAAACATGGAGCCGCTTCTGCAGGCGGCTCCACGCATATCAAATGGTCGAGGTGGAGAGGTCCACCAACAATGTATTTACTTTACAGGAACCTCTTCGAGGGCCTGTACCAGCAGGTTCCAGAACGGCTCTGCCGTGGCAATCTCGAAACGCTCGGTAGCCGTGTGCGGGCTGCGGATGGTGGGGCCGAAGCTCACCACGTCGAGGTGGGGATACTTGCCAAGAATGATCGAGCACTCCAAGCCGGCGTGGTCTACCTGCACCACGGCGTCTTTGCCCTGCTGGTCTTTGTAAACCTTTTGCAGCAGTCGCAGCACCTCGCTGTCGGGGTTGGGGTCCCAGCCACTGTAGCTGCCGGCAAACTCCACCTTCATGCCAGCCATGTTGAAGCAGCTTTCGAGTTGGGTGCAGATATATTCTTTCATATCCTCACGGCTCGAGCGTGCCAGCACCTTGAAGGCGGCCTTGCCCCCTTCGATGTCGATGATGGCGAGGTTAGACGATGTCTCTACCACGTCGGGATATACCGGTATCATGCGCAGCACGCCGTTGTGGCAGGCGTAGATGGCATCGATGAGGTTGTCTTGTATCTCCAGAGGCAGCACCGTGGCCGGGGCCTCTACCTCCTCGACAAACATCTCGGCGTTCTTCTCGATGGTCTTAAACTCGTCGGCGATCAGCGCCAAGTGTTCGTCAGCCATCTGCTTGAGGGCTGCCACCTGGTCTTTGGCCAGAGCCAGCACCACCTCTGCTTTGAAGGGTATGGCATTGCGCATGTTGCCGCCATGCCACGATGCCAGCCTTGCACCGAGCTCAGCGATGGCCTTGCGCACGAAGCGCACCATCTCCTTGTTGGCATTGGCACGACCCTCGTGGATCTCGAGGCCCGAGTGTCCGCCGCGGAATCCCTTGAGCGTCACCTTGACAGCCGTCTCCTCGTCGTTCTCCACCTCCTGAAAGCCCAGTGTGGCGGTGACGTCGATGCCTCCGGCCGAGCCGATGACAAACTTGCCCCAGCTCTCAGAGTCGAGGTTCATGAGGATGTCTCCGTGCAGGTCGCCGGCCACCATCTCGTTGACGCCGAACATACCCGTCTCTTCATCGCGGGTGATGAGGCCCTCGATGGGGCCGTGTTTCAGGTCTTTGGCCTCCATCACACCCATGATGGCCGCCACGCCTACGCCGTTGTCAGCGCCCAGGGTGGTGTTGTTGGCATATACCCATCCGTCTTTGATGTGTGTCTCGATGGGGTCGGTCTCGAAGTTGTGGTTGCTCTCGGGAGCCTTCTGGGGCACCATGTCCATGTGCGACTGCAGGATAACCGTCTTGCGGTTTTCGTATCCCGGCGTGGCCGGTTTGCGCATCACGACGTTGCCGGCAGAGTCGAGGAAGGCCTCGACGCCTGCTTTCTTGGCGAAGTCGAGCAGGAATTGCTGTACTTTCTCCACATGTCCTGACGGACGCGGGATTTGTGTCAGGTCGTCAAAGTTCTGCCAGATAGCGGCAGGTTTCAGATTACGAATTTCACTCATAGTGTTGCTATTTAAAGATTAAACAGTGATTTTGCGGGTAAACGACAAGGCCAGCCAGCCATAGATGCCCAGCAGCACCACCAGCAGCGTCTGCACGCTGTGGACGATGAGCACGAAGAACAAGGCATCGTTGGTGGCCACGCCATAGAGGATGAGCATGGTCTTGACGGCGAAGTGCCATGGCCCGGCACCGTTGGGGGTGGGCACGATGACGGCAATGGAGCCCACGATGAAGGTCACGATGCCGCAGTCGAGTCCAAGGCCCGAGGTGGCGTCGAAACAGAAGAAGGTCAGATAATAGTGCAGGAAATAGCACCCCCAGATGGCCAGGGTGAAGAAAATGAAGAGCGGCATGTTGCTGACACGCCTCACCGACATCACCCCTTGCCAGAGTCCCTGGAAGACATCCTTCACCTTATTATATATAGACATCTTGCGCAGGAGCACGTAGATCAGGATGAGGGCTGCCACGGCGCATACGCCCGTGACCAGCCAGCCTGTGGACGAGAAGCTCGCGAGCAGCTCGTCGATGCGTGTGCCGGTCTTCTGGAAGAAGGTGTCGAACACACGGAACTGGGCCAGCAGGGTGAGGCCGATGATGACGAGCACGAGCAGCGAGTCGATGGCACGCTCGGTGACCACCGTTCCCAGGGCCTTGGGAAACGACACGCGGTCCCACCGCCGCAGCACGCCGCAGCGCGCAAACTCGCCGAAGCGTGGCACTAACAGACTTACGGCATACGACACGAAGATGGAGTTGACGGCTACCGAACGGCGCACGCATTCGCCCACGGGCTCAAGTGTCTGGCGCCAGCGCCAGCCCCTGAAGGCCTGGGCCAGGATGCCGAAGGGGAACGAAAGGAGCATCCAGTTCCAGTTCATGCCATGCAGGAGCACCGCGCTGACGCGCTTGAAGTCGAAGTCGCGGTACATCCAATAGAGAATGGCACCACCCAAGAATAAGGACAGCGCTATTTTCAGCATATTGTTGATGTTTTTCTTCCATTCCATACGATTTACAAAGATAGTGCAATTCGATTGAAAAGCAAAGAGAATGGGGTAATTTTTAAAGGCTTTTTTGCTTTGCCGGCCCCATCTTGGGGATGCCGGTCGTAATTGATATGAATCAAGAAATAAAGGGCAGAAAGGCTGTTTAACTGGCATTGTTTGCCCTCACATGATATAGTTTGTACCTTTGGTACACCGTTAGGCCCGACACCTGATGATGGATGCGGTCTGTGCGGTTTACGTTATACGATTAAAACTTTTATACAAACAATGATGATTCTTTTAACGATTGCAGTGACAATCTTCGCTTTTGCAAGTGTTTCTGCTTATGGAATGACCATGGAACAGGTTGCTGCAAACCGAAAATAAGCTGACGGTCCGCCTTCGGACGACAAGAAAATCTACCCCTTTGCGGAAAGAGGACTGGATGCGACGCAGGTCGATTCCAGTCCTCTTTCCGTTGTATGGTAATACATCTCTTTCATGCCTGGTTCTATGCCCCATGCGATAAACCGCGGGGCGGCATGGCAGCAATGCACGTCCCCGCTGATGTGGCTTTGGTGAAATTTGTAGTCGGCAAAAGGAAACATTCCTCCGAAAAACACCCGTATGTGCGCCTTTTTTTGTATTTTTGTGGCAAATAAGTCAACAGTGCATGAAACAAGTCAAGCCGAAGAAAAATCTTGGTCAGCATTTCCTGACCGACCTGAATATCGCCAAGTGCATCGCCGATACCGTGGATGCCTGTCCCGACATTCCCGTGCTGGAGATCGGGCCGGGCATGGGTGTGCTCACCCAGTACCTCGTGCAGAAGCCGCGCGAGGTGAAGGCCGTGGAGATCGACGCCGAGAGCGTGAGGTATCTGCACGAGAATTTCCCGAAATTGCGTGACAATATCATAGGCGAGGACTTCCTGCGCATGGATCTCAACCAGCTCTTCGGCGGGCGGCAGTTTGTGCTCACGGGCAACTATCCCTACGACATCTCGTCGCAGATTTTCTTCAAGATGCTCGACTACAAGGACCTCATCCCCTGCTGTACGGGCATGATACAGCGCGAGGTGGCCCTGCGCATGGCCTCGGCACCGGGCAGCAAGGCCTTCGGCATCCTGAGTGTGCTCATCCAGGCGTGGTACGACGTAGAGTATCTCTTTACCGTCGACGAGGATGTGTTCAACCCGCCGCCCAAGGTCAAGAGTGCTGTCATACGCATGACGCGCAACGACGTCACCTCGCTGGGATGCAACGAGGCGTTGTTCAAGCGTGTGGTGAAGACGGTGTTCAACCAGCGGCGCAAGATGCTGCGGGTGTCGCTGCGACAGCTTTTCAATCGTGAGAACCTGCCCAGCGCGGAGTTTTTTGCACAGGAAATCATGACCAAGCGTCCCGAGCAACTGTCCATTGCCCAGTTTGTAGACCTCACTAATATGGTGGAGCCGGTGCTGGCCGTGAAGTAAGCCTGGGCACGAAGAACCACAACAGATATGAAAGAAGAGAACTATAGATTACTGGTGAGTCAGGTAGACGCCCTTGTGGCCGGTGAGACCGATGCCACTGCCATCCTTGCCAACGTCAGTGCCGCGCTGCACGATGCCTTCCCCGAGCGTTTCTTCTGGGTGGGCTTCTACCGCGTGGTGGGCGACGAGTTGCTGCTCGGGCCTTTCCAGGGCCCTGTGGCCTGTTACCATATAGGCTATGGCAAGGGTGTGTGCGGCACCGCCTGGCAGCGGGGTGAGACCATCGTCGTGCCCGACGTGGAGGCGTTTCCGGGGCATATCGCCTGCAGCAGTCTGTCGCGGTCGGAGATTGTGGTGCCGCTCAGGCTCTCTGATGGCACGGTGTGTGCCGTGCTCGACATCGACAGCAAGGAGCTTGCTGCATTCGACGACACCGACAGGCACTTTCTCGAGCAGGTGGCGGCCGTGGTGGCCCGGCAACTGCAGGCTGCGTCGGAGAATGGGCAGCAATGAAGATTTTTAGATAGAAATCGTTGCTACTTTTGAAAAAACTTTCTAAATTTGTGCTTTAGAATATTAATACTATACCAATATGATTGACGTAAAAGAAACTTTGAAGAGTGCTGAAGACAAGATGAAGAGAGCATCCAAATACCTCGAGGAGGAGCTGGCCCGCATACGCGCCGGTCGTGCCAACGTGGCCATCCTCGATGGTGTGAGGGTTACGGCCTATGGCCAGACGGTGCCTCTGAATCAGGTTGCTAACCTTGCCGTGCCCGATGCACGTACCATCACCATCCGCCCCTGGGACCGCAAGGCCCTGAAGGATATCGAGAAGGCCATCATGGACAGTGAGGTGGGTGTGACGCCAGAGAACAACGGCGAGATGGTGATCCTGCGTCTGCCGCAGCCCACCGAGGAGCGTCGTAAGGAGCTGGTGAAGCAGTGCAACAAGATTGGTGAGAAGACCAAGGTGGAGGTGCGCAACATCCGGGCCGACTACAAGGAGAAACTGAAGAAGGCCATCAAGGACGGACTGTCTGAGGATCTGGAAAAAGATGCCGAGAACGATCTCCAGAAGATTCACGATAAGTTTATCAAGGAGATTGACGCCACACTGGCCACCAAGCAGAAGGAGATTATGACCGTTTAAACAGGATATGCGGCCCGTCATCGACCGGGAAGCCATGTCGGCGCCGTCCTCAGCCGGGACGGCACCGATGGGTATGGCCGATGGTAGGGGCGCAAGAACGATATGCGAGGGGTAGTAGTCAAGAACACCGGGTTTTGGTACACCGTCAAGACCGACGAGGGGAGGATCATAGAGAGTAAGGTGAAGGGAAACTTCAGGTTGCGCGGCATCAGGAGCACCAACCCTGTTGTCGTGGGCGACCGTGTGCAGCTGGTGACCAACGATGAGGGCACGGCGTTCATCACCGAGATTGACGACCGCAAGAACTACATCATCCGCAAATCGCAGAACCTCTCGAAGCAGAGCCATATCCTTGCGGCCAATGTCGACCAGGCGTTCCTGGTCGTCACCGTGAGCCATCCGCAGACGTCAACCACGTTCATCGACCGCTTTCTGGCCTCGGCAGAGGCCTATAGCGTGCCGGTGGTGCTGCTCTTCAACAAGACCGACCTGTATGACGACGACGAGAAGCGGTATCTCGAAGGACTTATCAACCTCTACCAGACGGTGGGTTACGAGTGCCATCAGGTGTGCGCCTCAGAGCCTGACGGCAGAATGGGAGAGCCCCTCGACACGCTTCGCCCGCTGATGCAGGGCAAGGTGACGCTGCTGGCAGGCAACAGCGGTGTGGGCAAGTCGACCCTTCTCAACCATTTCGTCCCCGAGGCCGAGGCTCGCGTGGCCGAGATCAGCGACGCCCACGACACGGGTATGCACACCACCACCTTCTCGGAGATGCTCGAGCTGCCACAGGGCGGGTATCTCATCGACACGCCGGGCATCAAGGGCTTCGGCACGTTCGACATGGAGCCGGAGGAGATCACAAGCTATTTCAAGGAGATCTTCGAGTTTTCCAAAGATTGCCGGTTCAGCAACTGCACCCATACCCACGAGCCGGGCTGCGCCGTGCTCAAGGCCGTGGAGGAGCATTACGTCGCCCTGTCGCGCTACGAGAGCTACCTCAGTATGCTCAAAGACAAGGACGAGGGCAAATATCGGGAGGGCTATTAACCCATGCACAGGCCGGCGTCCCGGGTGTATGACGGCCGAAGATGATGACACCCCGCAAAACCACAAAGCCTCGCGCTTGCTATAGAAGCAGGCGCGAGGCTTTGCCATGATGGCCGGTCCTCACCGTGTAAAGGCTGGACAGGCTGCGGGTGGGTCAACCGATGGTGATGATATATTCGCTCATGAAGCTGGCACCCGGCAACAGCTTGTTCATGAGATACTTCTCGCTGAAGTCGCCATCGAACTGGACCCAGTCGCTCAGACCGTACCACGGCTCGATGCACACGAAGGGCGCGTTCTTGCCGTAAGGGCTCCAGATGCCCACGGCGGGAGTCTTCATGTCGACCGTCACGACGGCCTCGTCGGCGGCATTGAGCAGTTCTATGCGGCGCACCTGGCTGTGGTCGAAGATCACGGCATCGTCTTTGAAGCTGTCTTCCGTGAAGGCCCACACGCCGTCATTGGTCTCCACCGTGGCATGGCGACCCTTGTCGATGCAGCCGCCCACGTTACCGAAGAGACGGATGGGGTCGTTGGCATCGAAGCGCAGACG
This sequence comes from Prevotella sp., assembly GCA_041856205.1. Lineage (GTDB taxonomy): Bacteria > Bacteroidota > Bacteroidia > Bacteroidales > Bacteroidaceae > Prevotella. The sequence continues at coordinate 12,384 of JBHAFS010000090.1, forward strand.
ACCCTTCAGGGGCTCGCCGGGCTTGAGGTCGGGCACGTTGAAGGCCGGATGGCCGCCAATCTGGAAATAGATGGGGTTGTCATCGGTGTTCTCTACATGCCACACCACATGGATCTTGTTGTCGCGCAGCTTGTAGCTCACGGCCAGGTTGAAGTGGTAAGGATAATTGCCCCATGTCTCGGCTGAGTCGTTCAAGGCGTAGACCACCTGTGCATCGCCGTTGGCGATGAGCTTGAAGTCGGTGTCGCGGGCGAAGCCGTGACGTGCCATCTTGTAGGCCTTGCCATTCACGCGGTAGGTATCCTCCCACAGTCCGCAGACGATGGGGAAGAGCAGGGGAGAGTGTCGGCCCCAGAAGGCCGGGTCGGCCTGCCAGAGATACTCTTTGCCTTCTGCATCCTTGATACTCACCAGTTCAGCTCCATGCGCAGAGACCTCTACGGTGAGCTTGTCATTCTTGATCTGTCCCATATTGTTGTCGTTGATATTTCTTCATTGCAAATATACATGAAATAATCGAAATATTCGCCACTCTGGATGAAAAACGGAATCCATTGCTCAGAATTAGCCTGATATGGTGAACGGAATCGAGGCCTGCCTGCGCCCTCTTCACGCAAAGAAAAAGAGGATGTGCCTGTCTTGACACATCCTCTTGCATTTTCTGCCGCCCGAGATTATTTGCGGAAAAACCTGTTGGCTCTCACGATGGCATCATTGAACTCCCGTGGGTTGACATGATAGTTGTTTACAGGATTCAGTCGACTGTCGGTCACGTCCATAGAGCCGTCAACTTTCTTTGCTATGATGGTGTCGCCCCCCACAATGAAAGCATAGTCCATGTCGCTGCCGACAACATGCCAGCGGCGGGAGCTGCGGTCAGAGAGCAGTTTACCGAAACTGTAGTCGCCGAGCGGGTTGACGATGCCCATTTGGTCGTGCATCAAGGTCGGTACGATGTCATAGTGTGTTGTGCGATGGGTGAACTTTGCAGGCTTCTGTCCCGGCACATGATAGAGCAGGGGTATGCCAATCTGCCATTTGGAGAAGTTTCCGCCATGCCCCCAATAGTTCTTATGATTCTCGTTGAACTCCTGTGCATGGTCGCCGGTGATAACGATAATCGAGTTATCGTAAAGTCCTTCTTGCTTCAGTTTCTGTATAATCTGCCCGATCATGCGGTCAATCTGCCAGCAACAGTTGCGGTAGAGATTGAAGAATTCCGTGGGGTCGATATTGTTGTCGAGCTTGGTATAGTCGGCAAAATCCCATGACGGTGTAAACTTCTTTGGGGCTTCCTTGGGATATTCAAAGTTGTGAGCGAGGTCATAAAACAGGAATGAGAAGAACGGCCGCCCCTGTTTTTTTAGCTTCGGCAGTTCACTGATGAAGTCATGGGTGATGCGTTCGTCGCGTGCAATGGTAGTATTGCCGGGCGTGCTGACTTGCAAATGGGGCACACGCTGGAATACTACGCGTGAAAAAGGAGGGTTGACCAGCGTGGCACTGGCATGTATGCGAAGGTCATATCCCTGCCGCAGGAGTTCATCGATAAAGAGTGGGCTGATATGACTCGATTCAAAACTGTTCCAATAACAGGACGGGACACTGAAAAAGAGACCGAAAATCGAGAATCGGGTGCCGTTGCTGCTGCTGAAGTGATTGTCGTACCATTGGCTTTGCAAGGCTTCATGATAGACGTTGGGCATGCATTCGGGCGTCAAAGTGCGTTTGTTCCAAGAGTCGATAAATAAGAATATGATGTTGGGCCGGTGCTTGGAAGCTGTAGATTTCAGTGGATGAAGCGGATAAACAACGTCTGTAGAACTGCCGAAGTCAGTCATCGGACTGACTGGAGCCTCATAGCCCATGCCCTCCAATGCACGTTTGGCCGTCAGTGGGAAGTAATAAGGCAGAAGCGCCTTTGACTTCATAATCGATGTTTTTTGAAAGAAAGCGCCATATACATGAGTGGCATTTGCCGCGAGTGTCGCAATGAGAAGAAAGACTACGCTCGACCAAAGAAACCGCAGACTGCAGCGGCTTAGCAATCTTGGAATTGTTGTCCACAGGATAATGGCTGCTGCCACGAAGAGCAACAACATGCCGACCTCCTTAAGTATTACCACCATGTCGAAATTGAATATCTCGCCTGCGCCACTGCCAAAGACCATGTTCAGAATAATACCATTGATGTGGAAGCGGTATAGATGATAGACTTGCAGGTTGAGAAAGGTCAACATTAAAAAGACTGATACAATCGTTATAAAACATATTGCAGCCAACCGTGTCTGCCGGAGCTTTGCCAACAAGGCATAAATACCAAGAGGAAGAAGCATGATAATGGCTGCATGAGAGACGCACGACAGTGTGAAAAAGAGCCACCCCATGCTGTCCATAGTGGGCAGAATGCTGCTGCCGATGATATAACTAAAGAATGTGAATGCCAATAGAAAGGTAGACAGCAGGTAGTAAACAAAACCTTTCCGCTGATACTGCAATTTGTCAATCCTGACCATAACGTTTTTCATATTTTCTCGTAAAGTTCAAATATTATCCCCAATAGGGTAGGTTTATTGAAGGAATCGTCTCCATAGTCTTTCTGATTCAGGAAGTAAAAAGCGCAAGAGGCGTTGAACAGGTGCGCTCGGACATCATCCGGCAAATGAGATAAGAATCAACAAGGTGACTATTGCTGAAGATGAGGATGTGCCCTGTGAAAAGACACATTCTCATCCCATTGACTCATTGCACTATACCTTTTTTAAAACATATAGGCAAAGGAAACATCAAATACGCGGTTTTTGCTGTCTATCTGGTTTTGTTCCTTTTTATAAATGCGCTTTAATCCCAAGTTATACCCTAAAGATAACTGGTAATGGTTATAGAGCTCGACACCGAGTCTGGCTCCAACTCCCCAGTCAAAGCGTTCTTGCAGCTTATCCTTGAACAGGTTGTCTGATGTGGTCTCTGTGGTCTTGTTACCAGTCTCCATGGTGTAGGTGTTTTTCCCAAACAACCCCAAGCCTACATACGGACCCACACTTCCCAATAGTTTGATATTCTCTCCAACGGAGACCTTATACCCCACATGGACGGGTATTTCGAGGTAGTACGGAGTTGCTTTCCATTTTTGGGTTTTCTGCGTTGTACCATCATAATAACTGTCTGATTCCCATCCCTTTGAAGTTAACGACAACCCAAGGTCAAGAAAAAGGTTATTAGAAAAAGATAGTTCCCCTTTTGCACCGACATTGAAACCCACCTGGGAGTTCAGTTTGCTCGGACTGCTTACATTCATTCCTGTGAAAACACCAACTTTAAACTCTTGCGCTTGTAAGGCTTCGATATATAGTAGAGCCAACAATAGCATGCACAGTTTTTTCATAAATCTTAAAGTCATAAATCTTAAAACTATTATTTTGTACAGATTTTAGTGTTGCGCAAAGGTAACAACAACATTTATCCTATGCAACGAAGGGTGCGCGAAGCGGAAAAAACAGTGCATGAAACCGAACAACCGAGATGCGAATTTACGTCGCCTCCCGGTTGTTTTGTCGTGGAACAAGCAATGATAGATGGTTTTCTCAGGCTGTCATAGGTTGCTGAGCGCTACGAGTTGAGCCATGCCTTGAAGGCTGCCGACCGTTCCTTGCTCACCAAGATTTTGTCGTCGTCGCACCCCATGATATTCACTTTGAGCTTGGAGTTGAAGAAAAACGATACTTTCTTTATATAGTCGATGTTGGCAATGTATTGTCTGTTGATACGGAAAAACCTGCTGGGGTCGAGCTTGTTTTCCAGTTCAGAGAGCGAAATCGACAGCGTGTAGCGTTTACCCTGTGGTGTGATGACCAGTACTTGACGGTCGTTGCGCACGAAACAGCTCACGTCATCGGTATGGATGGGGAAGAGCGCATCGCACTGATACACAAGAAAACGGTTCTGGTAGCAATGCAGACTGCGAGCCAAACCCGTAAGAGGGGTGCCGTTTGTCTCATCTGCCCGGTGTGCCAATTGCAGCTTTCCGATGGCTTTTCGAAGGTCGTCGATGGAGAATGGCTTCAACAAATAGTCGATGCCGTTGGCTTGAAACGCCTCCATGGCAAACTCGTCGTAGGCTGTTGTGAAGATAACAAACGACAGGGGCATCACTTCATGGAAAGCCTCAAAGACGGTGTGGCTGCCCAGTCGGATGTCAGAAAAGATGAGGTCGTAGTTGTTATGGGTACGCAGGTGCTCTGTAATCTGTGGCACATTGGTAAGCGGACCGTCGATATGCAGTGTGTCATCCAGCTTCAGCAGCATCTGCCGGAGACGTTCGGCACTGAGCATTTCATCTTCAATGATGAGTATATTTTTCATTCTTCAATAGGTAATAGGGGTAATAACACTTCGTAACTGTCGGCCGACTGACGTATCTCAGGCAGTTCTCCACACTGCAGGCGATAGCGATCCTGCAGGTTCTTGAGCCCTACGCCCATGGAGGGGATGCTATCCGCATGTCTGCTCAAGAGGATGTTGTTTTGCACTACCAAACTGTTACCTTCCCTGAATACATGGATGGTGAGCACTGACGCCCCTTCCGGCATATTGTGCTTTACGGCATTTTCTATCAGCAAGTGGAGCGACGACGACATGACCCCCACACTCCGCACCTCTTTCAGTCGTTGGTCCACTTGTAGGTCAATTTTTCCCGGGAATCTCACATTGAGCACTTCGACGTAATGAAAGGCAAAATCGATGGCATCGCGCAGACTCGTTACATCCTTGTCTATACTGGAAATGATGTGGCGATACAGCTTCGACAGGCGGATAATGAATTCCTCGGCACCATCGGGGTTGCTCCTCACGAGCCCGGCAAGGATGTTCAAGTTGTTGAAGACGAAGTGAGGGTCGAGGTGTAGCTTCATCATTTTTTTCTCCATGGCAATGCTGTGCGCGTTGCGGTCGGAAATAATTTTGATGTAATACTGCATGTTATGCGCCAACGAAGATATTGTGGCGAGGATGCAGGCAATGATAAGCCCGCCCTTGTAGCTGTCGTCATTCCCGGGAATCAGCCAGTAATACAGCAGTTCCATAACGATGGAGATGACCACATTGCATGTCAGTGTGGCCAGACTTTGCAACAGCAGATACCGGTAAGTCAGCTTGGCAAAGTTGCCGATACGGGCTATCAGCATGCTGGCCGATATAACAGCGAATGAGAAGATGGCGCAATAGAGAAGGTCGATGGCGATATATAACTTGTTGGTCCGGATATTGTCCAGCAAAGGACGGTTGTCGGTAACCAGCCATGTTACATCGTACAGCAAGAAAGCTATCAGCATTATCAATGCCCATTCATACCACATTTCCTTGCGAAACATATTCTTCAGAGCCATAGCGTCACACTTCGGTTTGCTTCTCATATATTCAGTTTCTTCTGGTTTCCATGCAAAGCCGCAGGCACGTTGGTTCGTGTCCCGGTGTTCGGTTTGCCGAAAAGTTTGCGACAAAGATACAGTTTTTATTTCATTGCGCATCCAAGCTGTAGTTTAAATTTCAGCCTATTATTCATGGTGACGGCATTTTGTGGCGTAATCAAAAAAATAGTGCAAAAGGCTTGGCTTGCCCAGTTATTTTTGCTAATTTTGCAGCCGTTAAACCAATACTCAGTAATGATATGGACGATTATCACGCGGAAAACTTTAAGATGCTAGCGTGAGGATATAGCTCCAGGAGCTAATCCCCACGAGTGTTTTTGTTATCAAGGAGATTAGCTACAATGAGAACATATTGGAACATTGAGAAAAACCTGAAGGCGATTCCCGAGTGGCAGCCTAACTGCTGGATCCAGGTCACCTGCCCGACAGACGACGACCAGCGCGAACTTGAAGAGAGATTTCACATCCCCGACTATTTCCTCAGCGATATCAGCGATACCGACGAGCGTGCCCGTTATGAGTACGACGACGGCTGGATGCTCATCATCCTGCGTATTCCCTACGTCAAGGAGATCCGTAGTCGCACACCCTATTCGACGGTGCCGCTGGGCATCATCCACAAGCGCGACGTCACCATCACGGTGTGCTATTACGAAACCAACATGATGATCGACTTCGTGAGCTACCAGCAGAAACGTGGTGACGGGTTCACCGACTATGTGGACATGATTTTCCGTCTCTTCCTCTCCAGTGCTGTGTGGTACCTGAAACGCCTGAAGCAGATCAACGTGCTCATCGAGAAGGCCAAGCACAACCTCGATCATGAGGTGAACAACGAGAGCCTCATCGGACTGTCGCGCCTGCAAGACTCGCTTACTTATTTCATCACCTCCATCCGCGGTAACGAGACGCTGCTGCAGAAACTGAAGTTCAAGCTGCAGATCGACGAGTTGGACGCCGACCTCATCGAGGATGTCAACATCGAGATCACGCAGGCCCGAGAGACTGCCAGCATCTACTCAGACATCCTGGAGTCGACGATGGACACCTATTCGAGCATCATCAACAACAACATGAACACGGTGATGCGAACGCTCACCTCGGTGACCATCATCATGATGTCGGCCACGTTCATCGCATCGCTCTACGGCATGAATCTCGTCAACGGCATGGAGACGAGCCGGTGGGGATTTGCCGCCGCCTTGGTGATCTCGTTTCTGGTGAGCGCCCTCTGCTGGATCATCTTGAAACGAAAACGACTGTTGTAACATATCCTGGGGCGTGCCATGCGGTACGCCCCATTTATTATTTTATGTCTGGAGTGCAATTCTGCCCTGCATCCGACAAATTATCAGTAAACATTAAAAAAGTTGGCAGTTTCTTAGGAATTTACGTTTTTTTTATATAAGTTTGCACTTAATAAATATCAATAATGTGGTATGCCATCGTATGTTGCTCATGAATCACTTGCAGCAGTATGGCCATGGAATCTAGATCATTAACTAAAAACGGTGACATGATGGACTCTCAAGAGAAGGCCCTGGAACAGGGAAAGTTAGAAGACGAGCAGAAAGCGGTCGAGGCTGCTTCTGAAGTACAGAACGTACAGGCCGAGCCTGTGGTGGCTGCCGAGCCCGCCGAGGAGACTGAGGCCCTGCCGGAGGCACCCCTTGCCGATGCTGCGGCAACCGATACCGCGGCCGAGGAGCCGGTGACAGATGAGGCGGCCGAGGAGGCAGCGCCTGCGGAAGTCGGCGCGGAGGCTGAGGCAGAGGCGACAAACGAGGCGGCTGAAGCCACCGAGGAGCAGCCCAAGAAGGTATATGCCTCGAAGCAAGAAGTGCTTGAGAGGGTGAAGGAGCTGGCTCACGGCGACGAGAATCCCGGCAAGGACGAGGTGGAACACCTGAAGTCGACATTCTACAGGTTCCATGTGGCAGAGCGCGAGCAACAGCAGAAAGAATACCTCGAGGGCGGCGGCGACCCAGAGAAATACCAGGTGATGCCCGACGGGGTTGAGGAGGAGTTCAAGGCCGAGATGCAGGTCATCAAGGAGAAGCGTGCCAGGGTGTTCCAGGAGCAGGAGGCCGAGAAGGAAGACAACCTCAGGCGCAAGCTGGAAATCATCGAGAAGATCAAGGCCATGGCAACGTCGCCCGACGAGGCCAACAAGTCGTTCAACACCTTCAAGCAGCTGCAGCAGGAATGGAAGGAGATCAAGGCCGTGCCGGCTGAGAAGGCCAATGAGGTGTGGCGCAACTACCAGCTCTACGTTGAGCAGTTCTACGACCTGCTCAACCTGAACCGCGAGGCACGCGAGTACGACTTCAAGAAAAACCTGGAGATGAAGACCAAGCTCTGCGAGGAAGCCGAGAAACTGGCTGAGGAGAGCGATGTCATCAGTGCTTTCCATCAGTTGCAGGAGCTCCACACGCAGTATCGTGAGATTGGTCCGGTGTCGAAGGAGTTGCGCGAGGCCATCTGGACGCGCTTCAAGGCTGCCAGCACCGTTATCAACAAGAAACACCAGAAACATTTCGAGGATCTGCGTGCCAAGGAGGAGGACAACCTCGCCCGTAAGTCGGCGCTTTGCGAGAAGGTGGAGGCCATTGCCAAGACCGAGAGCAAGAGTGCCAACGAATGGGAAAAGCTCACCAAGGAGGTCATTGCCATTCAGCAGGAGTGGAAGACCATCGGCTTTGCCCCGCAGAAGATGAACGTCAAGATCTTTGAGCGTTTCCGTGCGGCCTGCGACGAGTTCTTCGGTCGCAAGTCGGCTTTCTTCAAGGAGATGAAGTCGCGTTTTGCGGCCAACGTCGAGAAGAAAAAGGCATTGGTGGAGAAGGCCAAGGCACTGAGCGAGTCGACCGATTGGAAGTCGACCAGCGACAAGCTCATCGCCTTGCAGAAAGAGTGGAAGACCGTGGGTGCCGTGCCAAAGAAGCTGGGCGACCAGTTGTGGAACGACTTCCTGTCAGCCTGCAACCATTTCTTCGAGACCCGCAATGCTGCCAATGCCGGCACGCGCAATGAGGAGCATATCAACCTGGCCAAGAAACGTGACGTGATAGCCAAACTCAAAGAGATAGCCTCTAATGTCACCGACGACGCACAGGAGAAGGTACAGCAGCTGGTAGACGAATACAACAAGGCCGGACACGTACCCTTCAAGGACAAAGACAAGGTCTACAAGGAGTTCCACGATGTGCTCGACAAGATATACAACGACCTGCACATCTCTGTGGCGCGTCGCCGCCTCGACAACTTCAAGAGCAACTTGAAGAACATGGCCAAGCGCGGCGAGGAGGTTGTCGACAACGAACGCAGCCGACTGATGCACCGCTACGAGCAGCTCAAGCAGGAGATCACCACCTATGAGAACAACCTCGGATTCCTCAATATCTCGAGCAAGAAGGGCAACAGCCTGGTGGATGAGATGAACCGCAAGGTGCAGAAACTCAAGGACGATGCCGAGCTGGTGCGCCAGAAAATCAAGGCCATCGACCGGCAGGCCGACGAGGAGGAGGCCAACGAGGAATCCTGATACGCCCTAGCGGTGAGGCTCACGGTCGGTTGAGATACGTCCGGGCAGTGGCCCCTTCCGCACAAAATGACAGTCCCCGGAAGTCACCATGCTGACTTCCGGGGACTGCTTTTATGTTGGACAGCGTGTCCGGCTATCCCGGACGGCTTGCCCGGCTATGCCGGACTTCCTGTTCGGCTATCCCGGACAACTTGTCCGGGGCCTCCGGACAAAAGTGTCCGAAGCGTTCACACGAGATGGCTAAGGATGTAGTCGACCGCTTCGGGGTAGAGTCGTCTGGGCGAACGGGGTGCCCTGGGCAGGCCGTGCTCCTGCAGGTTGGCCAGGCAGAGAGCCGGTGAGGCCAAGGCTTTGAGCAGGGCCAGCCGTATGTAACGCTGCTGCGCGCGATGCGACAGCCATTGGTCGTAGTAGGCCTGCGAGATGTAGTAGGCACCGTCTTCGGCCAGCTGTTCGTGGCCGAGGTCCACCTGCTCTACTTCCATCATGAAAGTGAGGCGGCTGGCCGGTGCGGTGGCATAGAGAAACACGATGTCGCCGACCTCGAAGTGGTTGGTCATGGCCCAGTCGATGAAGCCGTGATCGCTGATGAAGTCGGCCACCCGGTAGCGCTTGTGGTTATAGGCTCTGATCCAGTAGGTCATGGGCACGTGGATTGAGGGTAAAACATACAAAGTGGGGTTTTGCGTGCGAAGTTAACAAAAATATGCTTAACTTTGCAACGACAAGATCAAGTTTAAACCATTTGTTTATGAAAAAGATATTGATGATGATGGTCCTGCTTGCAGTGACCATGGGCGCCATGGCCCAAGAAAACATATATGGCTTCAGCGTGAAGGATGCCGAAGGCCAGGAGGTGTCGCTCAAAAAATACAGCGGCCAGGTGGTGCTGGTGGTCAACACGGCCACGAAATGCGGATTTACGCCGCAGTACAAGGAGCTGGAGGAGCTCTATACGAAATACAAGGACCGTGGTTTCGTGATCCTCGACTTCCCCTGCAACCAGTTTGGCGAGCAGGCACCCGGCACGGCGCAGGAGATACATGCTTTCTGCACCGACAAGTATGATATTCATTTCCCGCAGTTCGACAAGATTGATGTCAATGGCGAGCATGCCGCTCCGCTGTTTACCTATCTCAAGAGCCGTCAGGGCTTTGCCGGTTTCGGCAAGGGCATGAAGGCCAAGATGATGGATATGATGCTCAAGCGCAAGGATGCCGACTACGCCAAGCAGTCGGATATCAAATGGAACTTCACCAAGTTTCTTATCGACCGCGAGGGCAAGGTGGTTGCCCGTTTTGAGCCCACACATAAGATGAGCGATGTGGAGCAGGCCATCGTACAACTATTGAAATAAGCTTTTTCTTTCATGACACAAGACCATATCGACCGCGTGCAGGCGTTTCTCGAAAGTCTGCAAAAGATGGGTAATCAGCTGAAGACTGCCGAGGAGCAGCAGCGCTTTTACCTCAGCAGGATGCTCGACCTGAAGCGTGCGCAGCAGACCGACAGCCAAGAATACGCCGACCTCGACGTCAAGAGCAAGGCTTTGCAGCAACTCATCGATAAGAATTTTCCCATCTATCAGGAGCGTGTGAAGATGATGCGCGAGGCCATGCCCATGCCCAGGCGCAAGCGTACCAAGAACCGGTGACATGAAGACGCTGGAGGATATCTGCCGCGTGAGGGTGCGGTTTGGCGAGACCGATGCCATGCAACGTGTGTGGCATGGGTCGTATGTCAGTTATTTTGAGGATGGCCGCGAGTCGTTCGGCCGCCACTATCCCGGGCTGGGCTATGCCGACATCAAGGCCAGCGGCATCTATGCGCCGGTCTACGACCTGCATGTCAGGTATCTGGCACCACTCGAGATCGACGACGTGGCCGTGGTACACACCCGCTATGTGTGGCATGCCGGGGCACGCATCGACTTCGAATACGAGGTCTTTCGCGAGCGCGACAACCAGCGGTGTGCCAGCGGCAGCACCACACAGCTATTCATCGACGGCGACGGCGAACTGCTGCTCGACCTGCCCGACTACTACCGCCAGTGGCAGGCC
>JBHAFS010000091.1:0-6692 GCA_041856205.1 Prevotella sp.
CGTGGTATAGAATACTTCCCCACCTCCACGACCTCGGCCGGCGTCATCGCTTTCGACCCGGAGCGCACGTCGGTCATTGTGCCTGCCAATGCAACTCAGGTTTTCAGGGGCAACACCTACAACTTCACGGTGAACACCGTACTCGACGAAGCATTCAAGCCCAGCGCCAAGCTCAAGGCTGTTGTCTTCCTTGGTGACATCAGTTCGGTGGGACTCGACGCGTTCAACAATACCAGTGGCGCCACAACCTCGAGCATTGCCGACATTTATTTCGCGGGTAGCACAGTGCCAGAGGTCCTTGCCAACTCCTATGGTGCCCCCGACTATTATCCCATCAACCCCACCCAGAATGTTTACATGAAGCCATCGCTCGTCGATGCTTACAAGACCGCATGGGGGGACCCCGGCACCGACAGGATTACCTCTCACATTCCCGTGATTACCAGCAAGGAGCTTACCACGAAGTGTTTTCCTTTCGACGTGAATTATTCCCCCGATGGCACCATTAAGCCTTACATGGTTCTCTCTTATACATATACAAATGAGCCAGTGGAAGGCTACGTCACCGCCTATGGCATTGACAACCTCGCCGTGCCGGCCAACCAAGGGGTGCTGGTGAGAAGCCAGGGGATTGACAAGGCCAGCTCCTACTGCGAAATTGATGAAGAGCAGCTGCACGCCCCCATAAGCATTCCTGGACAGGACGCTACCAACTCTCTGCTCAAGGGTGTGGTTGAGGACTGGACCGTGGTGAACGGCAGCAATACCCTCTATGCGCTCAGCGGAAGCACCGGAATGTTTCGTCGGCTCAATGACGGGCTCTACATGCCTTTCTTCAAGGCTTACCTTCAGCTCCCGGGAGCTGCGGCTGCCGCGAAGCAAGTAGGGATGATGTTTGTTGATGGTGGCATTTTGAATGGAATAACGGAAGTTTCCGGCGCGGCAGCATCTCAAGAAGGCTATTACACGATAGATGGCATAAGGCAGCATCGTCCGTCGAAAGGCATTTATGTTCACAATGGCAAGAAAATAGTAATTAAAGGTGGAGGCTATTAATTATTACCGAAACCACGTTGTTAATTTACGTCCACATAAATAGAAAATACATGAAAAAAAAATATGTGACCCCTGTTTCAGAGGTTGTTAGATTAAAAGGTGATACCCTGTTGGATAATAATTTCCCCGTGGCATTTAGCCAAACACCCATTGACCAGGGAGACATTAATGCTAAGCAAGGGGACTTCGAAGAGGTTGAGGAATTGCCAGTTTCCAAGTCTCTTTGGGATTAATCAGGGAACTGTTTGTCTGATGTTTTCCCCATCTATTTATAATTCTCTTTTTAAGAGTTCGATCCTTCATAAAGTATAAAAGAGAGTTGCCCTTTACCTTTCAAATTAATAATTGACAACAGGATAGCTTTTGTTACTTTTTGGGGCTGATACTTCTTGAGAAGTGTCAGCCCTTTGGCTATTATTATCCCAAATCTAAGTAATTGCGTCCTAATGACCGATTTGGGATTATTGTAAACGCTTCGAGATTTATGAGCGAGGATAAGGATTTCCCATATTGTTGATTTCACCTCCAACACATTTCGACATTACGTGCGTTGTGTAGCGATGTGCGGATGGTATGGAACTTGCCTCCGCGAGGTAAAAGTCTTTCCCTCCTCTGCGTCTCTGTGCGCAAATAAAACCGTGGGGTGAAATAGCAATCTCTTAACGCAGACACGGTATCTTCTTTTTTTTGTTGCATTGTTTTTGCCCAATCATATACTTAAACACGCTTAAGGGCGTTATTATATACATTAATAGCTACACATGATGAAGAAACAAATATTGATGATGGCAACTACTCTACTGACAGCCTTAAGCGTAAGCGCGGCTGACGAACTGCATATGTTGGTGGGTACCTATACCGGCTCGGGGAGCAAGGGCATATACAGTTTCCGGTTCAATCAAACCACGGGTGAGGCCCTATTGCTCGATTCTGTAGAGGCAGGCAACCCCTCGTATCTCGCTGTTTCGGCTGATGGACGTATGGTGTATGCCGTCAACGAATATTCTGAGGCCGACCAAGCAGCCTTGTCGTCTTTCCGCTTCGACTCTTCGTCGGGCCATCTCACCTTTGTCAACAAACAACTTACCGGGGGCGGTGACCCATGCTATGTGGAGACCAACGGACAGATAGCGCTCACCGCCAACTACACCCGTGGGTCGATGAGTGTCTTCCCACTCATGGCCGACGGGTCGTTGGGCCAACGGGCCAACTTGTTCCAAGGGCATGCCCGTGCCGCTGCCGCCGCGCCCCAGCACCTGCCGCATGTACATACGACGCGTTTTACGCGCGACGGCTATATTCTTGCCACCGATTTCAGTGTCGACCAGTTGCTGCGCTTCCGGGTGAAGGGTCAGCAGGTCACGCCCCTCGGTGTGGCCGGTACGCTGCTGCCGGGTTCTGCACCACGACACATCGCGCTCTCCAACGATGAGAAGCGGGTCTATGTGATGAGCGAACTGGCTGGCACGGTGACAGTGTTCGCGCAACGCAAGGGCAAGCTCCGCCGGTTGCAGACGGTGGCTTCAGACAGCGTAGGGGGGAGAGGCGGCGCCGACATCCATCTCTCTGCCGACGGGCGCTATCTCTACGCGTCCAACCGGCTCAAGGCCGACGGCATCTCCGTCTTCCGTGTAGACCAGCGCACCGGACTGCTCCAGAAGGTGGGCTATCAGCTCACGGGCATCCATCCCCGCAACTTCATCATCACGCCCAACGACCGTTATTTGCTCTGTGCCTGTCGCGACAGCAATGTGATACAGGTGTTTGAGCGTGATGCCGCCACGGGTATGCTCACGCTCAGGCACACCATCGACCTGCCCAAACCGGTGTGCATCAAGTTTGCGCCCGTACAGTAAACGCATCTGCATTCAATCCTACGTCCATGAGTCCACGTAAACTTCGCTTGATGCGCTATATCGACCGCTGTTACCAAGAGATGCGCGACACACGGCGCGTCAAATTCTCGGAGCATCCGCGTGCTTATTTGTTGCAGCGGCTCTACATGGTGTACCACGACCTCTTTGTGCAGAAACACTGGGGCTTTGCCGCCCAGCTCACCTTCAATACCATGATGGCCATCATCCCCGTGTTTGCCATCATCTTTGCCGTGGGCCGCGGCTTCGGCTTCGAGGAGAGCATTGCCAACTGGTGCCGTGAGGTGTTTGCCAGCCAGCCGCAGGTGGCCGAGGCCATCGTGCAGCTCTCCACGTCGTACATCCACTACACCCATACGGGCGTAATCATCGGCATCGGCCTGCTGTTTATGATCTGGAGCGTGGTGTCGCTCTTCGAGAATGTGGAGGGTGTGTTCAACGACATCTGGGGTGCCACCAAGGAGCGCAGCCTGGGGCGTAAGGTAACGGACTATACCGCCATTGTCTTCCTCGTGCCCATCGTCATCGTGTTCTATTCGGGTCTCACGGTGTTTTTCTATTCTGTGCTCGACTATCTGCCGCAGTTTCAGTTGCTCACGCCCGCCATGAAGCTGGTGCTGGGCTTTGCCACCCCGCTGCTGTTGCTCTGGGCATTTTTTCTGTTGCTCTACATGGGCATCCCCAACACCCGCGTGCTGTTTCGTCATGTGTGGTTCCCGGCGCTGCTGGCCAGTCTGTGCATCATCGGCCTGCAGACCGTCTATGTGCATGTGCAGGTCATCGTCACCAGCTACAGCATTATCTATGGCTCGCTGGCCGCCCTGCCGCTGTTTATGATCTGGCTGCAGGCCTCGTGGTTTATCGGCATCGGCTTCGCCGAGTTTGGCCATGCCAACCAGAACCTCAGCCTGGGGCTTGATGCCGAAGGCGTGACCTATAGTGTGGCCGACCAGCTGGAGCACAGTCTCATCATCCTCAACCTCATCAGTCGCCGACAGAAAGACGAGGCGCGCCCCTGTCGTATGCGCGACCTGCAGCGCGTGACGGGCTATGCCTATTCGCATATCGTGCATTGTCTGCGACGGCTTGAAGAGACCCACCTTATTCTCTGTGTCGACACCAAGGGCGACGATGCGGCTTTTACGCCCAGCCGCGACACGGCCAGTCTTACCTTGGGCCGTGTGCTGGCCATGCTCGCCACCCATCCTGTGCAGGGCAACGACCATCCCGCCCGCTGCCGCTTGGGCGACGGGGTGCGTGGCCGGGTGGCCGAGGCGTTGCGCCTCAGCCTCGACGAACTGGATAAGATATTGGTGAACGACTGCTCGGCCTGGTAAGACCCACGGCATAGGGCAAGGCGTCAGGCCTTGCCCTTGTTGATGATATAGATGCCCAGGGCGGCGAGGGTGCCGGCCACGGCATACTTCCAATAGAACGGCTCGCGCAGGCAGAGGCATGAGGTGACGGCCCCCACCACGGGGATGAGCGAGTTGTAGATGGCCACCTTGCCCACGGGGTTGCAGGTCAGCAGTTTGTTGTAGAGCGTGAAGCCGGTGGTCGAGATGCCGATGAGCAGCGCCAGGTAGACCAGGCCCAGCGGTGTGACCGTGGGCAGTGTACCTCCCGCTGCCATGCCGGGCACCACCAGCATGGCACCGCCGATGGCCAGGCTCAGGCCCGTTCCCACAAACACGTCGACACGGTGGCCCAGGCCGCGTGTCAACAGCGAGGCGATAGCCGAGCAGAGGGCGTTGAGGATGATCATGCCGTCGCCCAGCCAGGTGAAGTGGCCGCTCTCGGCACCGCCGAGGTTGAGGGCCAGTATGCCGGCGATGCCCACGATGCAGCCCGTCAGCTTGCGTGAGGTGAGGCGGTCGCTCTTGAAGAACACGCAGGCCAGGATGACCACGAGAAACACGCCCATGGAGTTGAGGATGGCGGCGCGCGAGCCGGCGCTGTGCGACAGTCCGAAATAGAAGAAGGCATAGTGCAGGCTGGTGTTCATCAGCGAGAAGAGGATGATGAAGAGCCAGTCGGTGTGGCGGCGGATGTGGAATGAGCGGTGGGTGAGCAGGGCCACGGCAAGGATGATGAGTCCCGAGCAGCTGAAGCGGATGCCTGCAAAGAGCATCTTCGAGCCCGTCATGTCGGGCGTGATGCCAAACTCGCCGAAGCCGAGCTTGATGAGGGGATAGGCCCATCCCCATACGATGGCCGCCGTGAGGGCGAAGATCGCCACCCACAGCGGTCGCTGGAAAATACTTGTCTTGTCTTGATTCATTGTCCTGAACGGCGCTTGTCTGTCGGCGCGCCCATCGTTTTTATTCGTTTCCTTGTGCCGGATGCCACCTTATTATTATTGTCGGTCCAGCATTTCCTTGATATATTTCGGCGTATAGCCTTTCTTGCTCTTGGCCACCTGCTCGGGCGTTCCCTCGGCCAGCACGGTGCCGCCGTTGCGCCCGCCCTCAGGTCCGATGTCGATGATGTGGTCGGCCAGCTTGATGACGTCGAGGTTGTGCTCGATGATGATGACCGTGTTGCCGCGGTCGACGAGCTTCTGCAGCACGTCCATCAGGATGCGGATATCCTCGAAGTGGAGACCGGTGGTGGGCTCGTCGAGAATGTAGAGCGTCTTGCCCGTGTCGTGCTTGGCCAGTTCGGTGGCGAGCTTCACGCGCTGACTCTCACCGCCCGAGAGGGTGGTGGAGCTCTGGCCGAGCTTGATATATCCCAGTCCCACCTCCTGCAGCGTCTTGATCTTGGGCAGGATGCTGGGCACGTTCTCGAAGAACTCCACGGCCTGGTTGATGGTCATGTCGAGCACGTCGGCAATCGACTTGCCCTTGAACCTCACCTCCAGCGTCTCGCGGTTGTAACGCTTGCCGTGGCACACCTCGCAGGGCACCATGACGTTGGGCAGGAAGTTCATCTCGATGCTCTTGTAGCCGTTGCCGCCGCAGGCCTCGCAGCGCCCGCCCTTGACGTTGAACGAGAAGCGGCCGGGCTTGTAGCCGCGGATCTTGGCCTCGGGGAGGTTGACGAAGAGGCTGCGTATGTCGCTGAACACGCCGGTGTAGGTGGCAGGATTGGAACGCGGCGTGCGACCGATGGGGCTCTGGTCGACGTTCACCACCTTATCGATGTTGTCGATGCCCTCCACCTTGTCGTAGGGCATGGGCTTCTTGAGTGAGCGGTAGAAATGTTGCGAGAGGATGGGCTGGAGGGTCTCATTGATGAGCGTCGACTTGCCCGAGCCCGACACGCCTGTCACCACGATGAGCTTGCCGAGGGGGAAGGCCACATCGACCTGCTTGAGGTTGTTGCCCCTGGCGCCGATGACTTTGATGGCCTTGCCATTGCCCTTGCGGCGCTTGGCCGGGATGTCGATGGCCCGCTCGCCGTTGAGGTATTGTGCGGTGACGGTCTGCGTGCGCAGCATCTCCTCGGGCGTACCTTGGAACACCACCTCGCCGCCCTTTCGGCCGGCACGAGGGCCGATGTCGACAATCCAGTCGGCGGCACGCATCATGTCTTCGTCATGTTCCACCACGATGACCGTGTTGCCGAGGTCGCGCAGCTCCTTGAGCGAGTTGATGAGCCGCTGGTTGTCGCGCTGGTGCAGTCCGATGCTCGGCTCATCGAGGATGTAGAGCACGTTGACGAGCTGCGAGCCTATCTGTGTGGCCAGCCTGATGCGCTGGCTCTCGCCGCCCGAGAGCGATGCCGACTGCCGGTTGAGCGACAGGTAGTCGAGGCCTA
>JBHAFS010000092.1:0-16342 GCA_041856205.1 Prevotella sp.
AAAAACACAAGAATATGATGTGAGCCCAGACAACGGCAGAACGCACTGGCGGGAGGGCATACGTGAGAAAATCTTAAAAAATAGGGGAAAAAGATGCAGGGGAAGGCAAAACATTGTATTTTTGACAAAAAAGAAAACGAGTATGAAGCACATTACAGTGATGGTCATGCTCATGACCCTGCTACTGGCGGCATGTCGCACCGAGGTGCCGGCAGGGCAAACTGACAAGGAGAGACAACGTATGGAGATCAACGACACCAGGCATTATGCCAAACCCAACGACGCGCAGCTGCGCCAGATGCTCACGCCAGAGCAGTATGCCGTGACACAGCAGGCCGCCACCGAGCACCCTTATACCAACGCCTACGACGATGAGTTCAGGCCGGGCATCTATGTGGATGTGACCACCGGACAGCCCCTGTTTGCCTCGACCGACAAGTACGACTCGGGGTGCGGGTGGCCCGCCTTCACGCGACCCATCGACGAGAGCCTGCTGGTGAATCTTACTGACCGTTCGCACGGCATGGTGCGCACCGAGGTGAGGAGCAAGCTGGGAGATGCTCACTTAGGGCATGTATTCCCCGACGGACCGCGGGAAACAGGCGGACGACGTTTCTGCATCAACAGTGCCTCGCTGCGCTTCGTGCCCGAGGAAAGAATGAAAGCCGAGGGATATGGCGAATATCTCAAACTTTTTAAACATGACAAGAAGATGAAAGACATTTATCTGGCGGGAGGATGCTTCTGGGGAACAGAGCATTACTTCAAGCAAATAGAGGGCGTGACCGCTACCGAGGTGGGCTACGCCAACGGTATTACCGAGAATCCTACGTACAAGGAGGTGTGTGCCGACAATACGCAGTTTGCAGAAACCGTACACGTGACCTACGACCCCAAGGTGGTGAGCCTGGAGTTTCTGCTCAACCTCTACTTCATGGCCATCGACCCTACGAGCATCAACAGGCAGGGGCACGACATGGGTTCGCAGTATCGAACGGGCGTATATTACACCGACGAGGCCGACCTGCCGGTGATCGACAAGGTCTTCGCGGAGCAGCAGCGCAAGGTGTCGGGACTTATCGCCGTGGAGGTGGAGCCGCTCAAGAACTTCTACACGGCCGAGGAGTATCATCAGGATTATCTCGACAAGAATCCCAACGGCTATTGCCACCTGCCGAGCAGCCTCTTCGAGTATGCGCGCAAGGCAAAGATGAAAAAAGAATAAAACGGGAAAGAAAATAGCAAGAATGGTGCAAGGTCTGGGCGTTGGGAGTCTTTATATTGTGAAGACTATAACAAACGAACGCTTATAGAGACTTTGCACCATTCTGTTGTAGTCCCCTCTTCACTGGTATCCGGTACTTTTTTCAGTGGCAACGACGGATACGGGTCGTGAGGGGATGGAGTGTAGGGGTGTAGGCGGGGCCGTGGGCTACAGCTGGAACTTGTAGCCGAGGGTCAGCGCAAAGGTGCTGTTGCGGGTCGATGAGCTGGATCCGGTGCCAGCGTATGCATCGCCATCCTTGTGCAGGTCGGTTAGGCCAAAGTTGTATCTGAAGTCGGCAACGATGTTCTTGTATTCGTAGCCGATGCCTACCGGCAGCGAGAGCGAGAAGGTGCGCAGGTTGCTGGCATCGCCCAGAGAGGCCGTCGTGGCCTGGCCCTGATAGCTGACGGTCATGTCGCCCTTTACCTTCTTGCTCACGGCAAACTCGGGTTGCAGGCCGACCTTGACGGCGAGACCCTTCCAGACGTAGGCGTTGGCCAGCACGGGGATGATGATGCTGTTGAGCTGGAGCTTGAGGTCATCGGCAAAGCTGACACGCACGCCATTGTCTTCTGTTGTAAAGCCCTTGGTGTCATATTTTGCTCCCTGCTGGGTGAAGAAGGCTCCCACCGTCAGTCCGAGCACGTCGGTGAACTGGTACTGTGCCTCGGCACCAACGGTGAAGCCCACCTTGCTCTTGTTGTCGTTGAACATGATGGCACCTACCTTGGGCATATCGTCGGGGTTGACGGGCGTCAGGCCACCTGTCGTTTCGATATAGGGCACAACGGCGTAGGCTGTGGTGACGGGCGTCTTGCTAGAAAAATTGCTGACGGTCATACCTACTTTAGGGGTGATGGAGAACGTTCCGGCTTTTTGCTGGGCGTACAATGGAGCAGCGGCAATCAGGGCTGCAGCCATCAATGACAATTGTTTTTTCATTGGTTGGGTATTAATATGAAATGTTTTTTCATGTTATTGCAGTTATAATACGGCCAATATGCTGGTGCCGATGCGTTATAACCTGATAGCGGATGAACGATTGAGGGTTGTCCTACGCGGATTCGAACCACGACTGAGAGAACCAAAAACTCTAGTGCTACCATTACACCATAGGACAATCTGGCATGCAAAGGTAAGGCTTTTCGGGTGGATGACCAAATTTTTTGCATGCTTTTTTGTATGCCGAGGCCCCGCTGCGCCACTTTTGGCAGACAGCAGGGCAGTAGAGGTCACGTTGCCGACTAATCGGCGTCGTAGACGGCCTTCACGGTGATGCTGGCCACCTTTTCTTTCTTGTCGGTGTTGAAGGTGCCGCCCCAGCTGTAGTCTTCGTTGCTGTTCTTGCCCACAATCTGGAACACGCCCATCGACGACGACCTCAGGCTGCCCACCTTGGCATCGCAGCCCTCGGCGATGGTCTTGGCACGTTCCAGGGCATTGGCACCGGCTTCGTGCAGCATCTCCATCTTCAGGTCGTTGAGGCGCGTATAGTAGTAGAGCGGTGCATTGCTGCTGAAACTGAGTCCGCGGTTGTAGAGCTCGGAGATTTTCTGGTACACCTTCTCTACGGCGGCCACCTGCGTGGAGCTCACCGTCAAGGTCTGTGAGGCCGAGAAACCGTTGTTGATGGTGATGTAACGCTGCTGGTCGCTGTCGTAGATGCTCTTGGTGAGCTGGTCGATACTGGCGCTGCCGGTGGTGATAGCGCTGTCGGGGATGCCGCTCTGACGGAGGTAACGGGCTACCTCGCCCTTGGTCTTCTCAAAGGTCTGGAAGGCTTCGCTGCGGGTGTCGGCCTCGCCGCTTACGTTGATGTTCCATACGATGAGGTCGCTGGTGATCTCTTTCTCGGCCATGCCGGTGACAGCGATGGTCGACGGTGTCTCGCGGAAGTGGGTGAACCCTCTGCCCAGCAGCCAGCATCCGGCTACGAGGGCAATGGAGGCCAGTGCGGTGACGGCCAACTTAGTTTTGGTGGTGGATTCCATAGGCTTGTTCTTATGATATGATTAGTCTATGTTGCAAATGTAAACGAAATAGTTTGGAACGGCAAGGGGTGAGAGGTTAAAATTTAATAAAGAGCTGCGTCAATGCCCTGACGGCGGCTGTTTCGTTGGCTGTTGTGTGAAAAGGATTTCTATATTTAGTGTATTGTGAACCAGTGTGTTGGGTGCAAAGATAGATAGTTTCAATCTGCACATAGATTTTAGCTGTTGTGGCATTGCCCGGCTTTCTTTACTTTTGCAGTGTAAATAAGAAACAAGAGTAATAACTATAAAAGATTGAAAGATATGAAAACATTGGATTATTTAGGTTTAGACGAGAAGAAAGTCCAGCGTGTGGTTCAGGGACTGTCGGTGTTGCTCGCCGATCTCCAGGTGTATTATTCTAACCTGCGGGGCTTCCACTGGAATGTAACCGGCCCGCAGTTTTTCATCCTGCACGCCAAGTATGAGGAGCTCTACAACGACATTGCCGACAAGGTGGACGAGGTGGCGGAGCGCATCCTGCAGCTCGGCGGCGTGCCTGAGAGCCGCTACAGCGTTTATCTGCAGGTGTCGGAGGTGAGTGAGGAAGGGTTGAGCGGTGATGCAAGGGAAGCCCTCTTACAGCTGCTTAACACCTACAAGACACTCATCGCCCGTGAGCGCGACATCGTGGAGGCTGCCTCCGAGGCCGGCGACGAGAGCACGGTGGCATTGGTGAGCGATTTCCTCAAGCAGCAGGAGAAGACCGTATGGATGCTCGTGGCGCTCAGCGACAGTCAAGGCGGCAAGTAGCAGCGACATCAGGCTACGGCCGATGCCCGGAGCCGAGAGGCCATGACATGAAGAAGCCAGCCTTCCACGCAGGATGTGGGAGGCTGGCTTTAGGTATGTCGGTATGACGCTGAGTCTTACTTGACGGTGATGAGGAAGTAGTTCTTCTTGCCTTTCTGCACCAGCAGGTACTTGCCGTCGATGAGGTCGTCGGCAGTGATGGTCTGGTCGAAAGCGGCGAGCTTCTCCTTGTTGAGGCTCACGCCACCGCCCTTCACCATCTTGCGCATCTCGCCCTTGCTGGGGAAGATGTCCCAGCCGTCTTGGCAGAAGAGGTCGATGGCCGTGCCACCGAGCAGTTCCTTGGGCAACTCGAAGTGAGGCACATCCTTGAAGACATCGTTGAGCGTGGCCTCGTCGAGCTGGGCCAGCTGGTCTTTGGTGGCCTTGCCGAAGAGGATGTTGGATGCGGCGATGGCCATGTCGAGGTCTTCCTTCGAGTGAACCATCACGGTCACTTCTTCGGCCAGACGACGCTGAAGCACGCGGCGGCCGGGATCCTGACGATGCTCTTCGACGAGGGCGGTGATGGTGGGCTCGTCGAGGTCGGTGAAGATCTTGATGTAACGCTCGGCATCATCGTCGGTCACGTTGAGCCAGAACTGGTAGAAGGCATAGGGTGTGGTGCGGTTGCGGTCGAGCCATACGTTGCCGCTCTCGGTCTTGCCGAACTTCTTGCCGTCAGCCTTGGTGATGAGCGGGCAGGTGATGCAGAAGGGCTCGGCCTCGTTGCCCAGCGTGCGGCGGATGAGCTCCGTGCCGGTGGTCATGTTGCCCCACTGGTCGTTGCCGCCCAACTGCAGGCGCACACCGTACTTCTGATACTGGTACAGGAAGTCGTAGCCCTGCAGCAGCTGGTAGGTGAACTCGGTGAAGCTCAGGCCGTCGCGTGCCGTGCCGTTGAGGCGCTGCTGCACGCTGTCCTTGGCCATCATATAGTTGACGGTGATGTGCTTGCCCACGGTGCGGGCAAAGTCGAGGAAGGTGAAATCCTTCATCCAGTCGTAGTTGTTCACCAGTTCGGCCTTGTTGGGCTCGCTGCCGTCGAAGTCGAGGAACTTGGACACCTGCTTCTTGATGGCTTCCTGGTTATGGTAGAGGGTGTTGGAGTCCAGCAGGTTGCGCTCCTGGCTCTTGCCCGAAGGGTCGCCGATCATGCCTGTGGCACCGCCGACGAGCAGGTAGGGCTTGTGTCCGCAGCGCTGCAGGTGGCGCAGCATCATGATGCCACAGAGGTGTCCGATGTGCAGCGAGTCGGCGGTGGGGTCGGTGCCCAGGTAGGCCGATGTCATGTGCTGCATGAGGTATTCCTCGGTTCCCGGCATGATTTGCGCCAGCATCCCACGCCATTTCAGTTCTTCAACAAAGTTTTTCATTGTCTATTGTTTTGTTTGCGGGCCTGCTTTTCTTTGCATCGGGCCCATGAAGCATATTATTTTATCGGGGCGCCTTTCGGACAACTTACGGCACCGGATCGTATCCGCTGCCACCCCAGGGGTTGCATCTCAGTATTCGCCATACGGCCAGCAGCAGTCCCTTCACCGGGCCATGCTTGAGGATGGCCTGCCGGGCATATTCCGAACAGGTGGGGGTGAACCGGCAAGAGGGTGGCGTGTAGGGAGTGATGAACTTCTGGTAGAACACGATGGGCTGTACCAGCACCCATGCCAGGGCATGAGAGAGGGCGAGGAGGAGGCGTTTCTGGGTTTCCATCTGTCTTCACTCGCTAAGTGTGACCTGCCGAGCCGCATGGGCCGCGATATTCTCGTCCATGCGCTTGAGCAGGTTGACGACCTTGGTCTCTACCTCCCTGCTGGAGTGGAGCTTATTGTCGAGCCACACAAAGGCTATGGCTACGGCCTTGTCGGCAATCAGCGACTTGTGCCTGCGGTAGGCTTCTCGCACCTGCCGCTTCACCAGGTTGCGTTTCACGGCACGCTTGAAGCAGCGCTTGGGCACGCTCACCAGAATCTTCGCGCTTGGCTGAGGCTGCGATGTGCCGTCCAAGGGCACGTCGGCGTCGGCATCGAGCGACATGTACACCACCCTCAGAGGATAGGCCGACATGGCGTGGCTCTGGCCTCCCTGAAAGAGCGCTTCGATCATCTTCTTGCTGTAGATGCGCTCTTCTTTGCTCAGTGTGGCGGGATAGACGGGCATGGATATAGGGGTGGAGGCGCCTCGGTGGGGAGGGCTCAGGCTTTTTTCTTGTTTTCTTTTTTGAGGAAGTCGCTCAGCGCACTCACCATCGACGGGTGCTCCTTGGTGCCTGCGATGAGGGCAAGGGGCAGCTTGGCCTCCTCGATGGCCTTGCCTGTGGCAGGACCGAAGGCACCGAGCTTGAACGATCCGTCCTTGAGATTGGGGAAGGCCTCAGAGAGATAACTCACGCCAGTGGGGGTAGAGAAGATGAGCATGTCGTAGTCGAAGGTCTTGATTTCCTCCTCGGTGAAGTTGTTGCTCAGCGTGCGGTACATCGTACACTCGGTGTGCTGCAGTCCCTTGGCATCGAGTTTGTTCTTGATGTCGTCGTTGTGGACATTGCTCAGGGGCACGAGGTATTTCTCGGTCTTGTGCTTCACCATCGACGGGATGAGGTCATCGATCTTGCCGGTGGTGCCGAAGAATATCTTGCGTTTGCGGTATTGGGTGTATTTCTGGATATAGAGCGAGATGGTCTCTGTGACGCAGAAATATTTCATATCCTCAGGAATGGTGAGGCGCAGCTCTTTGGCGAGCTGGAAGAAAAAGTCGATAGCGTGCCTTGAAGTGAACACAACAGCGGTGTGTGACAGGATGCTCACCTTTTGCTGGCGAAACTCCTTCGCCGTTAACCCCTCTACTTTGATGAAAGGTCGGAATACGATCTCTACCCCAAACTCTTTCTCGATGTCGTAATAAGGAGATTTCTCGCTGGCCGGTTTGGGCTGAGATATCATAATCTTCTTGATCATCTTTGTCTTAAAAATTTATTTTCAAATAATTATCCGTCAACACCAAGACACCCCATAGAGCGCCTAGTGGCATCACTTCGAGTGAGCAAAAGTACAAAAAACTTTGCAGAATGATGCCGCTCCGCCTGAAAAATATAAGGTAGGTCTTGTAAAAAGCGAGCAACTTGCCCACAATGATGACTGTGGTGGCATATATCACCGCACTTTCGACAGATAAGTCGAAGTAAGCCAACAACATAACCACAGGGAACAATGCGATGCCTTCCATGGATGTGAGGAAGAGTGCTGACTTGAACCATTGTTCATTTTTTTTCCTGTCAAAAAATACCCATCCCACGATGAGATAAAGCAATGCCTTGACAAGAAAATAGGCGGCGAAGATGCCGGTGTTGATGCCGATGATCTGGTAGTGGGGCAGGGTGAAGGTGTCGCCGATAACCGAGCGGGTGTAGAAGAAGAAGATGAGGGCCGACAGCAGGCAGGTCTGGAGCATGAGGAAGAGCTGGAAATGGAGCTCGTTACCCGTCTCGGTAAACACCGTGCTGCCCTCACGCTGGGCGTAGAACAGGTTTTTGATCTGACGTTGCAGGAAGTTTCCCGACTGCGCGATGGCCACCGTGGCGATGACGAAGCATCCCAGCAGGATGGCGGTGATGAGGTTGTCGCCCGCGATGGAATAGGGCACGGGGTCTCCGGCCACCCCCTGGCGGTAGAAAGCCAGTTCCGGGCGGTAGATGGAATCTTTCTGCACCAGCGAGCGTGAGTGGTACATCGGTTTCTTGAGCGAGAACTCGGCCAGGCTGTCGACCCGTGTCTGGGGCGTGCGCATGGGGTTGGGGCGCCGGCTCCAGTCCACCTCCTCAAACTTGATATTGGCGCGTATGGCAGAGTCTTGCTGCCAGGGCGTTGCCGTTTTGGGCAGCCGTCCCAGAATCTCATGGGGTGTGGGCGGCCCTGCGCGGTGCGTGGCAGCATACGGGCTGGTGGCGGTCTGTGCCCCGGCGGCCGGTGTTGGGATGGAATCTTGCTGTGTCATAACTGTTGATGGCTTGCAGCACCACTGCAAGCCACCTTACCTTAAGAGTGGACAAATGTCGTGGGCCGCGGTCTCGGCCGATGGTGCAGGCCAGCCACCGCGCGTGGCGCGGCGGCGGCTTGGCAGGCTTCAGAGCCCGAAGGCCTTGCGGATGAGCTCCACCTGGTCGAGCTTCTCCCAGGTAAACAGCTCGATGGTCATGGTCTTGGTCTCATGGTAGAGGCTGGTGAAGGTCTTCTCCACCTTCTCATACTTGCGGCCCATGTGGCCGTAGGCGGCGGTCTCGAAGTACATGGGCTGGCGCAACTTGAGCCTGCGCTCGATGGCCTTGGGCCTGAGGTCGAAGAGCTGCTTGATCTTGTCGGCAATCTCGCCGTCGCTCATCTTCACATGGCTGCGGCCGTAGGTGTTGACATAGATGCTCACGGGTTCGGCCACGCCGATGGCGTAGGCCAGCTGCACCAAGATCTCGTCGGCCACGCCTGCGGCCACCATGTTCTTGGCGATGTGGCGTGCGGCGTAGGCTGCCGAGCGGTCGACCTTGCTCGAGTCTTTGCCCGAGAAGGCGCCGCCGCCGTGTGCGCCGCGCCCGCCGTAGGTGTCGACGATGATCTTTCGGCCCGTGAGGCCTGTGTCGCCGTGGGGGCCGCCGATGACAAACTTGCCGGTGGGGTTGACATAATACTTGATGTCGTCGTTGAACAGGGCCCGCAGCTTCTCGTCTGCGGCTTCCTTGACGCGCGGCATGAGAATACTGATGACATCCTTGCGGATGCGGGCCAGCATGGTGTCGTCGGCCTTGCGTTGTGCCTCGGGCGTGTTGTTCTCGGGCTTCACGAAGTCGTCGTGCTGGGTCGACACCACGATGTTGTCGATGCGCACGGGCTCGCCCTGGTCGTTATACTCGATGGTCACCTGGCTCTTGGCATCGGGGCGCAGATAGGTCATCTGCTTGCCTTCCTTGCGGATCTGTGCCAGGGTGCTCATGATGAGGTGTGCCAGGTCGAGCGTGGCAGGCATATAGTTTGCTGTCTCGTTGCAGGCATATCCGAACATCATGCCCTGGTCGCCGGCGCCCTGCTGTTCCTCGTCGGCGCGTGACACACCGCGGTCGATGTCGCCGCTCTGCTCGTGGATGGCGGTGAGGATGCCGCACGAGTTATAGTCGAACTGATATTCAGCCTTGGTGTAGCCGATGTGCTCGATGGCACGGCGGGCCATGGCCTGCAGGTCGATGTAGGCGCTCGAACGCACCTCGCCCATGATCACCACCTGTCCGGTGGTGGCAAAACTCTCGATGGCGCAGTGCGCCTTGTCGTCGTAGGCCAGGAACTGGTCGAGCAGCGCGTCGCTGATCTGGTCGCACACTTTGTCGGGATGACCCTCTGATACTGATTCTGAAGTGAAAAGATAACTCATTTTTCCAAATACGTTTACGTGGAAAAATACCAATGGACCGTAAAATCTTTAGGGATTTTGCAGTTTTAGCATTTTTTTATGTGGTTGCAAGCAGCCAAATTCTTCCACATTGATGAAACATTTTATTTATCGGCGACAAAGTTACGGAAAAAAAACGATGTAGCAAAACAATGCCCTAGGAATTAATATACATTAAAAATGAGGCCCCGCCACGGGTTGCATGGCGGGGTCTCGTCTTCAGGCTGTGTGCGGTGTGGGGTGCCCTAGGGCACGACGCTAGTGGGTTACTCCTGCGGCAGCATCACGATGCTGACCTTGTTGGCACCGGCCAGCATCTCCTTGATGAAGGCCGAGATCTTGTCGGGCGTCTGTGCCTCCAACAAGCTCTTGTAATCGGTGTAGGTATCACGGCCCATGCGGTAGTGGTCGAGGATGACCTCGCTCCAGAAGCCGTTGGTCTTGACCTGCGTGTCGATGTCCTTAAGCATGGCTTTCTGCACCTTGTCGAGCATCTCGGCATCGCAGTTCACGGCGAGGTTGCGCACCTCGCTGTCCATGATTCGCAGGGCCTCTTCCTTCTTCTCGGGCTTCATGGGGCAGTAGCCCACCACCTGGCTGATGGTATAGCCGTCGTCGCCCATGCTCATGCTGCCCATGGCACCGCAGGTGTAGGCGGCACTGGCCTCCTCGCGAATCTTCTTGATATAGGTCATCGAGATAATCTCGCCGGCAATGCTGGCCTGTATCGACCGCTCAAGGGTGTAGGGCAGTTTGGTGTTGATCCAGAACATGTAGGCATTGGCCTTGGGTGTCTCCATCTTGCGCTCAAAGACATTGTCCAAGTTCTTTGTCGTGGTATAGAGCAGACGTTTGCCCACGGGGTTCTTGCCCTTCGAGGGCAGTGCGCCCAGATACTGGCAGATGAGTGGCCGGATGGTGGCCTCGTCGAAGTTGCCGATGATTTCGAACACCCAGCCGTTGGCATTTGCCGTGCGTTCGGCGGCCATCTGCAGGATGCGGTCGTAGTTCACCTTCTTGATGTCGTCGAGCAGGAAGGGCTTGGCGCGCCAGAAGTGGTCGTAGAGCGTTGCCGTCACCGAGTCGGAGAAGGCGATGTCGGGGTTGAGCTCACGGTTCTTGAGGCCGGTCTCATACTGCTGCAGTATCTGGTTGAAGGCATCGTTGTCCTTCTTGATGTTGGTGAAGTAGAGATAGGTCAGCTGCAGCATCGTTTCCACATCCTTGGGAGTAGAGCTTCCGCTGATACCCATGCGTCGGTCGCCCATCTTCAGGGTGGCGTTGGCAATCTTTCCGGTAAGGACCTTGCCGAGCTCTGTGGGCGAGAAGTTGCCGAGTCCGCTGGCATCGACGACGCTGTTGAAGGCGTGTACGTTGGCCAGGTCGTCCTTGCCGTAGTTGCCCGAGCCCGAGCCGCCGCTGCCGCTCATGATGACCTGGTCTTTCTTGTAGTCGGTCTTCTTCAGCAGCACGGTCACGCCGTTGCTCAGGGTGAGGATGTCGTAACCGAACTTCTTGCTCTTCACCTCTTTCTTTATTTTGCCGGCCTTGGGCAGGGTGGTCATGAGCGGCTCGTTCTTCACCTTGTCGACGTAGGCCTCGATGTTGGTGTTGCGGGCCTCGCTGATGGCACCCAGCAGCTGGGCCTCGGTGGGATATACGGCACCCTCTTTCTCGTTGTTGAAGTTGAGAATCACCATATTGCTGTCGCTCTTGGTGATGATCTGGGGCAGCACCTGGTTGATGGCCTCCAGGGGAATGGCGGGCACCAGCTGCTTCATCATCTGGTAGTTGTAGTCGATGCCCGGCATGGGCTCGTTGGAGAGGAAGTGTCCCACGCACTCCCGGTAAAACTGGCTGGTGTAGCGCTTGTCTTTGTTGGAGTACATCTTGTCGAGCGAGCTCAGGTAGTCGGTCTGGAAACGCTTATACTCCGTAGGCGTGAACCCAAACTCTGCGGCCTGTCTCACCACCAGGTAGGCCTCCTTCAGGGCCTCGGCCGTGCGGCTCAGTTCTTTTGGCGTGGCGTTGATGTCGAAGGCATCCTTGGTCTTGGAGAAGAGGTATGCGCCATCGCTGGCACCGGCGCTAACGAACGGGCACTCCGGTTTCTGTGACACCTCAAAGAAGCGGTTGCTCAGCATGGCGGCCACAGCACTCTTGGCATAGCCGTCGATGAGGTAGGGCAGGGTCTGCTTGAGGCTGTCGGGGAAGGGGTCGTGCTTGATCATCAGCTCCACGACGGTCTTCTGGTATTCCTTGTCTTTGTCGATGATGACGATGGGCTGTGCGTTGTCGGGCACGGGCTCGCTGACGATGGGAGCCTGGTTGGCGGGATTCTTGATGTTGCCGAAGAGCTTCTTGATCTGGGCCTCAGTGCGGTCTACGTC
Source organism: Prevotella sp. (assembly GCA_041856205.1). Taxonomy (GTDB): domain Bacteria; phylum Bacteroidota; class Bacteroidia; order Bacteroidales; family Bacteroidaceae; genus Prevotella. The sequence continues at coordinate 11,907 of JBHAFS010000092.1, forward strand.
AATGTCGCCCACCACGATGATGCCCTGGTGCGAGGGATGATACCATTTGTGGTAGTAGTCTACCAGTTCCTGGCGCTTGAAGTTGTCGACCACCGACATCAGGCCGATGGGGTAGCGCACGCCGTACTTGGAGCCCGGGTAGAGCTTGGGCAGGTTGCGCTCGAACATACGGCTGTTGGCCGAGGTGCGCAGTCGCCACTCCTCGTGTATCACGCCGCGCTCCTTGTCGATCTCGTCCTGTTCGAGCAAGAGCCCTGACGACCAGTCGCGCAGGATGAGCATACACGAGTCGAGCACGCCCTGGTTCTCGGTGGGCACATTGTCGATGTTATACACCGTCTGCTCGATGCTGGTATAGGCGTTGAGGTCTACGCCAAACTGTATGCCGCGCGAGCGGCACCATTCGATGAGGCTGTTGCCTTTGAAGTGCTCACTGCCGTTGAAGGCCATGTGCTCCAGGAAGTGTGCCAGTCCGCGCTGGTTTTCCTCCTCCTGGATAGAGCCCACCTTCTGCGCGATGTAGAAGTTGGCACGATGCTCGGGCCAGTTGTTGTAACGAATGTAATACGTCAGTCCGTTGGCCAGCTTGCCCATGCGCACGGCGGTGTCGAGCGGTAGCGTCATGTTGGGCATCTGAGCCTGAACCGTGGCTGCTGCAAGGAGCAGCAGGCCGGCAATCAAGTTTCTGATTTTCATAGAAATGATTTAATAATTATTGTTATGGTCTTTTTCCGACATTTTGCAAAGGTAGGGTTTTTCTTCAATAAGGCAAAGGGTTTTTAACGAAAAATATGGCTTGAATATGCAGTATATATGCAAAATAAAGCGATGTTGCTGACTAATGAAAAGCAGAGAACCTTAAGATAGTCATCAATAGGGATTGAGTTTTCGATGATTTCAAGCCTGGGTATTCTTGCCTTCAGTGGTCGCATGGTGTCAAATTCTTCAACACTGATGGAGCCTTTGGCCGATGGGCGGCCCGTGCGTCTGTCGTGTTGCGACATGGAAAAGGCCTGCCTGCGGAGCGAAAACACGTCACAAAAGAGGCCCCGCCACTGCTTGGTGGCGGGGCCTCGTCGTTGGGCCGTGCGTATGGCATGTGCCTCATAGCCGAGGCGTGAGGCTTGTCGCTGCCCATAGGGCACGGCGTATGGGCCGATTACTCCTGCGGCAGCATCACCACGCTGACCTGGTTGGCACCGGCCAGGAATTCCTTGGCAAACGAGGAAATGGTGGCGGGAGTGAGGCTCTCGACAATCGACTTGTAGTCGGTGTAGTCGTCGGTATTCATCATGTAGTTGTTGAGCACGAGGCCGAGCCAGAAGTTGTTGGTCTTGGCCCTGTCGTCAATCTGCTTGAGCATGAGCTTCTGCACCTTTTCGAGCATTTCCTTGTCGCATGACGTAGCGAGCTTCTGAGCCTCGTCGTTGATGATTTGCAGGGCCACGTCTTTCTTCTCGGGCTTCATCGGGCAGTAGGCGAGGAGCTGGCCGATGTGGTAGCCATCGTCAGACAATGACATGCTGCCCTGTCCCGAAACGGTATAGGCTGCGCTGGCTTCCTCGCGGATCTCTTTCAGGTAGACCATCTCGAGAATCTGTCCGGCCACGGAGGCCTTGATGCTGTTTTCGAGCGAATAGGGCATCTTGTGGTTGAGCCACACCACCAGGCCGACAGACTTGGGTGTCTCCATCTTGCGCAGGAAGGTGTTGTCTACGGTCTTCTCGGTGGGTGCGGAGGTGCGCACGCCAGCGGGGTTCTTGCCCTTGGAGGGCAGGGCGCCGAGATACTGGCATACGAGCGGGCGGATGGTGGCCTCGTCGAAGTTGCCCACAATCTCGAATATCCAGCCGTTGGCGTTGGCGGTACGCTCCTTGGCCATTTGCAGGATGCGGTCGTAGCTGATGTTGTCCACGTCGCCGAGCAGCAGCGGGGCCTGGCGCCAGTTGTGGTCGTTGATGGTGGCCGAGATAGAGTCGGAGAACGCGATGTCGGGGTTCAGCTCACGGTCTTTGAGGCTGACCTTATACTGCTGCATGAGGTTGTTGAAGGCATCGGGGTCCTTCTTGATGTTGGTGAAGTAGAGATAGGCCATCTGCAGCATGGTCTCCACATCCTTCGGGGTAGAGTTGCCGTCGACGGCCATGCGGCGGTCGCCCATGGTGAGGTTGGCGTTGGCAATCTTTCCGGCGAGTGCCTTCTGCAGTTCGGTGCTCGAGAAGTTGCCCAGTCCGCTCATGCCAATCACTTCGTCGAAGGCCTTGAGGTTGGCAAAGTCGGCCTTGCCGTAGTTGCCGGCGGCACTGCCGCCCACGCCGTTCAGCAGCACCTGGTCTTTCTTGTAGTCGGTCTTCTTCAGCAGCACGGTCACGCCATTGCTCAGGGTGAGGATGTCGTAGCCGAACTTCTGGCTCTTCACCTCTTTCTTGATCTTGCCGGCCTTGGGCAGGGTGGTCATCAGGGGCTCGTTCTTCACGTTGTCCACGTAGGCCTCCAGCTTGGCGGTACGGGCCTGGCTCACGGCGTCGAGGAGCTGGGCCTCGGTGGGATAGACGTTGCCCTCTTTCTCGTTGTTGAAGTTGACGATGACCATATTGGTGTCGCTCTTGCTCACCAGCACAGGCAGCACCTGGTTGACGGCCTCCAGAGGGATGGCGGGTACCAGCTGCTTCATCGTCTGGTAGGTATAGTCGATGCCGGTCATGGGCTCGTTGTTGAGGAAGTATCCCAGGATCTCGGAGAAGAACTGCCTGGAGTAGCGCTTGTCTTTGTTGCTGAAGGCTTTGTCGAGCTGGCTCAGGTAGTTGTCCTGATAGCGCTTGTACTCGGTGGGGGTGAAGCCGAACTCAGCGGCCTGGAGCACCACCTCGAAGGCCGACTTCAGTGCCTGGGCTGTCTGACTGATGTCTTTCGGATTGACCGTCAGGTCGAAGGCATCCTTGGTCTTGGCAAAAATATAGTTGCCGTCGCTCACGCTGGCCTGCACGTAGGGGCAGTCGGCCTTCTGTGCGGCCTCCACGAAGCGCTGGCCGAGCATGCTGATGGCAGCTTCCTTGACATATTCCTGCACGAGGTAGGGCAGGCTCTGCTTGAGGCTGTCGGGGAAGGCATCGCGCTTGATCATCAGTTCCACGTCGCTTTGCTGGTATTCCTTGTCCTTGTCGATGATGACGATGGGCTGGGCGTTGTCGGGCACGGGCTCTGCTACGATGGGTGCGGGGTTGGCGGGGTTCTTGATGTCGCCGAAGAGCTTCTTGATCTGGGCCTCGGTGCGGTCTACGTCAATGTCGCCCACCACGATGATGCCCTGGTTTGTGGGGTGATACCATTTGTGGTAGTAGTCTACCAGTTCCTGGCGCTTGAAGTTGTCGACCACCGACATCAGTCCGATGGGGAAGCGCAGGCCATACTTGGAGCCCGGGTAGAGCTTGGGCAGGTTGCGCTCCAGCAGACGCATGTTGGCCGAGGTGCGCAGACGCCACTCCTCGTGTATCACGCCGCGCTCCTTCTCGATCTCGTCTTGCTCCAGCGAGAGGCCGGTCGACCAGTCGCGCAGGATGAGCAGGCAGGAGTCGAGGGTCGACTGGCGCGTGGTGGGAACGTTGTCGATGTTGTAGACCGTCTGGTCGATGCTCGTGTAGGCATTGAGGTCACCTCCAAACTCGATGCCGTTGGCGCGGCACCATTCGATGAGTGCGTTGCCCTTGAAGTGGTCGCTGCCGTTGAAGGCCATGTGCTCAAGGAAGTGGGCCAGTCCGCGCTGGCTCTCCTCCTCCTGGATCGAGCCCACCTTCTGTGCGATGTAGAAGTTGGCGCGATGCTCAGGCCAGTTGTTGTAACGAATGTAGTAAGTAAGTCCGTTGGCCAGCTTGCCCATGCGCACGCTGTTGTCGATCGGCAACGTCATGTCGGGCATCTGTGCCTGTACCGTGGCCGCTGTCAGGAGCAGCAGGCCGGCAATCATGTTTCTTAATTTCATAGAAATGATTTTATAAAAAGAGTTGATAGTCATGTTGTTATTATCTGCAAAGTTAGTTTTTTTCCCTTAGAAAGCAAAATGTTCCATGCAAAAATAAGATTGTTTAAGGCAAACGACAAGTGTTTTTGGCCGCTGCGAGGTCGGCGGTAGTGCCTCTGCAGACCGGTGGCATCGCCTCAGCTGGCTTGCGGTGCGCCGACGGGGGCTGTGCGGCCTGCTGTTTCGCGCCATATGGTGTGCCGAGACCTGACATAACGCGCGATGCTTCGAGTCGAACCACGCTCTGCTTCGAGTCGAACCACACGCTGCTTCGAGTCGAACCACGCTCTGCTTCGAGTCGAACCACGCCTCGCCGGGCATGCCTTGGCGGTGCCTGCAGGCCGCTATGGGCGTGGCTCAGCTGTCGTTACGCTTGATGTTTCGGGGGTGATGGAGGAGTATCTCCTGCCTGAGCTGC
>JBHAFS010000093.1:0-6869 GCA_041856205.1 Prevotella sp.
GCCACGAGCTACGACCTCTTCAAAGGAGACCTCGTTCTTCTGTGTCGCCATATCTGTAGGGTTTAAGGGTTATCTGTGGCAAAGATACAAAAATCCCTTTTCATTCCCTTTGGCGAAAGCTGTTCATGTACGTTTCATAATACTTTAAGTTTTACAGGATTGACTATCCTCTGTTAATAAAAATATAGTTGAAAACTGTTTTTCTAAAAATCAATTCCGACCATCAATGCCACGTTGCGTCCCGGCTCGGGTACGTCGATAAGCCGATAATAGCTCGTGTGGTCGTAGTATCTCTTGTTGAGCAGATTCTCCGCATTCATTGTGAGATGGAGCGTAAACCCACTGAGCATAAAGGTCTTTCCTGCGGTCAGCCCAAGCGTGCAATGGCCGGGTGTCGGCTTTTCGGGCGGCACAATGTCGTTCTGCCGACCAGCGGCATGCAAGTTTACTGACACAAATCCCTTGCCTTTCTCTTCGGGTGCAAACATGTATTCTGCACTCAGCATACCTGACATGGGCGGCGTAAAGGGCAGCGAGTATCCTTTCTTATCACCTGAAAGCTGTCGGGCGTGCAGATATTCGCCTTGCGCACGAAGCTGCAGGCGAGGACGCACGCGCCAGCTCGCTTCGACCTCGAGACCATAGCGCATGACCCGGCTCTGGGTATAGTAGTACATCTGCAGGCCGTCATAATAGTCTGCCGTCGGGTTCAGGTAGATGTAGTTGGGAAAATAGTTCAGATAGGGGTCTACCTGAATGTTGACAGCACCATTGCTCCAGTTGACACCCGCATCTAGCTGATACGACTGCTCGGGATCAAGACCGGCTTCTCCTTTCTCATAGCGGAATATCTGATAGTTTACGCCGTCGGTACCCAGTTCCTTGGCAATAGGCACGCGGAAACTCTTGCCCACATTAGCCTTGAGCAGCCAAGGCCCGGTCTTGTAGCAGACTCCTGCCGACCAGGTGAAACTGTTGAACGACCGTTTCAGGTTGGCGGCCCGTTCCACATAGACCGAGTCTGCACCTGTTCCTGTCGGCGACTTATACCAATCTGTGTAACTATGGATATGGGTTCTGGCATGGTCAAAGCGCAAGCCGACATTAAGCACCAGCTTCTCGGTAGCACTATAACTGTCGAAAACATAGGCGCCAAACGAGGCCATCTCGAAATCAGGAATGACAAATCCCCACCCTCCACGTCGGTTGCGTTGGTATTCGCCGTTCATCCCGATATTCAGGTCATGGCGTCCTGCCAAAGTTGTCTTCATGCTCAGTATACCCGTGTAGGTACTCTTGTTGAACCGTCTCTCCAATGTGCCATCAGGAATAGGCATATATCCGTGCCCCACGGGTTCGGAAAACTCCTCACGCAGGTTGTTTTGATAGGCAAGGTTCGCCTCAAGAGCAAGATTGTCCAATTGCAACAGCGAATGACTCATCACCTTCAAGTGATTCACCGTCTGGTAAGGCAAGTCGATGTCACGGCGAGAGCGGTCGTAGTCGATGTCTGACATACGTACCTCTATGCCATGTGCATTGGCAAAGAACCCGCTTTTAGAATAGGAGTCGGAGACTTTCAGGTCGGTATGGAACCTATATCCCTTATAGCCCAGCATGAGACTCCCGTCGCGCTCGCCACCAGCCGTATTGCGCAAGGTGCGATCCTTCAGCCTGATGAAATAGGAGTAATATTGTATACTGTCAGTCGGAACCTTATAGTCGGCATAGTCCACAGCAGTAAAGTTGGCTTTGTAGAAGAAGCGCCCTTGCCGCCCGGCCACCTTGGCCGAGAATCCCAATGAAGCATTGTTGCTTCGTGAGAACACCGACAGACTACCCTGAAATGGCTCTGTAGGCACATAATTGGTATAGAGACTGATTACGCCTCCAATAGCATCCGATCCATAAAGCAACGCCCCCGGCCCTTTGACAACCTCCAGCCGATCCACGGCAAACTGATCGATTTCCAGTCCGTGCTCATCACCCCACTGCTGTCCCTCATGCTTGATACCGTCTTCGGCCACAACCATGCGGTTGAAGCCAAGGCCGCGAATGGCAGGCTTCGACTGGCCGGAGCCAATACTGATAGCCTGCACACCAGGGATGCTGCTCAGGCTCTGCATCAGGCTCCCCGCAAAGTTCACCCGAAGAAAATCCTTGTCCACTATGACATTGTTCACCGAGGTGCGCATCCTCATGCTACGGTTACTATCGCCCGTCACCGTGACTCCATGAAGGTCACCACCCACTACGGCACGTGCCGTATCGACAGGTGCATCTTGATTCGGCACACATAGCGCCGCCCAGGTACAACCTGGAGTCCACACAGCCGCTGACAACAGTACAGCAACTGACAATACTCTGTTCATGTACTAAAAAAATAAAGATAACTGACATGCTCCAACCTCTGCACTACAGAGAATCGGACATAACATCCCCTGCACAGGAAACAAAAGCAGGGTTTCGTCAAAAAAAGGAAACTACCCTACTATATAATAAGGTGGAGCCCGAAGGCTGGAAATATCAGCTCGTGTTTGTCTATAGCGAGCAAGCTGAAATACAATCTTGACAGCGACAACAATGGCAAACACTGTCGCAAGAACCATCATTTCGGCCTTATCGAAACTAAAAAAGGTGAAATGACAGATAGGACAACTGCCTGGGTCATGAGCCAAGGTCTGATGTACCGTCGTCTGCGACGTGGTGCTGCACACTTCAACGTCCTCCACATGGCAAACATGCAAAGAACGTACAGCCAATGGAAGCATAAACACCACCATCAGCATCCAAGCCAGAATGACCCGTCGTTTGCATTGTCTACCTTGATACATCTATCTTGTTACAAAAATATCAATGCCACAAAAGTAACAAGTACATCATGAAAAAAAAAATATCACCCCTGTTTATTAAGATTTTTTGTCCAATGAAAACATTACTTATCCAAAAATGTTACCTTTGCAGCATCATGAAAATTATTCGCAACCGCATATTGCCACCCAAGAACTACGATGCCATCAACATCCTAGGCATCTTGTTCTGCCATAAAGGGACCACGCTCACAGACGATCTCATCCGGCACGAGCAGATCCACACCCGGCAGATGGTGGAGATGTTGTTTGTCGGTTTCTACCTCTGGTATGTCATTGAATGGTCCATCCGGCTATTCATGAAAGGCAACGCCTACAAGCACATCAGCCTGGAGCGCGAGGCCTACGACCACATGGACGAGCGTCAATACCTGAGCCGTCGCCGCCCCTACGCCTGGCTGAAATACCTGAAGACTATGCGCTAAACCATCCCACCAAACAAACCAACAAACCAGCCCACCAACAAACTACCCTACCAACACCATGCCGCCCATAGGCTGCAGGGTCACCTGGGCCTTGCCATTGCGGTCGACCTTGAGCGTGCGGAGCACGGGCTGCGTGCCGCCAGAACCTTTCTTGGCAGGAGTGTCAACATAATATTTGACGGTTTTTCCAGCCAGCATGGGCAGCTGCAGGGTCAAAGTCATGGGCTGCCGGGTGCCATTGAGTCCGCCCACATACCATTTGTCGGCCGTGCGGCGCGCTATAACCGCATAGCGAGTGGGATAACCGTCGATGAAGCGCGTCTCGTCCCACGCCGTGGGAATGGCCTTGAGATAGTCGGTCACCAGCTGGGGCAAATCGTCCACCACGTTGGGTGTGAGCGCCACACAGTTGACGCTGCACTGGTTAGTGATTGCGGTAGCCATCTCGAACACGGTGGTGGTGAACCGACGATGACGGCTGCGGTTGTCCTTACTCATCCAGTCGTTCATGATCACCCCACCCCAGTCGAAACTGGCCACGGCGTTGCGACCGAAGGGATGCATCGTCATGTCGTAGCCCTCTCGACGAGCCGCCTCCTCGGTGAAGAACACATTCTCGGAAGCCAGGGCCGCCTCAGAACCCACATAGTTGGGATACATGCGCTCCCAGCCACGCGGCAGCGTACATCCGTGGAAGATGACCTGCAGCCCATAGTCGTTGGCATCGCTCAGGATGTCTTCGTAAAGCTGCATGGTTTGCTGCTTGTCGCCAGCAAAGAAGTCGACCTTGATGCCCTTGACACCAATCTCCTTGAGCCACGCCATCTCGCGCTTGCGGTTGATGGCCCTGTTCATGATGCCGCGCGGCGTCTGCGGAGCGTCGTTCTCAAAACCGTTGGAGTTGTACCACAGCATAAGGCTCACCCCCTTGCTCTGGGCGTAGCGCGACAGTTGCGCCACCTTCTCTCGACCAATGCGCGTGTCCCACCAGTTGTCCACCAGCACATATTCGTAGCCCATGCGTGCGGCCAGGTCGATGAATTGCACCTGATCATCATAGTTGATGCTGCCATCCTGCCAGATGAGCCAGCTCCAGGTGTAGCGTCCCGGACGGTCCTCGGTAGTTGCAGCATATTGCGGTTCCACCACGTCGAAGGGGATGGTGGTCTCGACGATGGGTGCCAAGGTCTTGCCCACGGTGATGGTGCGCCACGGCGTCTTGCCCGGCAGGGCGATGGCAGCGTAGGAGGTGCCGTTGCCGTTCATCTCACCCTCCTGTGGGTAGGCTATGGCATAGCCCTGGCCGGGATGGTATTCGCCGAGGCGCGAGCCAACATACTCTCCCGTTACACCCGTCTCGGAGACGAGCACCCAGCCATCATGGCCCACGCGGAAGAGGCAGGGGAACGTATAGCCCACCCCATACTGCGAAGGCTGCGTCATGGGAGCGTCTGAGGAGAACACCTCCTCATAGCTCGGTTTGGTGCGCTCCCATCCTGCCATGGGCGTGATCTGCGGAGAGAGGAAGGTAGTGGTCTGCTGGGGAAAGTTGAAAGAACTGCACTCCTGACTGACCACCGCACACTTGGGGTTGTCTTTGGGAGGACGAGGGAGGTCGTAGCGGAAGGCCACATCGTTGTTGGCGACATAAAACTCTACACCCATCTCCAACTTATCCTTATTGGTGAAGGTCAACTCCACCCGGCGGGCCGGGTGGTCTACCTCCGACACTTTTGAGCGCGTCAGCGTATAACGTGTGCGCTCGTCGCGCTCACCCTTGACGGTCATCGTAAGCTCTTTTGTGAAATCAGCGTAGTCGGTCTTCAGTCCCAGGGTCGAGCGTTGCAGCATGAGCCTGCCATCGTAGGTCACCTCATAACTGGCCTTGCCGCCCTCATCAGACACAACGACCACCAGTCGTCCATCGGGCGAGCTGATGGTCTTGTTGGTTGCGGTCGCCGTGAGCATAGCCATGAGGGCAACGGCGAACATAGAAAGTCTCTTCATCAAAGGTTATCTTTTTCGATGTCCTTGAAATAACGATAGGTAGCCACCTTGAGCTCAGCGCAGGCGGGCTCGTCGGCCACGATGATGCCGTGCTCGTGCATCTGCAGCGCAGAGATGGTCCAGGCCTGTGTCACAGGGCCCTCGACGGCAGCCTGCAAAGCGCGCGCCTTGTGGTGGCCGTTGCAGAGAATCATCACCTCGCGGGCATCCATCACGGTACCCACACCCACGGTAAGGGCATAGTGAGGTACCTTGTTGATGTCGTTGTCGAAGAACCGACTGTTGGCAATAATGGTGTCGGTGGTGAGGGTCTTCTCGCGCGTGCGGCTTCTGAGGCTTGATCCCGGCTCGTTGAAAGCGATATGTCCGTCGGGCCCGATGCCGCCGATGAAGAGATCGATGCCGCCAGCCTCACGAATCATTTCCTCATAACGCGCACACTCGGCCTTGAGGTCCTCGGCATTGCCGTTAAGGATATGGATGTTTTCGCGGGGAATGTCAATATGGTCGAACAGATTGCGAGCCATGAAGCTGTGGTAGCTCTCAGGATGCTCCTCGGGCAGCCCCACATACTCGTCCATGTTAAAGGTCTTGACAAACCGGAAGCTCACACGCCCCTCCTTGCAGGCCTTCACCAGTTCGGCATACATGCCCTCGGGTGAGCTGCCAGTGGGCAAGCCAAGCACAAAAGGTTTCTCGACTGTGGGCTTGAAGGCATTGATTCGTTCGATGACGTGGTTAGCAGCCCATTTGGCAAGGGCTTTGTAGTCTGGTTCGATGATTACTCTCATAATGATATAGTGTGTTTAATAATTGGTTATAGTGTTGCAAAATTACTAAAAATCAAGCAATCAAGCAAATGTTCATTGCATTAAAATTCATAAAAAAGGGATTGGTCAGAAACCCCAGTTGGTCTGGTGTCGTTTCCGAAAATGGGCAGTCATGGCAAACGATTCGCCCGCCTTCATGCAGCCACACGACAGCTCTCCTGCCTCCGGGGCACCGTGATGACACACCGCGAATGACGGCGGGCCATCATATTTCCACTCGAACCACGGTCTGTTTCGACTCGAACCATAGTCTGCTTCGACTCGAACTACACATCGGAAAGCATGCGCAGCATGTACGGCAGCATCGGCGCCGCGGCATGAAACACATCGAATCGGCTTGCCGGAAGACAGTATTCCCAGAAGATCAGGACACATAGCCCAGCCAGCCTCCACCATGCCCTCAAGCCATTGGCGGCTCAGCATAGCGGGGTGAGGGATATACGGGGCTGCCAGTACTGGCTGGCGGAGAGACAGATGATAGAAGCGACTGCTGCCACCGGGTTTCCCGACTGAGCCTTAAAAAAGTATTGCTCATCTTCACCAAAGCTGGCTCGTAGGTACCAAAGTAACGGAAGGCCTACCCATATAAAAATGGATCTTCCGATATTTGGAGTGATGATATCGAGGATGAATATAGCCTGTTATCTTCGCAACAAGTCGTGCGGTGTCGAGGAAAGTCGTTGCAACAACACATCCCGTCATCCGATGCCCTCGCATCGACTTTTCACGACTTTTCA
>JBHAFS010000094.1:0-13681 GCA_041856205.1 Prevotella sp.
CTATCTCTCCTTGACCTATCTTAACAACGATGGTATTGTAAAAGGCAACGCAGATGTCTATCAGCGCCTTACTGCCACTATCAACTCTGAGTACAAGATAAAAAAATGGCTGAAGGTGGGTACCACCAACCAAGTGGAAAAGTACAACGTAAGGCAGGTGTCGTCGAACAACGAGTATGGCTCTCTGCTCACTTCGGTCATGATGCTCGATCCGCTCACCCCCGACACCTACCCCGATGGTGAACTACCGTTCCACGTACAAAACGCTATCAACATCGGCAAGCATCTCCTGACCGATGCCAGTGGCAACTATTACGGCATCTCCAACTTTTATGCCGGAGAGCAGTATCACCCTATGATTATGCGCGACAATAATCTCACGCGCAACAGTGGGTTCAACATCAATGGCTCGATATATGCTGACTTGACACCATTCAAGGGCTTTACCCTCACCTCTCGCTTCGGATACAGGTTAGGAGGAACCCGCAGCAGCACCACCTCACTGCCCTTCTATGGCAACGGAGTGCAAAGCCGCGACTTTGTTAGCCAGAGCGGACAGAGCTCCACGTCTATCTATTATCAATGGGAAAACTTTGCCAATTATTTGAAATCATTTGGCAAGCACAATGTCAACGCCATGATTGGTATGTCGTATCAAGAGTCGACCTACGACTATGTCAATGCTGCTCTCGACGCCAACGGTGAAGACGCGCTGCTGAAGAACGACCCCTTGTTCTACTACCTCAACTATGGTTCCGCATCGGCTACCAAGAGTGTAGGCGGCGAGAAGACTCGTACAGCCAAGTTGTCGTACTTCGGACGCCTAAGTTACGACTACGCTAACAAGTATTTCGCCCAGTTCTCTTTACGCGCGGATGCTGCCGATCTGGCTCTGCTTCCACAGAACACGCGGTGGGGTTACTTCCCTGCGGCCTCTATCGGATGGACGGTGTCTGAGGAGAATTTCTTCGAACCGCTGCGCCAAACCATCAACAGCCTGAAGTTCCGCGCCAGTTGGGGACAGAACGGAAGTCTCTCCGCGCTGAGTGGTTACTCCTACAGCACAGATATGACGCAGGCAGGTCTATACCCCTTTACCAGCGGCATCAACTATGTGCGTGGCGTTAGTCCGTCGACTATGGGCAATGACGATTTGAAGTGGGAAACCTCTGAGCAGACTAACATCGGCCTCGACCTCGTCGCTCTCAACAGTAGGCTTACCTTCAGCATGGATTATTTCAACAAGAAAACCAAAGACCTACTGATATGGAACACCACTCCTTCGTTAGAGATTGGGGGCAGCACGTCACCCATCAATGCCGGCAACGTGAGCAACAAAGGACTTGAGTTTGAACTCGGATGGCGTGACCACATCAAGGATTTCAGCTATGGCATCCGCGCAAACCTGGCAACCATCAACAACAAAGTTACCTATATCGATCCGTCTATCACCCGCTTGTCCGGCTCAACCTTCCATACCTACACCGTGACCTACTTTGAACAAGGTTACCCCGTATATTATTTTCGCGGCTATAAGTTTGCGGGCATCGACCCCGCAACGGGAAATCCTACCTTTGAAGACATCGACAATAGCGGTGATGTGAGTGACAACGACCTCACCAATATCGGTGATGCCATCCCCGACTTTACTTACGGACTCACCCTCACGGCTGCCTACAAGGGTTTCGACCTGACAATCTTCGGCACCGGATCGCAGGGTAACGACATCTTCAACTGCATTAACCGGCCAGACTACGCCGCCAGCAACAAGCAGAAAGAACTCTTTTACACCGACAGATGGACGCCAACCCACACCACAGGCACCCAGCCAGCAGCAGGAGCCACCAACATGGACAAGTACGCATGCTCAAGCGCCATGGTGTTCGACGGCTCTTATTTCAAGATCAAGCAGATTCAGCTCGGCTACACCTTACCCAAGCGGTTAGTCAGCAAGGCTGCCCTGAGCAGCGCCCGTCTCTATCTTTCGCTCGACGACTACTTCACATTCACAAGCTATAAGGGTTTCGACCCAGAGGCTTCGGCCAATGCTACATCAGGAATGGGTATTGACAAGGGCGCCTACCCCATGTCCAAGAAGTTTGTGATAGGCTTCAACATCGAATTTTAATCCACGCTTTCAAACATCACATCTATGAAAAGACTATATATATCAATGGTAGTGGCAGCGTCGCTCGCACTGGGGCTTACCAGCTGCGAAGACCGTTTAGACATCGCCAAACATGGAAATATGGGCAGCCAGAAAACGTTCTACAAGAACGACACAGAGGCACTGCAGGCCCTTGCCTCTCTCTACGTCACATTCAGGAGCAACTATTTCAACTGGTTCTTCCTCAAAAATCTCCTCTCCGACGATGTATGGTGCGGTGGAGGATCACGTGGCGACAATGCCGAAATGGAGAAACTCAACGAGTTTACCTTCGATACCGACCACAGCATCGTACGCAACGAGTATTCCAGTCTCTACGCCATCATCTACAAGGCCAACCTCATTATCGACCAAGTGGCGCCAGAAACCCAAGAGATGAGACGCTGCATTGCCGAGGCACGCTTCTTCCGCGCATGGTCACACTTTGAGCTTGTAACCCTCTGGGGCACCGCTCCAGTGGTAGACCATCTGCTCTCGCCCGCTGAGTACCGTCCCTCAAACAGCACCCCCGAGGCTTTGTGGGCAGCTGTCGAGACCGACCTCAAGGCAGCCATCGACGCCAATGCTCTCCCATCGAAGACTGATGTGAACGACCGTGAAACCGGCATCCGCGTCACCCGAGAGACCGCTGAGGCCTACTTGGGCAAGGCTTATCTTTTCCAAGGCAAGTACGCCGAGGCCGCACAGACGCTTGAGCAGGTCATCCAGTCGGGCAAGTACGCACTCTATACCGGCGAATACGACCTACTGCTCCATGCTGTTAACAACAACGGATGCGAGAGTATGTTCGAGGTCCAGCTGCGCAACGACTCCGAACAGGCATGGAACCAGATGACCATGCTCTATCTCATGCAGGGCTGGCGCACCGACAAACTGCTCTACCAGGGGCAGGCTGCCACCGACATCGCCACCGGCACCTACGGATTCCTCAATCCGCGCAAGAGTCTCTACGATGCTTTCTTGGCTACCGAGGGCGTAGACGGCTATCGCCTCAACAGCACCATCCGTACTTACCAACAGATGCAAGACTACGGCATCTCCCTGCAACCCGGCGCCTATCTCTACGGCAACGAAGGCTACTTCATGTGGAAGACACGACCGCTCAAGGCCGACTGTATCATGGACGCTCCTTATTTTCAGGCTCTCCAATACTCAGACATGAGAATCATGCGCTATGCCGAGGTGCTGCTTATGGCTGCCGAAGCACAGTTGCAAGCGGGCAATCAGAACAAGGCACTGGAATATGTCAACATGATTCGCACACGCGCCCATCTGTCTCCGCTGGCCACTGTCACGCTGCAGGATATCAAAAACGAGAAGCGTTTGGAACTCTGCCTTGAGAGCGTGCGCTATCAGGACCTCGTGCGCTGGGGCGATGCCAAGGCCGCACTCGGAAACCAAGGCGTGCAAATACCATCGCTTACGGCCACCGGTGTGCAATGGATCTACAAAAACTCAACCTATGGCTACCAGGACCGCAACAAGCTGCTGCCCATACCGCTGAAGGAAATCGAGCTCAATCCCAACATCTCGCAAAACGAAGGATGGAAGTAAACCATTGCCCTCTCACATTGTATTACCATATTTAATATAGCACATCATGAAACATCTAATGATGACCCTCTGTCTGTCAGGCATAGCTCTTTGCTGCCATGCCCAGCAAAATCTTTTTGGCGCACAAGCTCCAAAATCGCCCGAAATCCATGCTGACCGCAGTGTCACCTTTCGTCTCATGGCTCCCGATGCACAGCAGGTGCAACTCACGGGCGACTTTCTTCCAACCCAGAAAGTGACCACTCCATACGGCGAATACGACGCTCCGGGAACGGCAACGATGACGAAGGACGACAAGGGGCTGTGGACCTTCACCACCGCTACTGCCCTGCAGCCCGAACTGTATATGTATAATATGATCGTCGATGGCGTGAAGGTGACCGACCCGGCCAATGTGTACGCTATCCGCGACATCGCCAACACCACGAGCGTATTTCTCGTCGGAGGCGGCCGCGCCGATCTATACAAAGTCAACAAGGTGCCCCACGGCACTGTCTCCAAGGTGTGGTATCACAGTCCCACGGCCGGTCTCACCCGTCGCATGACCGTCTACACGCCCGCAGGCTACGAGTCGGGCAAACAGAAATACCCTGTGCTCTATTTGCTCCACGGCATCGGCGGCGACGAACAGGCATGGACCGAGCTCGGACGTGCGGCTCAGATACTCGACAACCTCATCGCGCAAGGCAAGGCCCAACCTATGATTGTGGTGATGACCAACGGCAATATCTCTCAGGAAGCCGCTCCGGGAGAAACCTCCGAGGGATTCACCGTGCCTACCATGGCGCTGCCCAAGACCATGGACGGCTACTTCGAACAGGCCTTCCCCGATGTCATCAGTTTTGTCGAAAAAACCTACCGGGTGAAGAAAGACAAGGCTCACCGGGCCATCGCAGGCCTGTCGATGGGTGGTTTCCACTCGCTTTTTATCTCGATCAACCATCCCGACACCTTCGGCTATATCGGGCTGTTCTCCGCTGCCGTAGACCAACAGCAAAGGGGGGGGCTGCAGTACATCTATGCCGATAGAGAGAAAAAAATAGACCAACTCTTTGCGCGCCAGCCACGACTGTTCTGGATAGGCATCGGCAAGACCGATTTCCTCTATAAGAACAATGCCGAATTGCGTTCCTACCTCGACAGCAAACACCATCACTACGAATACCTCGAGACCGAGGGGGGACATATCTGGCGCAACTGGCGCATCTACCTCACCGAGTTTGTACCCAAACTCTTCAAGTGATGCCGCAGCCAACCCCTCACATCTGAACACATCAACTCTACAAACCATTAAACGATTATGAATCCCAAAAACCTCTTTCCTCTTGCGATGGCCGCATCGCTCATTGCGGCCTGCGCGCCCCAAGAAAAGACCATCGACAAACAGAGTATCATACACCGACTGTCGCTCGAAGACAAGGCACATCTCGTCATCGGCACCGGCATGGCCGGCATGAGCGGGAACAATGCTGTCATCGGCGCCACCAAGGCTCTCGTGCCCGGTGCCGCCGGTACCACCTATCCCCTCGATTCGCTCGGCATACCGGCCATTGTCTTGGCCGACGGACCGGCCGGACTGCGCATCGATGCCCACCGGCAAGGCGACAGTGCCACCTATTTTTGCACCCACTTCCCCATCGGCACGCTTCTGGCTTCCACCTGGAACCAAGCACTCATAGAGCAAGTGGGCAAGGCCATAGGTAGCGAAGTGAAGGAATATGGCGTAGATGTATTGCTTGCCCCAGCCGTCAACATACACCGTAACCCGCTCAACGGACGCAACTTCGAGTACTATAGCGAAGACCCACTCGTGGCCGGGAAGACGGCTGCGGCATACATTCGCGGCATACAAAGCAACGGAGTGGGTACGAGCATCAAGCATTTTGCCTTCAACAATCAGGAGACCAATCGTATGAACAACGATGCACGCATCTCGCAAAGGACTATCCGGGAGATTTATCTCAAGCCTTTCGAGATTGCCGTGAAAGAGGCAGAGCCATGGACGGTGATGTCGTCTTACAACAAAATCAACGGCACCTACACCTCCGAAAGCCGTGACCTGCTCACCACCATCCTGCGCGACGAGTGGGGCTACAAGGGCACGGTGATGACCGATTGGTTTGGTGGAAAAGATGGCGCTACACAGACCTGGGCCGGCAACGACATGCTGCAACCGGGCAAGCCTGAGCAGTTTACATCGATTGTGGAAGGGGTGAAGAGCGGCAGTCTCAAGGTAGCCGACCTCGACCGGAATGTGGAGCGCATTCTCGAACTCATCGAGAAAACACCACGCTTCCAGGGTTATCAGTTCTCCAACAAGCCCGACCTCAAGGCCCATGCTGCCGTAACCCGACAGAGTGCCGTCGAGGGCATGGTACTCCTCAAGAACGAAGGAGCACTGCCCGTCGATGTTAAGACGGGCGCCAAACGGCTTGCGCTCTATGGCTATACGAGCTACGACTTCATCGCTGGAGGTACCGGCTCGGGCAATGTAAACCATGCCTACGTGGTGTCAATGCCCGACGGACTGAAGAACGCCGGATTCCAGATCGACGAGAACCTGGCGAAAGCCTACACCAACTATCTCGACACCTACAAGGCAGCAGAGAAGAAACGCATCGAAGATGCTATGAAAAAAGATAAGAAAACGGCTATGATGGCCATGTTCCTGCCCAAGGAGCGACTCTCAGAGATGACCATCGCCCCAGAGCAAATGGCACAGCAAGCACAGGAGTCCGACATGGCCGTCATCACCATTGGTCGTATCAGCGGCGAATTTCTCGATCGCAAGAGGGCTGACTTCAACCTCTCCAACGAGGAGCAGGCGCTCATACGACAAGTCTGTGAGACCTATCACAAACTGGGCAAGAAAGTGGTGGTACTGCTCAACATAGGTGGGGTCATAGAGACTGCATCGTGGAAACACCTGCCCGACGCCATACTCTGTGCATGGCAGGCAGGACAGGAGGGCGGCAACTCGGTGGCCGACATCATCAGCGGCAAGGCCTCGCCATCAGGAAAGCTCACCATGACATGGCCCATCGACTACGCCGATGCCTACTCCTCGGCCAATTTCCCCATCGACAAGACACCCGACCTCGACCTCACCAACCAGGGCAAGGCCAGCAACAATGAGAAAGACGTAGACTATACCAACTATGAAGAGGATGTCTACGTGGGCTACCGCTACTTCGACAGTTTCGACAAGCAGGTGTCTTATCCCTTTGGCTATGGTCTGAGCTACACCTCTTTCCAATATTCAGACGCCCAAATAGACAATAAAGGGGATGAATATAGAGTTATGGTTAAAGTGAAGAATACTGGCAAGACAGAAGGCAAGGAGGTGGTAGAACTCTTTGTGGCTGCCCCTGACAGCCGACAGCTCAACAAGCCTGTCAAAGAACTCAAGGCTTTTGCCAAGACCCGTTCGTTGAAACCAGGAGAGCACGAGGTAGTGGAACTGAAGGTCAAGGCAGCTGACCTGGCTTCGTTCGACGAGGCCTCATCGGCATGGAAGGTTGATGCTGGCAGCTACAAGTTCCTCGTGGGAGCCTCCTCGCGCGACATCCGAGCCACGCTCTCTGCCGAGGTAAAGGCTGGGCAGACCAAAGCCAACAATGTGCTCGCGCCAACGAGCAAGCTCAACCTGCTGCACCGCTGATTTGCCCTCACCATCCCTATGCGGCCCCCTTTCCACTGCAGGCAAGGGGCTGCCGCCATATAAAAAACATACAAACATCATCCAGCAATGAACAAAAAACTATTATTTTCGACTGCCCTCGTCCTGATGACCTTCACGGGCACAACGGCACAGGAAAAACTATTCAATGGCGTAAACGTGCAGTCGCCGGTGAAGAACGCCGACGGCACCGTGACTTTCCACCTCTTCGCACCCCAGGCACGGCAGGTGAGCGTGAGCGGCGACTTCCTGCCCACCACCAAGGTCACCACCCCCGCAGGCGACTACGACGCGCCGGGCAAGGCCCAGCTCACCAACGACGGCAAAGGCCTGTGGAGCTTTACCAGCACGCCGCTGGCACCGGAGCTCTACTCCTACGCCTTCGACGTAGACGGACTGACCATCACCGACCCCTCGAACGTGTACATGAACCGCGACATCTCCACCTACAGCAGCATCTTCATCACCACCGCGGCCAAGGGCGACAAGGGCGACCTCTACAGCGTGAACGAGGTGCCCCACGGCAACGTGGCCAAGGTGTGGTATGCCAGTCCCACGCTCAAGATGAACCGCCGCATGACGGTCTACACGCCGGCTGGCTATGACGGCAGCAAGGCCTACCCCGTGCTCTACCTGCTGCACGGCGCCGGTGGCGACGAGAACGCCTGGAGCGAACTGGGGCGCGCGGCACAGATCATGGACAACCTCATTGCCGCAGGCAAGGCCAAACCGATGATCGTGGTGATGCCCAACGGCAACCCCAACTGCCAGGCGGCACCCGGCGAGTGGTCGTTCGGCATGTACACGCCCTCGTTTCGTGGCACCACCGGACCACAGCAGGCTCCGGCAGCAAGCATGGAGGAGAGCTTCATGGACATCGTGACCTACATCGACAGCCACTACAACACCATCAGGCAGCGCGAGGGACGTGCCGTGTGCGGACTGTCGATGGGCGGCGGCCACACCTTTGGCATCGCGCGCCTCTACCCCACCACCTTCGACTACTACGGCCTCTTCTCGGCCGGACTGCACCTGGGCAAGGGCATCGACTTGCAGGGGCCGCGCCTCTACGACCAGATGAAGGCCGACAAGACCTTCCAATCGCAGATGAAGACGCTCTTTGGCAGCTATCCCAAGCTCTACTGGATAGCCATCGGCCGCACCGACTTCCTCTTCCAGCAGAACGTCGACCTGCGTCGCTTCCTCGACGAAAACCGCTACCCTTACGAGTATGTGGAGACCGACGGAGGACACATCTGGCGCAACTGGCGTATCTATCTCACCGACTTCGCGCAGAAGATATTCAAGTAGCTTAGACATTGTGACCGTCCGCCGGACCGGGGCAAGGGCGAGCCTTGGCTTTCGTGACGCCTTCGCCCTCGTGTGCTCACACTCGCCTTGACTGCCCGCGGGCCGCTCCCCACTCAGCGACAACGATGCGGAGGCGGTACCGAAAGGCCGTGGACAAAGTGCGAGACGGCCGATGACGCAAGGCCTGGCGGGTGCTGCCACGCGATAATTCGACTCGAAGCAGATTGTGGTTCGACTCGAAGCAGAATGTGATTCGACTCGAAGCAGACCGTGATTCGACTCGAAGCAGACTGTGGTTCGACTCGAAGCAGCACGCGGCAGCATGATGGCCACACCACCAAGGCTGTGTTGCGCCTGCACGACAACTGTCTGCAGGCCATGGCGTTACTATCCTCAGCCCCCTGCATCACAGCCTGCGGGCCTCAGCCCACCGACCACCACAAAGCATCGGGGGAGCATATTCTCAGCCGAGAACATGCTCCCCCGATGGCGGTTGGTCGAGTCATTGGTTTTCCTTGATATACTCCGCATGCAGACTGACGCCAGGGCCCGTGCCGCGCCCACAGCGCAGACTTTCCTCCCGCTTCCGGCTGCACGCTGGCACCGCACATCGGGCCTCACCAGAGGCGCAGGCTCATGCCACGGTCACCGGGCGCGCCTGCACTGACAATCAGCCGCCTGCGCCGACAAAAAACCGACTTTCGGGTGCCCGTATGCAATCTTTTCACTATCTTTGCACAAAAATAAAATGCATGGCAGAAGACTTTGACATCAGAGACGAGCAGCTGTCGTCCAACGAGAAGGAGTTTGAGAACGCGCTGCGACCGCTGCGCTTCCGCGACTTCAACGGCCAGCAGAAGGTGGTGGAGAACCTCGAGATATTTGTCGAGGCAGCCAAATACCGCGGCGAGCCGCTCGACCACACGCTGCTCTACGGACCGCCGGGACTGGGCAAGACGACGCTGAGCAACATCATCGCCAACGAGCTGGGCGTGGGATTCAAGATCACCTCGGGCCCCGTGCTCGACAAGCCGGGCGACCTGGCCGGCATCCTCACCTCGCTCGAGCCCAACGATGTGCTCTTCATCGACGAGATACACCGCCTGCAGCCCATGGTGGAGGAGTATCTCTACTCGGCCATGGAGGACTACCGCATTGACATCATGATCGACAAGGGGCCCTCGGCACGCAGCATACAGATAGACCTCAACCCCTTCACCCTCATCGGCGCCACCACGCGCAGCGGCATGCTCACGGCTCCGCTGCGGGCACGCTTCGGCATCAACATGCACCTCGAATACTACGACCCCGAGACGCTCAAGCGCATCATACGCCGCTCGGCCGCCCTGCTCAGGGTGCCCATCGACGACGAGGCCGCCACCGAGATTGCACGCCGCAGCCGCGGCACGCCGCGCATCGCCAACGGACTGCTGCGCCGCGTGCGCGACTTCGCGCAGGTGAAGGGCAACGGCACCATCACGCCCGACATCGCGCACCTCTCGCTCGGCGCGCTCAACATCGACCGCTACGGCCTCGACGAGATCGACAACAAGATTCTGCTGACCATCATCGACAAGTTTCGCGGCGGACCGGTGGGCGTGTCGACCATCGCCACGGCCATCGGCGAGGACAGCGGCACGCTGGAGGAGGTCTACGAGCCGTTCCTCATCATGGAGGGATTCATCAAGCGCACGCCGCGCGGCCGCATGGCCACACCGCTGGCCTACGAGCACCTGGGGCGCAACCCCTACAATGGCAACATCATGCAAGCCGAACTGTTCTAAAGCCTGAGAGATATGCAGAAAACGGGATTATTCGCCGGGTCGTTCGACCCGTTCACCATCGGCCACGACGACATCGTGCGCCGCGCCCTGACGCTGTTCGACCGTCTGGTCATCGGCGTGGGTGTGAACCGTGCCAAAGACAGCCGTGACGACGCCGAGCGCCGCGCCGCAGCCATTGCCGACCTCTATGCCGGCGACGACCGCATCACGGTGGTGACCTACGACGACCTGACCGTAGACCTGGCCCACCGCGTGGGTGCCACCTGTCTCGTACGGGGTGTGCGGTCGGTGAAAGACTTCGAATACGAGCGCGACATGGCCGACCTCAACCGCCGCGTGGGGCACGTGGAGACCCTGCTCCTGACGGCACGGCCCGAGCTGGCCGCCGTGTCGTCGAGCGCAGCCAGGGAGCTGCGCAGCTTCGGCAAGGACATCGCATGGATGCTCCCCACCCCAGCAGGCGACCGCTGAGCAGAGCTACCCCACAGGCTTCCTGCCCCACCCTTACATTAGGCCACACACGGGCGGGGAATACCAACAACGTCAAAGCATCATCATTATGATTACCTATCAGTCTGACGGCATCGACATGCCCGACATCAAGCACCGTGAGACCACTGCCTGGATCAAGGCCGTGGCAGCGTCGTTCAACCGCCGCGTGGGCGACATCGGCTATATGTTTGTGAGCGACGAGAAGATACTCGAGGTCAACAACCAGTACCTCGGGCACGACTATTACACCGACATCATCACCTTCGACTACGACGAGGGCGATGTCATCAGCGGCGACATCGTGATCTCGCTCGACACCGTGCGCAGCAACGCCGAGCAGTTTGGCAAGACCTACGAGGACGAGCTCCACCGCGTCATCATCCACGGCATACTGCACCTCTGTGGCATCAACGACAAGGGGCCGGGCGAGCGCGAGATCATGGAAGCCCATGAGAACGAGGCGCTGGCGATGCTCCATCGTCTGTCTTAGCCCCCTAACGCGTGCAGACGCCTGCTCACCGCCGCACGGCACACCGCTGGCGGCAACCTGAAATCTGATAAACCATATACGTATGAAAAAGACTATCCTGATGAAGACCGTCGTCATGGCCCTGCTCATGATGCACGGCCCCGTGGCCACGGCACAGCCGACGGGCGACGAGCAGGAGGCGATGGCTTTTCTCTATCGCCACCTGTCGCTGCCCGACAAGGCCGACTATCCGCGTTCCTACTTCCTGAAAAACGTGCAGCTGGCCCTGCAGGCCCGCCGCGAGATGCCTTGGGGGAAGACCATCCCCGATGAGGTGTTCCGACATTTTGTGCTTCCCGTGAGGGTCAACAACGAGAACCTCGACGACAGTCGCGAGGTGTTCTACCGACAGCTGAAGAGTCGTGTCGAACACCTGCCCATGCAGCAGGCCATCCTCGAGGTGAACCACTGGTGCCACGAGCGCGTGACCTACCGCCCCTCTGACGCCCGCACGAGCAGTCCGCTGGCCACCGTGCGCACGGCATACGGCCGCTGCGGCGAGGAGAGCACCCTGCTGGTGGCCGCCCTGAGGGCCGTGGGCATCCCCGCCCGACAGGTGTACACGCCGCGGTGGGCACACACCGACGACAACCACGCCTGGGTGGAGGCCTGGGCCGACGGCCGATGGTGGTTTCTGGGGGCATGCGAGCCCGAGCCGGTGCTCAACCTGGGATGGTTCAACGAGAGTGCCTCGCGCGGCATGCTGATGCACACCAAGGTCTTTGGCGACTACCGCGGACCGGAGGAGGTGATCAGCCGCACGCCGGCCTACACAGAGATCAACGTGGTGGAAAACTATGCGCCTGCACGGCAGAAGACGGTACGCGTGACCGACGCCCAGGGGCACCCCGTGGCCGGGGCCGCCGTCGACTTCAAGATATACAACTATGCCGAGTTCTACACCGTGGCGCGCAAGACCACCGATGCCAACGGCACCGTGACGCTCACCGCAGGGCTGGGCGACCTGCTGGCATGGGTGTCGAAAGACGGCCGCTACGCCTTGGCCAAGCTCGACTTCAGGAACGAGGCACCCACCACGGTGGTGCTCGACGGCAGCATTCCGGCCGACAGCCTCGACATCGACATCGTGCCGCCCGCTGCGGCGGTGCGGATGCCGGAGGTGACGGCGGAACAGCGCGCCGAGAACGACCGACGGCTGGCACAGGAAGACTCGATGCGCCATGCCTATGAGGCCACGCTGCCCGATGAGTCGCGCGGCAATTATGCCGTGATACAGGAGTTTCTGGCCACGGCGAACAACAAGGTGATGGCCGAGCGACTGCTCAAGGTGGTCTCGGCCAAAGACCTGCGCGACATCACCATCGACGTGCTGCGCGACAACGAGACCGCCGTGACCGACACCTCTGACATCTACCTGCGCTACGTGCTGTCGCCCAGGGTGGAGAACGAGTGGCTGGTGCCCTACAAGCAGGTGCTGCGCCGCGAGCTCAAGGGCATCGCCACGCCGCGCCAACTGGCCGACTGGTGCCGCCGCAACATCCGCATAGACGATGCCGCCAACCCGCAGCAGCTGCGCATGACACCCCTCGGGGTGTACCGCGAGCGCAGGGCCGACCAACTGTCGTACAAGATTTTCTTTGTCTCTGCAGCACGCAGCAAGGGCTTCGCCGCCCGCATCAACGAGGTGGACGGGCGACTGCAATATTACGAAAAAGGCAGATGGATAGACGTAGAGCTGACGAAGGAGTCTGCCCCCAAGGCAGAGGGAGTACAATCTACGGGTACCCTGCAACTAACGTGGAAGACCATGCCGCACTTGGAAGACCCGAAATATTACATCCACTTCACAATCAGCAAACTGGAGAATGGCCTTCCGCGAGTGATGACCTATCCCGACGAGGCTACCTACAACAGCACTTTCAGCAACGGGGTGGGGCTTGAGCCCGGCTGCTACCAAGTCACCACCGGCACGCGGATGGCCGACGGCAGCGTGCTGGCACACGTTGTGACCTTCACCATCGAGGCGGGTAAGACCACCACTGTGGCGCTCACCATGCGCGAAAGTCACGACCAGGTGCAGGTCATCGGCAGCCTCAACGCAGAGAACACGTATGCCGACGAGGCCACGGGCACGACGCGCAGCCTGCTGGCGACAGCCGGACGGGGCTATTATATCATAGGAATAGTGGCGCCCAACCATGAGC
>JBHAFS010000095.1:0-23196 GCA_041856205.1 Prevotella sp.
CCTTGAGGCCCACGGCAAAGCTGTGCAGACGGGGCCACCAGGCACGTGTCTCGCCGCCGTTCTCGATACGGTTCTCAGCATACACCTCGGCAATGGCCGAGATGACCGACGAGTCGAGGCCTCCGCTGAGCAGCACGCCATAGGGCACGTCGCTCATCAACTGGCGGCGCACGGCAGCCATGAGCGACTCCCTGACATCTTTCACAGCCTGCTCGTAGGTGCCGCTGGCATGTCCGTCGGGCACGCTGTCTTGCCAGCTGCGATGGTAATAGGGCTTCACGCCGGGGGCCTTGCTCCAGTAGTAATGACCGGGAAGGAAGGGCTCATAGCGGTCGCAGCAGCCTTCCAGGGCCTTGAGCTCGGAGGCTACCAGCACCTTGCCGTCGGCATCGTAGCCGATATAGAGGGGGATGACACCGATGGGGTCGCGGGCGATAAGGAAGCTGTCGTCGGTGGTGTCGTAGAGGGCAAAGGCAAAGATGCCGCTCAACTGCTCGATCAGAGACGGAATAGCGTCAGCAGAAGCGCCCTCGGCTTTCCACTGACGATATAACGTAAGGATCACCTCGCAGTCCGACTCGGTCTGGAAGGCATAATCCTTGAATTGTGTACGGATTTCCTGATGGTTGTAAATCTCACCGTTGACAGCCAGCACTTGCTGTCGGTCGGGTGAGAACAGGGGCTGTCGGCCCGACTCGGGATCGACGATGCTCAGACGCTCGTGGCAGAGAATGGCAGAGCCGCCACAATAGATGCCGCTCCAGTCGGGTCCGCGATGACGGATGCGCCGACTCATGGCCAATGCTTGCTGTCGCTGTTCAGGACGCTGGTCCTGAATGTTGAAGATTCCTACTATTCCACACATGGTTGTTGATGTTGCTATGTTGTTTGCTAATTATTGATATATATGCTGATGGCTAACGTTACTAGGGCTTCCCCCGAGGGGGCAAAATGCAGACGGGCGCTGAGGGTGCCCGCCTGCCTTTTGGGATGATGGTCGCCCAAGGGCGGGATTAGTTGTAGCAGCTCTCTCCGTGCTCGTAGATGTCGAGACCTTCTTCCTCGATGCGCTTGTCAACGCGCAGACCGAAGGTCTTCTTGATGACTACGAAGAGGATGACACCGCACAGCACAGCCCAGCCGTCGATGCAGAGGATGCCCAGCACCTGGGCTCCCAAAGCGCCGAAGCCATGACCGTAGAGTGCGCCGGTACTTACCGAGAAGAGACCGGTGAGGAGCGTGCCTGCGATACCGCAGATACCATGTACGGTGCTTGCACCCACGGGGTCGTCGATGTGCAGCTTCTGGTCGATGAACTCGATGCCGAAGGGCAGGATGACGCCACAGATGGCACCGATGGCCAGGGCTCCTGCCGGCGACACAAGGTCGCAACCGGCGGTGATACCCACCAGACCGGCAAGGATGCCGTTAAGCGTGAGCGAGAACGAGGGCTTGCCATACTTGATCCAAGTGGTGAACATCGTGCCCAGACCACCGGCTACAGCGGCCAGGTTGGTGGTGAGGAACACATGTGAGATGGCTACGCGGTTCACCTCACCGCTGGCTGCAAGCTGAGAACCGGGGTTGAAACCGAACCAGCCAAACCATAGGATAAACACACCCAGAGATGCGATGGTCAGGCTGTGACCGGGAATGGCGTTGCTGCGACCGTCGCTGCGATACTTGCCCAGACGGGGGCCAAGCACCAGGGCACCGATAAGGGCCAGCACGCCACCCACGCTGTGCACGATGGCCGAACCCGCGAAATCGTGGAACGGCACGCCGAAGGTCGACATCATAAACCCGGCAGGATCGGCATTGCTCAGCCAGCCGCCGCCCCAGGTCCAGTGACCCTCGACAGGATAAATGATGAGGGAGATGAAGAAGCTATAGACGCAATACATCGAGAATTTGGTACGCTCGGCCATGGCTCCACTGACGATGGTGGCGCTCGTAGCACAGAATACGGTCTCGAAAATGAGGAATCCCTCAACGGGAAGTCCTGCTGCGTTCTTGTAGAAACTCAGGTCGCCGAAGTTGGGCATGCCGATGAAGCCCTGGCCGTCTGAGCCAAACATGAATCCGAAGCCCACAAACCAGAAGAGCACGGAGCCAATCATGAAGTCGACAAAGTTCTTAAACAGAATATTCGCTGTGTTCTTACTACGGGTAAAACCTGCCTCGCACAGGGCAAAGCCCGGTTGCATGAAGAAAACCAACATGGCTGCCAACAGCATCCAAACAGTATCAATGGATATTCCTAATTCTTGTGTAGTCATAATCATGTCGTTAAAATGGTTGATACCTTTCTGTTACATCCTATCCCTTTCAAACAATCTTTTGTCGTTGTCCTGAAAGTACTACCTTTCCTGCTCGGCATTATACAATGCGATATCTCCGCGCTCACCAGTCCTGATGCGGACCGTATTCTCTACGGGAATCACAAAGATGCGGCCGTCGCCGACCTCTCCAGTACGCGCCGCCTTCTCGACGGCAGAAATCGTCTTCTCAACATTCTTGTCACGCACAACAATGTTCAAGAGCACGCGCTCGATGCTGCTGGTATCATACATCACACCACGGTAGATACGGGCCTGACGCATCTTGCCTTCGCCGCGTACATCATAGTAGGAGAACCACTCGATGTCGGCAGCAAGCAACGCTTCCTTCACATCATCAAACTTCGTCTTGCGAATGATTGCTTCGATTTTCTTCATAACTACCTATTATTAAATAAAACAAACGATTTAGTATCTATTTGCTAATTATCAAGTGCAAAATTAATACAATATGTTATAATATCAGTCAACGAGATGACTATTTGGAACAACTTTTTAGGCCAATGTTACAATATAACAGAATAACCATGCAGTTTCATTACAATTAGTAAGCAAACGAGGAGCCTATGCTTACAGATTGGTATTTCGGTAAAAATAGTTCGTTATTTTTCTACTTTTATATTCAATTAAGTTGCACTTTGTTTTAACTTTGCACCATAATCAGAACAAAAGGTTATCAATAAAGGTAAAAGATAAGCATTATGACAAACAGCATACACTTCACCAAGATGCACGGGGCAGGCAACGACTACATCTATGTCGACACCTTATTATATAGTGTGCCCGACCCCGAGGCTGCCGCCAAGGCATGGAGCAGCCGCCATACAGGCATCGGAAGTGACGGGCTGGTGCTTATCGGTACACCCTCGGATGCCAGCAAGGCCGACTACAGCATGCGCATCTTCAATGCCGACGGCTCAGAGGCCATGATGTGTGGCAACGCCAGCCGCTGCATCGGAAAATACCTCTATGACAAGGGTCTCTGCACCAAGACAGAGATCAGACTGGAGACCAAGTCGGGCGTGAAGACCCTGGAGCTGCATCTCGACACCCACAACGGCAGCAACACCGTGGCATCGGTCACCGTGGATATGCTGGAACCGCAGTTTGATGTGCCGGCACAATTCACAGGCGTGGCCCCGAGGCTGCACATTCCGGGCAGCACCCAGGCACTATTCGTGAGCATGGGTAATCCGCATTTCGTCATCTTCGTCGACAACGTGGAAAGTCTCGACATCAGTGCCTACGGGGCTGAACTTGAGATGGACGGCGCATTTCCCGAACGCTGCAACATCGAGTTCGCGCAGGTGAACGACGACGGCAGCATCCGCACCCGCGTGTGGGAGCGGGGCAGCGGCATCACCATGGCCTGCGGCACTGGAGCCTGCGCCACCGCCGTGGCAGCCTCGAAGCTGGGCCTGAGCGGCCGGCAGTCGGACATCGTCATGGACGGTGGTACCCTGCACATCGACTGGGCCGAAGGCGACGGACACGTCTACATGACCGGACCGGCAGCCTTCATCTGCGACGGGGAGATACCCCTGCCAGAATAACGCCTTAGGCGAACACAACAAGAGCAAACTTATCACAATATAAAGAAAATCAATATAAAAATGGCATTAGTAAACGAACACTATCTCAAACTCCCCGGCAACTATCTGTTTGCCGACGTGGCCAAAAGAGTGAACGCCTTCAAGGTATCGCACCCTAAGACAAGGGTGGTCAGCCTGGGCATCGGCGACGTGACGCAACCGCTCTGTCCGGCAGTCATCGACGCCATGCACAAAGCTGTAGACGAGATGGCCGTCAAGGCCTCGTTCAAGGGCTACGGACCCGAGCGCGGCTACGACTTCCTGCGTGAGGCCATCCTGAAGAACGATTTTGCACCACGCGGCATACAGCTCGATGCCAACGAGATATTCATCAACGACGGCGCCAAGAGCGACACCAGCAACATACAAGAGATACTGCGCTGGGACAACAACATCGGCGTGACCGACCCTGTGTACCCCGTATATGTCGACTCCAACGCGATGATTGGGCGGGCCGGGCTCTTCGAGCATGGCAGCTGGAGCGACGTGACCTACTTCCCCTGCACGGCCGAGAACAACTTCATACCCGCGCTGCCCGACCGCCGCGTTGACATGATCTACCTGTGCTACCCCAACAACCCCACGGGCACGGTGCTCACCAAAGAAGAGCTGCGAAAATGGGTGAACTTCGCGCTGCAGAACGACTCGATCATCTTCTACGACGCCGCCTACGAGGCTTACATTCAGGACGACACCATCCCCCACTCGATCTATGAGATCAAAGGGGCCCGCAAGTGCGCCATCGAGTTTCACAGCTACAGCAAGACAGCCGGATTCACCGGCGTAAGATGCGGCTACACGGTCATTCCCAAGGAGCTCAACGCAGCCACCCTCGACGGCACCAAGCGCATAGACCTTAACCCCATCTGGGACCGCAGGCAGAGCACCAAGTTCAACGGAACAAGCTATATCAGCCAGCGCGCCGCCGAGGCCATCTACACCCCCGAGGGCAAGAAGCAGGTGCGGCAGACCATAGCCTACTATATGGAGAATGCGCGCATCATGCGTCAGACACTCCTCAAGCTGGGCTACAGCGTCTACGGTGGCGAGAACGCACCCTACCTCTGGGTGAAGACGCCCCAGGGCACCGACAGCTGGAAGTTCTTCGACCAACTGCTCTATGGCTGCGGCGTGGTATGCACGCCAGGCGTGGGCTTCGGCCCGAGCGGAGAAGGCTATTTCCGACTCACGTCGTTTGGCGACCGCGCCGATGTGGAGGAGGCGATGCACCGCATGGAGAAGTGGGTGGCAGGATAAGGCCACACACGGTTTGCCATAAGGACACCCTGTGCTGCGGAACGTCCGCAGACTCTCTATAACACATCAACAAAATTACAGGAGCTTATGGAAAAGGTAAAAGGATTAGTGCTGATGGCCATCGTAGCGACCGCCATGCCAGCCACTGCTCAGGACAAAGTAGAAGGAACCATCGCCGCAGATGTTGTCAACCAATACATCTGGCGCGGACAGGATCTCGGCGATGTGAGCCTTCAGCCTACACTCGGCATTGCCTACAAAGGACTGTCACTCACCGCATGGGGCTCGGTAGGTCTTTCCGACCCCAACGACACCAAGGAGTTCGACCTCACGGCAGCGTGGCAGAAGGGTGGATTCCACATCGGGGTGACCGACTACTGGTTCAACACACCCAACGAGCGTTACTTCAGCTATGCCGCCCATTCCACAAGCCATGTGTTCGAGGCCAATGTGGGCTACGATTTCGGACCGCTGGCTCTCAACTGGTTCACCAACTTCGCCGGAAACGACGGTGTGAACAACAGTGGCGACCGGGCCTACTCCTCATACCTCGAGGCCGCAGTGCCCTTCACCCTGGCCGGCTGCCAGTGGACGGCAACGGTGGGTGCCGTGCCCTACGCCACCTCGCTCTATGCCGAAGCCAACGGCTTTGCCGTGACCAACATATCGGTGAAGGCCACCAAAGACATCCGCGTCACCGACTCGTTCTCTGTACCGGTGTTCGCAGGCATCGCCACCAACCCCAGCAGCGAGAAAGCCTGGCTGCTCTTCGGACTCACGCTGAAGCCCTAAGTCCAACGACAGGCAACGCCACACCGGCACTGCCTTCGGGCAGTGCCGGATGAAAACAGAACATCAATAACAAATACAACAAATATCGTATTAACAACAAACAGACGTATGGCAAACTTAAGATTCGATGCTGTTGAGTCGGCATCCAAGAAACGACCACAAGAAGTAATCTCCCCGCTGGAGCGTCCTTCAGAGATCTTCGGTAAGAAAGTGTTCAACCGGCAGAAGATGTACAAGTACTTGCCGGCTAACGTCTATGAGCAGCTCATCGATGTCATCGACAACGGACACCGCCTTGACCGCACCATCGCAGACGCCGTGGCCAAGGGCATGAAGCAGTGGGCCGACGAGAACGGCGTGACCCACTACACCCACTGGTTCCAGCCCCTCACCGAGGGCACGGCCGAGAAACACGATGCCTTCATTGAGCACGACGGCAAGGGCGGCATGATCGAGGACTTCAGCGGAAAGCTGCTCATGCAGCAGGAGCCCGATGCCTCGAGCTTCCCCTCAGGCGGCATTCGCAACACCTTCGAGGCCCGCGGCTACTCGGCATGGGACCCCACGTCGCCCGTTTTCATCATCGACGACACGCTCTGCATACCCACCATCTTCATCTCCTACACCGGTGAGGCCCTCGACTACAAGGCTCCGCTGCTGCGCGCCCTGCATGCCGTGAACGTGGCTGCCACCGACGTATGCCACTATTTCAACGAGAACGTGAAGAAGGTGGTGTCGAACCTGGGATGGGAGCAGGAATACTTCCTTGTGGACGAAGACCTCTTTGCCGCACGTCCCGACCTCATGCTCACCGGCCGCACCCTCATGGGACACGACTCGGCCAAGAACCAGCAGATGGACGACCACTACTTCGGCACCATCCCCGAGCGTGTGCAGGCCTTCATGAAAGACCTGGAGATCCAGGCCCTGGAGCTGGGCATCCCCTGCAAGACACGCCACAACGAGGTGGCACCCAACCAGTTTGAGCTCGCCCCGATCTTCGAGGAGACCAACCTGGCCATCGACCACAACATGCTGCTCATGAGTCTCATGAAGAAGGTGGCACGCCGTCACGGCTTCCAGGTGCTGCTCCACGAGAAGCCCTTTGCCGGTATCAACGGTTCGGGCAAGCACAACAACTGGAGCCTCTCCACCGACACGGGTGTGCTGCTCCATGGCCCCGGCAAGACACCCGAGGAGAACCTGCGCTTCGTGGTGTTCATCGTAGAGACGCTCATGGGCGTGTATCGCCACAACGGACTGCTCAAGGCCAGCATCATGAGTGCCACCAACGCCCACCGTCTGGGCGCCAACGAGGCACCGCCCGCCATCATCTCGAGCTTCCTGGGCAAGCAGCTCAGCGACCTGCTCGCACATATCGAGACCGCCGACAAAGACGACCTCAGCCTCAAGGGCAAGCAGGGCGTGAAGCTCGACATCCCCGAGATTCCCGAGATCATGATCGACAACACCGACCGCAACCGCACCTCGCCCTTCGCCTTCACCGGCAACCGCTTCGAGTTCCGCGCCGTGGGGTCGGAGGCCAACTGCGCCAGCGCCATGATCGCCCTCAACACAGCCGTGGCCGAGGCCCTGGCCTGCTTCAAGGAGCGCGTAGACGCACTCATTGCCAAGGGTGAGGAGAAGTTCAGCGCCATCCTCGACGTGGTGCGCGAAGACATCCGTGCCTGCGCACCCATACACTTCGACGGCAACGGCTATTCTGACGAGTGGGTGGAAGAGGCAGCCAAGCGCGGACTCGACACCGAGAAGTCGTGCCCCGTCATCTTCGACCGTTACCTCGACAAGGAGAGCATCCGCATGTTCGAAGCCATGAACGTGATGAAGGAAAACGAGCTCGAGGCCCGCAACGAGGTGAAGTGGGAAACCTACACCAAGCGCATACAGATCGAGGCCCGCGTCATGGGCGACCTCTCGATGAACCATATCATACCCGTGGCCACACGCTACCAGAGCCAGCTGGCCAAGAACGTGGAGAACATGTACGACATCTTCGACGAGGCCGAGGCCGCCTCGCTCACCGCACGCAACAAGAAGCTCATCCGCGAGATTGCCGAGCGCACGCAGGCCATCGAGACGGGCGTAGAGGAGTTGGTCAACGCCCGCAAGGTGGCCAACAAGATTGAGTGTGAGCGCGAGAAAGCCATCGCCTACCACGACACCGTGGAGCCGAAGATGGAAGAGATCAGGTATCAGATCGACAAACTGGAACTGATCGTAGCCGACGAAATGTGGACACTGCCCAAATACCGTGAGCTGCTGTTCATCAGATAATACCCTACATCATTAGCAATCTATTTCTTTATTGGTTGTTAAGTTTGCTGCGAGGCGTGGTTGTGAAACCATGCCTCGCTATTTTTGTGGATACTACAGGACCAATGCACAAGTCAGCCACTAAAGTTCTTATAAGAGTAGACCGGGAAAAGAGGAGCAGTCCGAAAAATGGATGGTAAGAGTTCCAATGCAAGCGCATAATTTCATCAGTCTAAAGAGAAAGACCTCCTCTAAATTGCGGCCTGAATGGGAGCGGTCAGCTCCCGGTTAGTATAATTTCCGCAAATGGACAGCCACGGCAAACGGTTCGCCCGCTTTCATGCAGCCACACCACAGTTCTCCTGCCTCCAAAGCGCCATGATGCCACACTGGGATTGCCGTCGGGCTGCCATACTTCGGCCCGAAACACAATCTGCTTCGACTCGAACCACAGTCTGCTTCGACTCGAACCACAGTCTACTTCGACTCGAACCACGGTCTGCTTCGAGTCGAACCACACTCCGGAAAGCATGTGCAGTATGTACGTCTGCAATGGTGACGTGGCATGAAAAACATCGAATCGGCTTGCCAGAAGACAGAATAACCAGAAGACAGAACACATAGCCCAGCCACCCTCCACCATGCCCTGAAGCCGTTGGCGGCTCAGCATAGTGAGGAGAGGGATATATGGTTCTGCCGGTACAGGCTGTTAGAAACTGGTGGTGGAAGCGACTGCTGTCACCGAGTTTCCCGTCTGAGCCCCAAAAGACAGTATCACCAACAAACCAACCCACCAGCAAAAAGGGCGGGCCCCACGTGTGTGGAACCCGCCCTTCGATATGGTGTGGCAGACACCAGTGGTGCCCGCTCACGATGTTGTAGAAACAAGCGACCGCTTAGTCGGCCGACAGGCTGAAACGCTTGTAAGCCTTGATGGTCAGACCCTTGGCCTGAGCATCGAGCCACTGCGAAACGCTCTGCTTGTTGTCGTCGCCAAACTGGAACTCCTGGTCAACGAGGCAGCTCTCCTTGAAGAACTTGGCCATGCGCCCCTTGGCAATGTTCTGGATCATGTTGTCGTTGAGGTTGGCAAGAGCGGCGGCAGAAGCCTCAGCCTTGATGGCCACAGCCTTGTCGGCATCCTCCTGAGAGAGCCAGCCCTTGGCAACGTTAGAAGCGATGTGGTCGTCAGAGTCGACGAGGTTGGCGTTGATGCCGGCCTTCTTCAGGGCCACGTTCACCTGGCGCTCCACCTGCTCCTCCTTGGTCTTCTCGATGGCGATCTTCAACTCGCTGTCTTTCACCTCCTGAGGCACAGAGCTCTCGTCGAGAGCCACTGGCTTCATGGCAGCCACCTGCATGGCCACCTTGTGACCGGCATCCTCATTGGCAGCAGAGAGCTGCACGAGGGTACACAGGGTGTGACGGCCCATGTGGTCGTAGGTGTAGATATTGTCGCCCTCGAGCACCAGATAGCCGTCGAGCTCCATCTTCTCGCCTACCACGCCCGAACGGCGGGTAACGGCCTCGGCCACCTTGAGTCCGGGCTCAACCTCCAACTCAGCCACCTCTTCGAGGGTCTGGGCCTTGGCAGCGATGGCAGCGTCGAGAATCTGCTCGGTGAGCTGCACATAGTCAGCACCGTTGGCAACGAAATCGGTCTCGCACTTCAGGGCGATCATGGCAGCAAAGCCACCCACGTTCTTCACCAGTACGCAACCATTGGATGTGGTGCGGTCGGAACGCTTGGCAGCGATAGCCAGACCACGCTCGCGCACGAGCTCCACAGCCTTGTCGATATCACCATCAGCCTCGGCGAGGGCCTTCTTACAGTCCTTCATACCTGCACCGGTCATGGCGCGCAGCTTCTTGATGTCTTCAATTGTAACAGCCATAATGTATTATATCCTTTCTGATTAAAAATGTTGATGTTTCAAAAACAAAGGGCCTCACAAGACCGCACGGTCGCTCATTGCTCAGCGCCCCTGCCCTCCTGCAAGACCCTTGGGTATGGTTTACTCAGCGGCGGGAGCTTCCTCCTCGGCCTCAGCCTTGGGAGCCTCCTCTACCTGAGCCTCCTCGGCCACCTCTTCCTTGCGGGCGCGGTGAGCGCGACGCTTGTTGTCGGCAACCTCTTCGGCCTGCTCGGCAGCAGCCTTCTCGTCAGCCTTCTCGGCCTTGCGCTCCTCCAGACCCTCGGCGATGGCACCGCACACGGCATTGAGGATTACCTCAACAGAGTCCTTGGCGTCGTCGTTGGCGGGGATAACATAGTCGATGTTCTTGGGATCAGAGTTGGTGTCCACGATACCGAACACGGGGATGCCCAGACGGTTGGCTTCCTTCACGGCGATGTGCTCCTTCATCACGTCGATGACGAAGAGTGCTGAAGGCAGACGGGTGAGGTCGGCGATAGAACCGAGGTTCTTCTCCAGCTTGGCACGCTGACGGTTGATCTGCAGAATCTCGCGCTTAGAGAGATTAGAGAAGGTACCGTCGCTCATGAGCTTGTCGATGTTCGTCATTTTCTTCACAGCCTTACGGATGGTGGGGAAGTTGGTGAGCATACCGCCCGGCCAACGCTCGTTCACGTAGGGCATGTTTACCGATGCAGCCTTCTCGGCTACGATTTCCTTGGCCTGTTTTTTAGTAGCGACGAACAGGATCTTCTTACCGCTCTTGGCGATACCCTTCAGCGCCTCAGCGGCCTCGTCGAGCATGACAACGGTCTTGTTGAGGTTGATGATGTGAATGCCATTGCGCTCCATGAAGATGTAGGGAGCCATGGCGGGGTTCCACTTGCGCTTGAGGTGGCCGAAGTGGCAACCTGCCTGCAGTAACTGGTCAAAATTTGTTCTTGACATTGTCTTTTCTTGTTTAAATGTGTTTACTTTCTTTTTGAATTCCAGCACACGGGAGTCGTGGCAGCCGCCTCAAGGCGGTGCGCTCCCGGCACCATGGGATAGAATCAGCCGGAGAGTAATCAGCCCTATGCACAGCCTCTTGCCCAAGGCAATGACAACACACGGACGGTACTGAGTCCCTTCGGTTTAGATACTAAACGGTTCAGTGTCTCCGGGTGGAGATTAACGCTTACTGAACTGGAAGCGACGACGAGCCTTGGGCTGACCCGGCTTCTTACGCTCAACAGCACGGCTGTCGCGGGTAAGGAATCCGTGATCCTTGAGGTTCTTCTTATCCTCGGCGTTCACCTTCACCAGTGCACGGGCGATGGCGAGGCGCAGGGCCTGGCTCTGGCCAGTGTAACCGCCGCCGTCGAGGTTGGCCTTGATGTCATACTTCTCAGCAACTTCCAGAAGTTCCAGTGGCTGCTTAACCACGTACTGCAGGATAGCTGATGGGAAGAATTCCTTTAAATCTTTCTTATTGATAGTGATCTTACCGGTACCTTCTGTCAGGTAAACGCGAGCTACAGCGCTCTTGCGGCGACCAATTGCATTAACGACTTCCATCTTTACTCCTTATTATTTATACTGGTTAATATCGATTGTCTTGGGCTGCTGAGCGGCCTTGTTGTGCTCGGCACCTTCGAATACATACAGGTTGTTCAGCAAAGAGCGACCCAGAGGGCCCTTTGGCAACATACCCTTGACAGCGTGACGCAGCATCTTGTCGATACCGTTCTTGCGAGTGCGGAGCTCAGCGGGAGTGTTGAAGCGCTGACCACCGGGATAGCCGGTGTAGCGGGTGTAGACCTTGTCGGTCTCTTTCTTGCCCGTGAAACGCACCTTGTCGGCATTGATGATGATTACGTTGTCACCGCAATCTACATGAGGAGTGAAGGTTGGCTTGTACTTTCCGCGAAGCAGCTTAGCTACCTTAGAGCAGAGACGACCTACAATCTGGTCGGTAGCATCCACTACGACCCACTCTTTCTGAGCTGTTTCCTTGTTGACGGAAATAGTCTTGTAACTTAAAGTGTCCATTTTTAATTTTAAAATTTACTACTAAAAAACGTTTTTATTACCTGTTATTGACAGAGACCTCACGGCGCCTCCAGTCTAAAAGAGACCATCCATGGCGTTAGCTCTGCTGCACGGCCGATTCACTAACCGCGACGTCCGGCCAAAGGCGCCGCTATTAACACTGCTGTGCGTGGGGCTCTAAGCGTGCCCCGGAAATAATCGGTCCGCAAAATTACTCATTTTATTCGGCATAGGGAAGTACACCCATACGCCAGCACCACGAATTTAAATATAATTAACTATATACTTACCCAACAGATAGTAGAGAGACCATTGCCTGTTATCTTCTTAAGGTGGGTTCTATTAATTAGCTTTGTCAGATTTCGCTATCTTCGAGGTCAAATTGCAAGTTCTCTCAGTCGTTATGCCCGCATAACTCCTTCGTGTACTTGCAATTTGAGCCGAAGAGAGTCCGAAAGATGGCAAAACGTAACCCATGATTTTATGATTTGATTTCGGTGGTAATTAATAGAACCCACCTTAAATATGGTTCTTCCGCTAAATGCCTGCAGTGCATAGGATAACATCGGCGGGTATGGTGCAGGGTGAGGACTTGTGCCCCACCTCAAATAATGACCTAACAGAACCTTAAATATTTCGTTTGACAACGGCAATATTTATAGATAAATTGCTATATTTGCAGACAAAACGACGTTACGGCATGAACCCCATCACCCAGACAATCCTCCTCACGGCCTCAGCCATACGTATGGTTCCGCACATCGCCCTCTACCTTATATGTAATAAGGAGTTGAACAAAGACCTGAGACAAGTGCAGGACCAGCGTCCTACCCTGTTCAACTTCATCAAGGCCATGACACGCGAACACACCTTCCGAAACCTCTTCTACTACCGCATGGGACCCTACCTTTCGGCCCCTATCTCATGGCTCTGTCCCCCAGAGCGCACGTTGCGCATCTGGTGTCCATCCATCGGGCCAGGTGCCCACTTCGAGCACAACTACGCCACCTACCTCAACGCCGAATCTATCGGCTCCCACTTCTATTGCCTACAGCTCGTCACACTTGGCACAGGCCATCACGCCACAGGCTCCGCCACCCCTGAAAGCTCAGGTCTACCCGACCGTCCCACCGTTGGCAACCATGTGCGCATACTCACCGGAGCCATCGTTTTTGGCAATATACACATTGGCGACCACTCCATCATCGGAGCCGGTGCCGTGGTGGGCAAAGACGTGCCCCCAAACTGTACCGTGGCCGGAAACCCAGCACGCATCGTTCGTCAAAACGGAAAACGCGTGAATTTACCCTTGTAACAGCAATAAACCATCACATACCAACATGAGTACTAAGAAAACGTATACTTCTGACGAGCTGCAAGCACTGCACGTCGTCCTTATGGAAATCCTGGCTGAGATACAACGGGTCTGCGAACAGCTCTCCATTCCCTTCTTCATCCAGGGCGGCACCGCCATGGGTGCCTATTTCGAAAACGACATCATGGCCTGGGACGACGACATTGACGTGGGCATGACACGCGACAACTATGAGCGATTCCTCAAGGAAGCCCCCGCCATTCTCGACAAACGTTATTTTCTCGCATGGTTTGGCACCGACCCCAACACCCCCTTCTACTTCGCCAAGGTCAGGAAAAACCACACGCTGTTTCTCGAAAGCACCTGCAAGGACATCGCTATGCACCATGGCATCTACGTAGACATCTTCCCCTTTGACAAAGTGCCCGACAATGAGAATCTTCAGGCACGCCACCGCAAGCTATGCAACATACTCAACAGCTGGTTCATGAGCAAGTCGTTCTGGCCATGGAGATATTTTGGGCATTGCAGCCTTGCCGTACCCTTGCCCAAGGGAATCATCGACTGCCTGATTACTCGAATTGCCGTCACTCTGCTTCCCAAGCAATTCATCTACCAATGGCTACGCCGTATGCAGTCGAGATACAATAGTAGTTTGTCCCACAATTACAACATCGTCATGACCAGCGTCGACCATATTCCCGTCGCTGACATCGCTGCATGCCGCTCCATCCGTTTTGGCAACATCAATGTGCCCGCACCCGACCATCTTGAAGACTACCTGCACCACCACTATGGCCCGCACATCCAGCGTATCCCTCCCAAGGAGAAACAGATTAACCATGCTCCCCTCGAACTGTCGTTCCAAACCGAGGCTCCACAAGGCCGGTAGCCAGTAAAGGCTCTCTGACGGCTGGCCTGCTCCTTCCGTTCCCCTTCTGCCCCCTCTTGGCCTCACTGCTCCGACATATATTCGCGAACGGCATAAAGCGGCACGTTGGTCATCCAATCCTGCACTTTGTAGTCCATCATGGAGAAGCGCACGGCGTGCAGATGGAGTTCCGGGAACTCATGCTGTACAAGCATCCTGAGCGACTTTGCCTTGGTGTTTTCCTCCGCCTTCACCTCTATGGGCACCACCCTCAGGCTGGTCTGGGCAACAAAGTCCACCTCCATCATCGAGTTCTCCTTACTGAAATAGCACACCGGCATGTCTGCCAGCGTGCGCAGCTGCTGTATGACGTAGTTCTCCGTGAAAGCGCCCTTGTACTCATTGAAGATATTGTCGCCTATAAGTATCTTTACGGGCGGAGCCGATGCAAGGGCCCCCAGCAGCCCCACGTCGAGCAGGTAGAGCTTAAAGCTGTTGTTATCAACATAAAACTTCAGCGGCATCCCGGGCTTGCTCACCCGTCCCACCTTGTATACCAGTCCAGCGTCTACCAGCCATTGGATGGCAATCTCGAAATCGGCCGCACGCGCACCTTTTCTCACCGCGCCAAACACAAACCGCTTGTTCTCCTTGGCCAGCTGGGACGGGATGGAGTCCCACACCATGCGGATGCGCAGCGCGTCACGCTGCGTGTGCTTGGCGAAGTCGGTCATGTAACTGGCCAGAATGCTGTTTTGGATGTCGCGCACCTCCCTGGGATCATGGCGCAGCGCGAATGCCTGCACCGCCTCTGGCATTCCTCCCGTGAAGTAATACTGCCGCAGCAGTTCCTCGAACCGCGTCGCGAAGACAGACGCCATAGACAAATCGGTGCCGGCCAGGACACCGGCCAATGCCTCTTGACCCATGGCCAGGAGAAACTCATGATAAGTCATGGGGAATAGATGCAATATATCCACCTTGCCAACGGGAAAAGATTCACCCTCCATATTCATCACACCCAGCAACGACCCAGCCACGGCGATGTGAATGTCAGGGGCATCCTCCGCAAAGTATTTCAGGGCCGAGACCGCCGCCGGCACTTCTTGCACCTCATCTAGAATAATGAGTGTCTTACCGGGGACGATGGTGCGGTTGGCATAAGCCGACAGGCCGAGTACGATGCGATTCACATCCTTGTCCTGCTGATAAAGCTGGGCAATGATGTCATTCTTAAAGCAATTGACATACACCACGTCGCCATATTCCTGGCGTCCAAACTCCTTGAGGATATACGTCTTCCCCACTTGTCTGGCTCCATACAGCATCAAAGGCTTTCTTGCTGTCGACAACTTCCATTCTCTTAACCGGTTATAAATCTCTCTTTGCATGGCGATAACATTTTTATGAGGGAATATCTATTGCAAAGATACACTTTTATGAGGGAATAACCTAGGCCAACTCACATTTTCATGAGGGAATAACCTGTACATCGGAGCCAATATGCTCATCGCTGCCCGTCGGTCAGTTGGGTATAAAGTTGTTCGTAGCATTGCTGCATACGCCCTATGGAGAAATGGGTGCGGGCGTAGGCCTGAGCCTCCCTGCCCCATTGTGCCCGGTCGCCTTGGGGCAGCACGTCGCGAAAGAGCTGTACAAAGGCCTCGACGTCATTGCCGCTCACCTTCAGCGGCCACGTGGGGGGCAGCGTGTCGCCCAGTCCGGGGCAGTCGTTGATGATGGCGGGCAGACCGGCCATGGCGGCCTCGATGGACATCAGACTCAGCCCCTCGAACTCGGAGGGCATGAAGAGATAGTCGAACGAGGCCAGACACCCCGACAGTCCGTAGACCGTGGGAGTGAATACCACCCGCTCATCATGGCCGAGGGCCTCGCGCATCATGGGCTCCATCGAGCCCCCGCCAATGAGGTGGAACACATAGCGGTCGTCGGCCAAGGCCTGAATAACCCGCACGAGCACCGGTATACCCTTCTGCGCCTCGAAGCGCCCGGCAAAGAGCACGTTGACCTTCCACGGCACCAGTCCTGCATAAGCCTGCTGGGGCACCTCCCCCACCCCGTTGTAGATGATGGGCGGCAGCAGTCCGTAGCAGCGTTGGTAGCTGGCCTGCGTGGAGGTTGAGATGGCCACGTTGGCGGCATGGCGCTGCATGAACCGCTCGATGCGCGCGCCGAGGCGTGGCTGTCCGGTCCACAGCCGGTTGTTGTGGATGGTGCGCACCAGTCGGCAGTGCCGCAGCAAGAAGGGGAACACCTTGCTGAACGCCCAGATGTCGAGGTCGGGCAGCTCGGTATGGGTATGGATGACCTGCGGCCTGTAGCGCAGATACAGCCACAGGAACCAAAAGGGGAAGACCAAAGCGAAGAGCCGCTCGAAGAGGAAGTGAAACCGTATCTCGGGCACCGCGGCACGGTGATAGCGTATGCCCTGCGCCTCCATCTCGGCCATCATCGTGCGCGTGAAAGCAGTATGTGCCCGCTGGGCCTCGATGATATGATGCTCGAAGCCGGGGTTGCGCGACCGCGCAATGTTCATTGCCACGCGCTCTGCGCCTCCTAAGTCGAAATGCGATATGATGTGGAAGACGGTCTTCATCTCAACCACAAAAGTACGTCATTTATTTTGAAATTCAAATGAATTGTCTTATTTTTGTACGCAAAAGCGAACAAACAAATGGTTGACGATCTGAAAGAGAAGACCACACGAGGTCTCTTCTGGGGCGCATTGAACAGCGGTACTACACAGGTGCTGCAACTGCTCATCGGTATTTTGCTGGGCAGGATCCTGTCGCCCGGCGAATATGGCATCCTGGTCTATGTGGCCATCTTCACGGCCATCGCCGGCAACCTGCAGAGCTCGGGCTTCTCGACCTACCTCATCAATATGAAAGCCCCCCGGCACGAAGACTACAACGCCGTGTTCTGGTTCAACGTGCTCACGAGCTTCGCGCTCTATGCCATCCTCTTCGCCTGTTCGCCGCTTATCGCCGCCTTCTTCCACCAACCCATCCTCACCCAGGTGTCGCACTATGTGTTCCTGACCTTTGTGCTGGCCTCCTTTGGCATCGTGCCCAACGCCTACATGGCCCGCAGGCTGATGATCAAGGAGGGTGCCATCATGAACACCGTGGCCCTGGTGGTGTCGGGGGCCACGGCCATCGCCATGGCCCTGGCA
Source organism: Prevotella sp. (assembly GCA_041856205.1). Taxonomy (GTDB): domain Bacteria; phylum Bacteroidota; class Bacteroidia; order Bacteroidales; family Bacteroidaceae; genus Prevotella. The sequence continues at coordinate 17,584 of JBHAFS010000095.1, forward strand.
GGCTGTTCGTTCTGGAGCCTCATCGTGCAACAGATCCTCTATATCCTCGTGCTCAACTTCGGGCGTTACTACTACATCGACTGGCGGCCCACGCTGCATATCGACCTGCGCCCCATCCGCAAGATGTTCGCCTTCAGCGTGAACATCCTCGTCACGATGATCATGAACACCGTGAGCACCAATATCATGTCGTTCATCCTCGGTAAGCTCTTCAACAAAAACATCCTGGGCAACTACGGACAGGCCTACAAATGGGACACCATGGCCTATTCGCTGGTGACCAACACCCTCAGCCAGGTGGCCCAGCCTGTGTTTGCCTCCATCGCCAACGAGCGCGAGCGCGAGCAGAAGGTCTTCCGCAAGATCCTGCGGTTCACGGCCTTCCTGTCGTTCCCGGCCATGTTCGGACTGGCCATGGTGGCCCGAGAGTTTATCCTGGTGACCATCGGCCCCAAGTGGATGGACAGCATCCTGATGCTCCAGATACTCTGCATCGGCGGCGCCTTCTTCCCCTTCTACTCGGTTTACCAGAACCTCGCCATCGGACGCGGACGCTCCGACATCAACATGTGGTGCAACATCCTGCAGATCGTCATCCAGATCGCCCTGCTCCTGCTGTGCTACCGCTGGGGCTTCATCGGCATGGTGGCGGTCTACTCGGCCTTCAACATCGTATGGCTGCTGGCCTGGCAGACCCAGATCCACCGGCTCATCGGCCTGCGCCTGTGGGATGTGCTCAAAGACATCGTGCCCTTCATGGTCATCGCCCTGGCGGTGATGGTCCTCACGGGCTGGCTCACCGCAGGCATCGAGAGCAACCTGATGCTGCTGCTCACCCGCGTGGCGGTGGCCGGCGTGCTCTATGTGGGCATCATGAAACTGGCCCACGTGCAGATCCTCGACGAGTGCATCGCCTTTGTGATGAAGAAAATCAACAAACACTAAGCCTATGGAAGTATCGGTCATCATCCCCGTCTACAACAAGAAGGACTACCTCGCCGACTGTCTCCGCTCGGTGCTCACCCAAGACTTCACCGACTTTGAGGTCATCGCCGTGAACGACGGCAGCCGCGACGGCTCGGGCGAACTGCTGCAACAGCTGGCCCGCGAGCACGACCGCCTGCGCGTGTACCACACCGAGAACAAGGGGGTGACGGCTGCCCGGCGCTATGGCGTGGAGCGGTCGACAGGCAGATACATCATGTTTGTCGATGCCGACGACCGTCTGCTGCCCGGGGCCATCAGTCATCTCCATGCCGAGATCGAGCGCACCGGGGCCGACGAGGTCATCGCCCCACACGTCGACCAGTACGGCCGCCTCAACGACTCTGGCCGCCGGGGCTGGCAGGAGCCCCTGCCCATGCTGCGCGAGCTGCTCGCCGTGAGGTTTACCTTCTGTGTGCTGTGGAGTGTCATCTTCCGCCGACAGCTGCTCGAAGGCACGCTGTCGGCACCGCGCGTCATCCGCAACGGCGAGGACATCCTCATGCAGATGGCCTGCCTGGCCAAACGGCCCAAGGTGTTTTTCACCGACAAGCCCATGTACCTCTACTTCAAGGGACTGCCCAACGACCGCCGACTGAACCTCGAAGAGGAGATGTCCTACGACCGCATGCTCCGCGAAGTGCTGACACCCGTCTGGGACGAAGTGAAGGACCATTACACCCTTCACCAACTAAAGATATATGAAAATTTCATCGAGAACAGGATGTTCTCGGCTTATCGACAATATTACCACACCATCAAGCGTCAGGTGAGCCCCAGTCTGCCGTTGCAAGACCGGCTCGTGTACTGGCTGCCGCCGCGCCTGGCCTACGCCGTGGTGCATCCCTACAAATGGTGGATGCGCCACCGCGGCTGACCCCAAAACATGATTCACCACCACATACGATGTGCTGCCGAGCCTCAGAGCAGATGCCCGAGCAGCACCCTGCCGTTGTGTATCAGCAGGAATAGCGTCAGCACGCCGACCACCGCACGCAGGGCCATGAGCCTTCGCCCCTGCTGCCCGCGAAACAGACAGGCCATGAAGATCGGGATGAGAAACGCCCAGTGGGCAGTCATGATATAGATTTCTGAGATGGCAAACCCCAGCACGAGGTGCATCAGCATGTCGAAGGCAAACCATGCCACACACAGCTGCACCAGCCGGTCGCGCCGTCCCGCGATCATGCCCCACACGAACAACACCATCAAGAGGCCCACCGCCACGTGGTCGGCCACCGTGTCGTAGGCCACGAAGACGGGCCGCCCGCGGTTGACATCCTCCAGCACATGCTTCTCGTGGAAAACCAGCGACTCGCCGAAGAGGTTGTCGACGACGGTGCGCGGGCGCGGGAGGGCCGTGTCGGTCCACACCAGCGACGAGTTGCTGCCCAGCGCATTCTTATGGCGCACACGGACGTCGGCCTCATGCTTCCTGATCTGCTCCACAAACTTCGGGTCCTTCTTCATGCGCGCCTCGAAGTTGCGCTGCTGCCGCTCTTTCTCGGGTTTCTCGATGGTCTCGCAGACCACGGCGTAGCTCAGACCCAGCACCACCGCCGGCACCACGCACACCAGCAGCAGCGTCCTGAGCCGGAAGAAACGCCTGCGCCCCGTGCAGAACAGATGGCCCAGCACCACCTTCACGCCGTTGATCAGCGTCACGCCAGAGGCCACGACGGCAAACACGATGGTGACCCATGTTGGCATGTGCCACCGCCCACGGATAGACATGGCACAGAGATAGAGGAAGAGCACCAGGAGAAAGAAGGAGAGGCCGAAGTGGTCGGGGGCAAACGACGACACCATCATGAACGAACACGCAAACAGCATCACGTCGAGCAGCAGGGCGTCGGCATAACTTAGCTGCATGGCCTTGCGCAGGATGCGCAGCATGAAGACGAAGGCATAGGTGAACAGCAGCGTGAGCACCGTGGCCACGATAAACACGGCACAGTTCATCCCCGTGACATCCTTCAGCCACTCGTTCAGTGCCGCAAAGGGATAGAGCATCACGGCCAGCAGCGGATGGCGCTCCAGCTCATACAGTTGGCGCCACTGCGAGAGCATGACGTAGGTCTGGGGGTCGAAGCCCGACAGCAGGAAGTGTCGGCTGAAGAGTGTCCAGTAGCCCAGCTTGCCGCCGCGGGTGAAGGGCTCGAAGTTGTGGTGTATCCACAAGGCGTTGAGTCCGGCAAAATAGAGCAGCGACAGCAGCGCCGGCAGGCGTTCCTCGCGCCTGAGCCTGAAGATGGCAAGGGGATTGTTCATCATTGTCTAATGTTATTTTTTGTATGGCTTACCCAAAGAGGTGGGTGGCAAAGAGCACCATGTTCCAGCACATCATCACCAGGCCGAGCACCACCACCAGCGAGCGCAGCACCCACAAGCGCGAGCGGCGCTCCGCGCTGGCCTTCAACGCATAGCCCATGGCCAGGGGCAGCACAAAGAGCCAGTGGGCACCCATGATATACACCTCGTTGATGCCGAAACCCAAGATGACATGCAGCAGCAGGTCGAAGCCGAAGAACGACAGGGCCAGCCACAGGAACCGCTGACGGCGGCCGCACCACACGCCCGCGGCAAAGAGCAGCACCACGAGCGCCTCGACCACATAGTTGAAGGGTGAGCGGTAGTGGATGATGACGGGACGAGCGCGCAGCGTGTCGCCCAGCAGATGGTCGCGGTGAAGCATCAGCGACTCGCCGAAGAGGTTCTCTACCACCGAGGCCAGGCGCGGCGTGCTGATGTCGGTCCACTGCGAGAACGTGCCCTTGGCAATGGGCTTGCCCGCGTGCTTGAACCAGGGCTTGCTGTGGTCGCGACGGTATTTCTCTATCATCCGCTGCTTCACCAGCCGGTCGACGGCGGCACGTATGGCGGCCGTGTCCTTGAGGGTGGTGGTGTCGCTATACTGCTTGTAGAGGGCGGCGTAGTCGCGGGCGGCCTTCTTTTTCTTAGCCTCCTGCCGCGCCACAAACCTGGGTTTCTCATAGTGGTTCCACGTGGCCGTGGCCGCACCCCACATCAGCGCCGCGGGCAGCACCACGGCCAGCACCAGGTTGGCCGGGTGCCAGAACCGCCGCCCGTTGACGAAGAGGTTGGCCAGAAACACCTTGATGCCGTTGTTGAGCGAGATGCCGGCCGTGAGCACGAAGAGGAGCACCGTCTGCCACACGGTGAACGGCCGCCCGCCTGCGAGCTTGCGCCCGGCCACATACAGCGTGAGGATGAGCATGAACATCGACAGGATGAAATGGTCGGGCACGCACGACGACAGCATGACGTAGGCAAAGCTGAATGTCAGCGCGGCCAGCAGCCCCCCGTCGGTGCGACGCAGTCCGATGACCTCGCGCAAGATGCGGTAGAGCAGCATGAAGCTGTAGAACGTGCAGAAGGCCAGCACCACGCCCACCACCAGCTGCACGCAGTTGGTGCCGGTGAGGGCCATCAGCCCGCGGTTCAGCAGATAGGGCACGTACATGAAGTAGGCCAGCAGCGGATGGCGGTAGATGTTGTACTCGGTGTCCCACGCAGACACCACCGAGTAGGTCAGCGGGTCGAAGCCCGACACGCGGAAATGGTCGACAAACAGCTTGTGGTAGTTGTCGGTCAGGACCATAAACTGGTCGGCATAGCAGCCGATGACCATGGCGTTGAGCACCACCACGTAGAGCAGCGCGCCGCAGGCGAGCCGGCGCTCCTCGCGCCTGATGCTGAAAATGCTGATTATCTGCTTCATAAGAATGATGTGTTCCCCGGTGTTGGCCTCAGTAAGCGCGCACGGCGGCGGCAATCACCTCCACGGCCCCTGCCACTCCCAGGCGGCTGGTATTGAGCACCATGTCGTAACCGCCGGCATCGGTCCAACGCTGTCCGGTATATTCAAAATAGTGGTTGGCGCGCCCCCGGTTGACGGCCGTCAGTTTGTGCAGGGCATCGTCGTGTGTCAGATGGTCGTAGGCCATGACGTTGTCGATGGCGAAGTCGGGGTCAGAGGTGATGAAGATGCGAAAGGCGTGGGCATCGTCGCGCAGAATCCAGTTGGCACAGCGCCCCATGATGACACACGACTCACGGTGGGCCAGGTCGCGTATCAACCGACTCTGGTCTACAAAGATGGCATCGTCGCGCGAGGGGTTCATCGACGGTGGGATGCTGTTGCCGGTGAAGATCAGCTCCCACAGCTTGGCGGTGGAGATATTCTGCTCGGTGTCGGCCACCTGCTCGGTGGTGTAGCCCAGTCGGGCCGCCGTCTCCTCGATGATCTTGCTGTCGTAGAAGGCTATGCCCAGTCGCTGGGCCAGCCGCTCGCCCACCTGCCTGCCGCCACTGCCATACTGCCGGGCAATGGTGATGACCAGCGGGGCAGCTGCTGCCGGGGCCGCTGCCGGGGCCGCGCCAGCAACCTGATGCTTGCTGCGGGGAATGAACACCACGTCGAGCCAACTGATGTGCGGGGCAAGCACCCTGACCATGAACCCCACGTAGAACATCGAGACCAGCGTGCCGAAGCCCACCATCTTCCAGTCCCAGCGACCGAAGAATACGAACATGAACACCACGGCGATGCTCACCAGCATGGTGTCGGTACACATCTTCACACGCCCGAAGTCTTTGTTCAGAAAC
>JBHAFS010000096.1:0-8307 GCA_041856205.1 Prevotella sp.
ACCTCCTCCACCCCCCGCCTGATTCTCCCTCCTTGTGAGGGCAGGGGTAGGGCATCTCCCCTCCCTTGGGAGGGGCCGGGGGTGGGCATCCTCCCTCCTTGTGAGGGCAGGGGTAGGGCATCTCCCCTCCCTTGGGAGGGGCCGGGGGTGGGCCTAACAACCAAACCAATGAAAACAATCCGAACCCTGACGACTGCCCTCCTGCTCTGCCTCGCCAGCGTATTATTGGGGCAGGTACGACTAGTGAAAAACGGCACGCGCGCCCATCTCGAAGTGAAAGGCCAGCCCATGATTATCCTGGGCGGAGAACTCAGCAACTCGGCGGCCACCTCAGCAGCTGACATCAGCCGGACGTTGTACCGTCTGCGCACGCTGGGACTCAACACGGTGCTCGTGCCCGCGCAGTGGGACCTCATCGAGCCCGAAGAGGGGAAGTTCGACTTCTCGCTCATCGACACCACCTTGGTGCAGGCCCGCAGACACCAGATGAAAGTGGTGTTCCTGTGGTTTGGCGCGTGGAAGAACTCCATGTCGTGCTATGTCCCGCTGTGGTTCAAGCAAGACACGCGCCGCTTCCCGCGGTCGCTGACGGCCGAGGGCAAGCCCCTGGAGATTGCCACGGCCTTTGCCGATGCGGTTTGGCAGGCCGACAACAAGGCCTTCACGGCCCTCATGCAGCACATCAAGGCCGTGGACAGTGACGATAATACGGTCATCATGATGCAGGTGGAGAACGAGATCGGCATGCTCGAGTCGGCCCGCGACCACTCGCCGCTGGCCGAGCGTGACTACCGTCAGCCTGTGCCCGCGCCGCTGCTCAAGGCGCTGAAGATCAGTAAGGGCGGCACGTGGGCCGAGGTCTTCGGCATCGATGCCTATGCCGACGAGAAGTTTCAGGCCTGGCACTATGCCCGCTATGTGGAGCGGCTCTGCCAGTCGGCCAAGGCCATCTACGACATCCCACTGTTTGTCAACGCGGCGATGAACAGCCGTGGCCGCAAGCCCGGCGAATATCCCTCGGCCGGTCCGCTGGCCCATCTGGCCGACATCTGGCAGTGTGCGGCACCCTCGCTGAGCCTGTTGGCACCCGACATCTACGACACGGGCTTCAAGGGCTGGGCCACACAGTATGCCCTTCCCGACAACCCGCTGTTCATCCCCGAGTCGCGTTGCTGCGCCAACAGCGGCGTGCGCGCCCTCTATGCCCTGGGTGCCCACGAGGCTGTGGGCTTCTGTCCCTTCGCCATCGACCAGGCCAAGGCATCCGAGCGGAAGGAGATTCGCCGTGCCTACCGGATGGCGGCCGAGTTGCAGCCGCTGCTGCTCGCCCAGCGCGGCAAGGGCACGGTGCGTGGGGTGCTCTTCGACCAGACCGACCGCGAGGAGGTGTTCGACGACGGCGACATGCAGCTGGTGTGTCGCCACTTCTTCACCCTGCCCTGGGACCCGCGAGCCACCGACGGCTCCACATGGCGCGAGGGCGGTGGAATCATCATCAAGCTCGGCCCCCTCGACTATCTCGTGGCGGGCAGCGGCATCGTGGTGGAGTTCAAGACCAAGAGTGAGCGCCGTCAGGAGGCCCGCAAGACGCTCGGCGAAGACGGCTTCGTGGCGCAGGGCGGCAGCACGACGGCCAGCGCCGCCACCGCACGGTTCAGCGGCAAGCGCATCGGGTTGGGGCCTGTCGACGAGGTGACGGTCGACAGTGCCGGACACCTGAGCTATGTGCGGCGTCTCAACGGCGATCAGACCCACCAGGGGCGTCATGTGCGCATCGGCGTAGACGACTACCAGATCCTGCATGTGCGGCTGTACGAATACCAATAGTTGTCGCTGACTGGGAATAAACAGGATGTTGATTACACAAAGGAGGATGAGCCCGTGGGCTCACCCTCCTTTGTGTAATCGGTGTGCAATGACCGTCAGGCGGTGGAGCATCGTCTTGCCCTCACCCACGGTCCCCGTGTGTTGGATGAGTATGCCGCCGTGGCTGTTGCGCTTGACACGGGCCTGCAGGTACACCTCGCGGGCCAGGGCACTCTCGGGCTGTGGCGTGGTAGTCGAGGCCGATGCCGTCAGACGGTTGCCGCGGAGCGCAATACGCAGGGTGCAGTTGGTGCGGTAGCAGGTAGATGAGACGGGTGCGGTGAGCGGTGTTGCCTCACCGTTATGATAGGCCATGAGCATGAAGTCGACAGCATCAGAGTGTTTGGTGGTGCGTATGATGCGCAGGGCATAGCCGGTGAGTGTGCGCGTATCCATCTTGATGCCGATGTCCATATATTGTCCGCGGGCCGATGAGAACCCCTGTCCGGCGGTCTTCTGCGGGTCAACAAGCAGCTCAAGCTCCATGTCGCCGGTCTTCGTCCCATGGCGTGGCGTATAGAGCAGTCGTGCGCCCTGGGCCGTCTGGTAGAGCCCCTGTCCCACACAGCCGTTGTTGCTCGTGCCATAGTGCCAATAGTCGATACTGTCGCTTACCTGCCAGTCCCAGGAGGCACAGTCGGCGGGTTTGTATCCTCCCACGCTCCACCCGCCGTCTTTCACCCCGGTGCTGGTGTAGGTGGGGAAGTGGTGGAAGTCGGTGGTGAGGGTGTCGGTGGGCACCACCTGCCGACGGTCTACAACAACTGTTGCCGTGGTCGTCTTAGGTCCATAGCTGCTGCCCCGCACCTTGGCCCACACCCTGGCCTGCAGTGGGTGCCCCCCATCGTCGGTGCCGAGACGGTAGGTGGTTGCGGGCTGTCCGTCACGGCTCACGCTGACGGCATAGGGAGGTGTGCCGTCGGCAGGCACGCGCCACCATTCGATGCGGCTCTCGTCGGCCTTGGCGCTGGCGAGGGCATAGACAACGCTGGCCTGTCCGTCGTGTATTGCCAGCCGGGGGCGACTCGCGAAGGCGGGGGGCGGCGCAGGCGTGGGCACCACGGTGAGCAGGCAGGCCGCCTCATATCCCTGGGGGATGGTGGCGGTGATACATACCTGCGCCGTGCTGTCGCTGTGGTTCGTGGATGTGACGGTGCAGCGGCCGTCGGGCAGTGTGTCGAGATGTACTAGGGTAGTGTCGCGGGCATCGACGTGCCAGCGCAGGGGGCCTTCAGCGTTGCCGGTGATCGCAGCAGTGAGGGTCAGCGGACTGCCCCCGGTATGCAGTTCGGCCCGTCGGTGGCTGAGGTGCAGTCGCCCGTCGGGCACGTGTCTCATGCCCCGAGCCCATAGGTTGACGGTGTTGGCGGCGGTGCGTTCTCCTACGAAGAGGGGCCGTCCGTGCTGGTCGGTCACCCGATACTGCTCGCAGCGCAGCCATGGCTCAGGGTCGGGCGTCCAGCCCACATAGCAGCTGTCGGAGGGGAGGACAAAGCGGCAGTCGATGAGCCGCACAGGAGAGGAATGTTTGGTGAGATACTGTTCGCCATGGTGCTTCACACGGAAGGTACAGCGGTTGAACACTGCACCGTCGCCACTGGTGGCCCATATTGGCTTGCCAGAGTAGAAATCGAAGTCGCAGTCGTCGTAAGTAGCGTTGCCGTTGAGGGCGTCGTCGGTACACTCGAAGTGGCAACGCTCGTAGCGTGCCTCGCGGGCGCCGATGATGGGACAAAGGTTGAGGCGTCCCACAAAGCGGCAGTCGGTGGCCTTGAGCCGCTGTCCCTGCTGGAAGGCCAGCTGGGCCTGCACGATGTTGTCGGACACCCTTCTGCGCGACAGGTTGGGGTGTAGCGGGTAGTCGAGGTCGACGTTAAGGTAGTTGCCCATGGTGAGATGATCCACGCGCAACTGATGGGTGACGAAGTTGAACAGGGTGAAGTTGCCATCGGCACCCATCGTCTGTCCACGCTGGGCAGCGAGTACCACCTCACGGGCATCGGCGGTGAGTCCTTGCAGGTCGAGCGTGTCGCAGCGGACGGTCATTCCCAGGGGCGGCATCCCGTCGGTTCCCGTGCGCACCGTGGGGTCGTCGGGGTCGTCGATCCAATACACCCAGGGGGCGATGAGCAAGCGTACCCGTCCCTGGGTGGTGGGACTGGTGAAATGGGCGGCGGCTTTCTGGAAGCTGTTGAAGACATAGGGCAGGCTGTCGGCAACGCTGTCGGGTAGGCTGCCGTCGAGGTAGAACGTGTGGGCGTCGAGCGACAGGGTGTCGATGCCATACACCACACGCTGTCCGAGGAGGACGGGGCGGCTGGTGGTGCCAGAGCGTACGTCTTTCATCGCGGCTCCAACTGGCGCCACGACAGTGGTGAGCATCAAGGCTGTGAGCAGGTGTAGCAGTTTCATGATCGGTTTGTTTATGCAGAGAAGGCCAAGCCGTGCGATGTACGGCACCTACTGCCTTGCAAAAATAAAGGTGGGTTCTATTCATTAGCTTTTGTTTCGGTGGTAATGAATAGAACCCACTTGTTATCAATAGAGGGTGGCCGACTTCAGGCCGATGGCCTCGGCCTTCAGCGTGAAGAGTTCGGCGGTGGGTTGCAGCACCACGATGCACTTGCCCATGAAGGCCCTGCGCTTGTTGTCCTTAAACCGTTCCATCGAGGTCTGCAGACCATTGTCCACACCCACGATGTTGGCTCCCGTGGCCGTGAAGTGCAGCTGGTGGTCGGCCCAGGGGCAGAGGTTGCCGTCGGCATCGGTCACCTCGGCCTCTACAAACACCAGGTGGGGCTTGCCGGCCTCGAGCGTGGCGTTCTCCTTGCGGCCGTCGTAGTTCACCTGCAGCCTCACCTGTGCCGCCGCGCCTGGGGTACGCATCACGCGCTCGTTGACCACGTGGCCGCCCTTGCGGGCCACCACCTTCACCTCGCCCGGCTCGTAGGTCACGCGCCACATCACATGGTAGTCGTGGTCGCCCTTGCTGCGCACGCCCTGGCTCTTGCCGTTGACAAAGAGCTCCACCTCGTCGGCATGGTTGTAGTAGCACCACAGGTCGATGGTCTGGCCCTCCAGCCAGCTCCAGTGGGGGAAGAGGTGCAGCACGTGGCGGTCGGTCCACTCGCTCTGGTACATATAATATATGTCCTTGGGCAGTCCGGCCAGGTCTACGATGCCGAAATAGCTGCTGCGGGCGGGGAATCCGTAGGGCGTGGGCTCACCGATATAGTCGAAGCCCGTCCAGATAAACTGTCCGGCCACGAAGTCGTTGTGTTTCACCACGTCCCATGTGGCCTCGTGGGTGGCGCTCCATGAGGCGTGCATGTTGTCGTAGGCACTGCACATGAAGGTGGGGTCGGTATAGGGCATCCACCACTCCTTGGGTGCCTTGATGATACTGTCGGAAGGCATCATATAGAAGCCGCGTGTCTGCAGCGCACTCACCGACTCAGACAGGAGGAACGGCTTGCCGGGGAAGTTGCGGGGCACGTCTTTCACCCACTCGTGGTGATAGTTGTAACCGATGACGTCGATGGCTCCGCTCTTGAAGAGGTGGTTTTTGGGGTCGGGCTCGTTGCAGCCTGCGGTGACGGGCCGTGTGGTGTCGTACTGGCGTACGATGTTGGCCAGGTGGCGCGTGAGCAGCGAGTTGGGCGACAGCTCATCCGTGTGTGCCAGCATCGACTGGTCGTGGCCGGCGTTGAGGATGAGGTTGGCCTGCTCGAGCGTCAGCTCGTCGGCGTCGGCCGACGACCACTGCTCGAGCACCTCGTTGCCGATGCTCCACATGAACACGCTGGGGTGGTTGCGGTCGCGCCTGATGAGGTCGGCCAGGTCGCGCTCGTGCCACTGGTCGAAGAAGCGGGCATAGTCGTTCTTGGTCTTCTTGCGGCGCCACATGTCGAAACTCTCGTCCATGACGAGAAGTCCCATGGTGTCGCACATGTTCAGCAGTTCGGGCGCCGGTGGGTTGTGGCTGCAGCGGATGGCATTGACACCCATGTCGCGCATGGTCTTCAGCTGGCGGTGCAGGGCGTCTTCGTTGAGAGCAGCCCCCAGGCTTCCGAGGTCGTGGTGCATGCACACACCGTTGATCTTCAGTGGCTTGCCGTTGAGCCAGAAGCCTGTCTTGGCATCAAAGCGGCAGTCGCGGAAGCCGATGTGGGTCGTCACCTCGTCTACCACCGCGCCGTCGACGATGACCTGCGTGGTGAGGCGGTAGAGGTTAGGCTGTGCCACACCCCAGAGCCTCGGCTTGCCCACCTTGAGCTGCTGCGTCAGTGCACTGCCCTGTCGCTGGGCCACCACCTTGCCCTGTGCATCGGTGACCACCTGCCGGATGACAGGTCGGCGGCCCTTGTCGGCAGCCGTGCGGTTGTCGCTGAGCTCGGTGGTCACCTTGACGTTGCCCTTCGCGTCGGTCACGGCATGCACGCCCCACTGGGCCACGTGCAGCGGCGCGGTGGTGGTGAGCCACACGTGACGGTAGATGCCGCAGCCACTGTACCAGCGGCTGTTAGGCTGGTCGCTGTTGTTCACCCGCACCGCCACGACGTTGTCGGCACCGCGCCGCACATAGGGCGTGATGTCATATTCAAAACTGCTGTAGCCGTAGGGCCGCGTGCCCAGTTCGTGGCCGTTGACCCATACGGTGGAGTTCATATACACACCGTCGAATGTAATGTAGAAACGGGCATCGGCAGCAGTGCCTGCCGGTATGTCGAAATGCTTGCGATACCACCCTATGCCGCCGGGCAGTGCGCCGCCGCCGGCTCCCGAGGGATTGTCGGCCCTGAAGTCGCCCTCAATGGCCCAGTCGTGTGGAAGGTTGAGGCGGCGCCATTTACTGTCGTGATATCCCGGTTGGGACATCTGTATGGAATCGGCCAGCACGAACAGCCAGTTGTCGTCAAACAGTTGTCTCTCTCTTGCATGCAGGGCAGTGGTCAGGGCTAAGGCCAGGAGCACTGCGAGCAGAATCTTCTTCATTTTGTATTCTCTTGGATTTGTTTAGTGAATCTTCTTGGTCTGATTTCCCTGCAAATATACATTTTTCTTCTCTGATTCTCTGACTTTTCTTCAACGATTTGATAAAAAAACAGGCACGACATGTTGTTTATTCGAAAAAAAAACCGTATGTTTGCAAATGTTGACCATCTCATCAGCGCACACCGGGGCGCTACGGCTTCGACATCCTGTCGGGGTATGGTGAAGGGATGCAAAAATGAAAGGCAATGAGGAAACGATTTCTAACCATCATACTAACCCTGCTGACTATCTGTCCTGTTATCTGTGGTCAGCATCTCGACACGCTGGCGCTGCGCATCAAGGGCAATCTGTGCGACGAGTCGGCACATCGTATCATGATAAGCGTGCTCGCCTTGGAAGGGGTGGAGGACATCTGGTTCGACCTCGAGAAGAACGTGGCCACGGTGAGCTATAACCCATTGAAGACCGGCCCCGAGGCCATCATGGCGCCCATCAGAGGCAACAGGTTCACACCGTGTCTCTACCAGAGCAATGAGGTTATCTTGCGCAATGACGTGCAGCGCATGGAGTTCAACAGTCCCGATGACGCACAGCGGGCCCTGTCGGCCTTGCAGCAACAGGCGGGCATCGACAGCCTCGCGGTCAACCGCGAGGACGGTTATCTTGCCATACGCTACGATGCCAACAAGACCAGTAAGGCCCAGATCAGACAATGGCTCATCGCAGCAGGATTCACACCATCCAACTATTACGACTCACCCCAGATCTCTTTTGCGAGTTTCCAGATTCCTGCGCTCATGGCCAACGAGGAAACCATGCAGAAGGCCTTGGCTTTGCATGGCGTGGAGGATGTCTGTGTGAACCCCGACAACAACACGCTTGCCATCACCTATAATTCCAACCAGAGCAGTAGGATGGAATTGAAGGCACAGCTTGAGGGCTTGGGCATGGAAGTGAAACTCCAACGTTGACATAGTATGCTGTTATAAAGACATAGTATGTTGTTTTTAAAGACATAGTAACATAATTAGGTCATTGTGGATGGTCTTTAAGGAGTTTTCGTCTTTAAAGACATAGTAACATAATAACATAATCATGTCATAGTGGATAGTCTTTAAGGAGTTTTCGTCTTTAAAGACATAGTAACATAATAACATAATAACATAATAACATAATCATGTCATAGTGGATAGTCTTTAAGGAGTTTTCGTCTTTAAAGACATAGTAACATAATAACATAATCATGTCATAGTGGATAGTCTTTAAGGATCATTCGTCTTTAAAGACAAAGCAATCGTGCTCAGTCAATTTAGATAAGCGTAAAATGGGTTCACATCATATTCTTGTGTTTTTAACATACTTATTTCGTAAGGTTTTCTTAGGCTTACCACCCGATAACATTCCCGCAGGCTAGATATTCTAAGATAGGACTCGCTGGCGAGGCCC
>JBHAFS010000097.1:0-4216 GCA_041856205.1 Prevotella sp.
ATGGGCCTCGCCAGCGAGTCCTATCTTAGAATATCTTACCTGCGGGAATGTTATCGAGTGGTGAGCCGAAGAAAACCTTATGAGATAAGTATGTTAAAAGCACAAGAATACGATGTGAGCCCATAGCTGGCCAGAGCTCACCAGCCCACCAACAAACCGGCACACCAACCCACTACTCCACCTGCTTGCAGAACTGCTCGCCCTGGGCGAAGCCCTCTTCGTAGAGGCGCTCGAGCTTGGTCGTGTCTTTCTCGATGCGGTGTACCTCCATGGGCCGTTGCGGACGGATGCAGGCAATGCGCCCCTGCTCCTCTAGGTCCTCGACGAGCTGCAGCTGTCGGTTGTAGGCCTCGATGCGATGACTCAGCACCACGCGCAGCCGCGGATAGTGCTTATATATAAAAGGTGGAATCTTACGGTCTTTGCCCGTCCCACGGTATCCCTTGTTGCGTGTGGAGACCACCACGTTGAACCGATGCCCCGTCTCGATGGCACGCATCACGGGTATGGAGTTGACGATACCACCGTCGAGCAACGGCTCTCCATCGACCCACGTAATCTTACTCACGTAAGGCAGACTGCTCGAAGCCTTAGCAATGTCGACGGCCCGCTGGCGGTCGCTCGTCTCCTTCAGGTAGACAGGGCGCCCCGTATGGCAGTTGGTGGCCACCATCTCGAAGGCATCGGCGTGACAGAAATACTCGTCGTAGTCGAACGGCACCAGTTCGTTGGGGAAGCGCTCGTAAAGCAACTCCTGGTCGAAGATACAGCCCTGGGTCACCAGATGACGCAGCCCGATGTAGTCGTAGCGTGCCAGCATGTCGATATTGGCGATACGAGCTCGGCGAGGCTGCCGCGAGATATAGCTCATGCCGTTGCAGGCGCCCGCCGACACGGCAACCACATACCGGAAATACAGTTTGTGCTTCATAAAGGCATCCAGCACCCCGCTGGTGAACACACCACGCATGCCTCCGCCTTCGAGCACCAACCCTGTATTTCTATCAAAATGCAACATATTATTATAATTTTCAGGGCAAAGTTAATCATTTTCTAATGAATCTTTCGTATCTTTGCAACAAACGTGTAAAAAAATTCTAACTATGTTTTGCAAAGAGACCTACGTGAGCCGACGCGCCGAGCTGAAGAAACTCGTAAAGAGCGGCATCATCATACTTTTCGGCAACAACGAGGCACCGGCCAACTACCCCAACAACGGCTATGCACCGTTTCGCCAGGACTCCACATTCCTGTATTACTTCGGCCACATCAGAGAGGGGCTGGTGGGTGTCATCGACATCGACAACGACACCGAGACGCTCGTGGGCAACGACATCTCCATCGACGACATCGTGTGGTATGGCTCTGTCGACAGCGTGAGCGACATGGCCGCCCAGGTGGGTGTGGCCAACACCGCGCCGATGAAATCGCTCAAGACCATCTGCAACGAGGCCATGCGCCAGAAGCGCACCATACACTTCCTCCCACCCTACCGTGCCGACATCATGATTCAGGTCTTCGACCTGCTGGGCATCCATCCCAACCAGCAGAAGGAGAGCGCCTCGATGCCGCTCATCAACGCGGTGGTGAAGATGCGCTCCGTCAAGACGCAGGAAGAGATCGAAGAGCTGGAGCGTGCCGCCGTCATCGGCTACCGCATGCACACCACCGCCATGCGCCTCACCAAGCCAGGCGTGACCGAGAAGTTTGTGGGCGGACAGGTAGACGGCATCGCCAACTCGTACGGCTCGAAGGTGAGCTTCCCCACCATCTTCACCCAGCACGGTGAGATCATGCACGGCAATCCCTCCACGGCCCTGCTCGAGAGCGGACGCCTCGCCCTGTGCGACTGCGGTGCCGAGACCATCAACCACTACTGCTCCGACAACACCCGCACCTTCCCCGTCAACGGCAAATTCACACAGCGCCAGCTCGAGATCTACTCGATTGTGGAGGCCTGCCACGACCTGGCCCTCGATGTGGCCAAGCCCGGCGTGAAATATGCCGACGTACACTTTGCCATCTGCCGCCTGATGTTCGACCGCCTCAAGGAGCTCGGACTCGCCAAGGGTGACACCCAAGAGGCCGTGGCCGCCGGTGCCCACGCCATGTTCCTGCCCCACGGACTGGGTCACATGATGGGCATGGACGTACACGACATGGAGAACCTCGACCAGACCAACGTAGGCTTCGACGACGAGACACGGCCCAACCTCGAGCAGTTTGGCACCAACAGCCTGCGCATGGGACGCCGCCTGCAAGAGGGATTTGTGGTGACCGACGAGCCGGGCATCTACTTCATCCCTGCACTCATCGACGACTGGAAGGCCAGCGGCCACTGCGCCGAGTTCCTCAACTTCGACAAGATTGAGACCTACAAGGACTTCGGCGGCATACGCATCGAGGACGACCTGCTCATCACCGCCGACGGCTGCCGCTTCATCGGCAAGGACCGCATACCCTACCATCCCGAAGACATCGAGGCTTTCATGGCCGGCAACTAAGCCTGCAACGATGGCCCGAAACATATTTTTAAACATCAAAACACACATCGAATAATGAAGAAAACATTGGTATTGACCCTCCTTGCCGTGATTGCAACGGGAGTCAACGCACGCACCAACCAAAAGGACAGCGTGAACCCCAACAAGCCCGTATTCACCGTCATCAAGCAAAACCCCATCACCAGCGTGAAAGACCAGAACCGCTCAGGCACGTGCTGGGACTATGCCACACTGGGATTCTTTGAGGCCGAGATCCTCAAGGCCACCGGCAAGACCTACGACCTCTGCGAGAGCTTCGTGGCCAACAAGACCTACATGGACCGCGCCATCCAGGTGGTGCGCCTCCACGGCGATGCCCAGTTCTCCGAGGGCGGCAGCTGCTACGACCCGCTCTACACCATCCAGAACCACGGCATCTGCCCCGAAGACGCCATGCCGTTCCCCGGCAGTCTCTATGGCGACTCGCTCAACAACTTCGTGGAGTTTTTCTCGGTGATGACCCCTTATGTGCAGAGCGTGGCCAAGAGCACGGCCAAGAAGCTCTCCAACCAGTGGAAGGTGGGACTGCAGGGCATCCTCGACGCCTACCTGGGCAAGTGTCCCGAGAGCTTCGTCTACCAGGGCAAGACTTACACGCCGCAGAGCTTCGCCGCCAGCCTCGGCCTCGACTGGAACAACTACACCAGCTTCACCTCCTACACCCATCACCCCTTCTGGACGGCCTTCGCCGTTGAGGTGCAGGACAACTGGCGCAACCCACTCTCATGGAACGTGCCCATCGACGAGCTTGGTAAGATCATCGACAATGCCATCATGAACGGCTACACCGTGGCATGGGGTGGCGACGTGAGCGAGGACGGATTCACCCGCCAGGGACTGGCCTATATGTACGACACCAAGAAGATCGAGAGCATGGAAGGCAGCGACATGGCCCGCTGGCTCAAGCTCACCAAGGACCAGAAGAAGAACATCGTCGACTCGCTCGGCGTGAACGTGCCCGAGGTGACGCCTACCCAGAAGATGCGCCAGGAGCGTTTCGACAATTGGCAGCTCACCGACGACCATGGCATGCTCATCTACGGCATTGCCAAGGACCAGAACGGCAAGGAATACTACATGGTGAAGAACTCATGGGGTGAGTCGGGTGACTACAAAGGCATCTGGTATATGACCAAGAACTTCATCGTGGCCAACACTATGGACTTCATGGTCAACAAGAACGCCGTGCCCAAAGACATCCGCAAGAAGCTGGGCATATGACCCGCGCCACTCGGCCAACCCTACCCTCAGCCCCGGACAACGCTCTGATGTTGTCCGGGGCTGATGCGTTACAGGCTGGCCAGCGTGCCACACAGAAAGTCAACCGTTAGTAACCATTCAATTTAGGCCGTATTTCCCATAAGCTTTAAATTTCCGACCTTTGCCGAAAATTTACAGCATTATGTTTAATCTCAACGAAAGCAACCAGTTCTTCTTCTCCAACGCCCCCACAGACATGAGGGTTGGTGTCAACTCCATGTGCGGCAAGGTCCGGCAAACCGGACGCAATCCTACCGATGGCATGGTCTATGTCTTTGTCGGCAAGTCTCGTAAAGTCATGAAACTGCTGCATTGGGAACGTGGTGGCTATGTGGTGTATTACAAGCGGCTTGAAACGGGCAGGTTCTCTCCCCGGCTGTTTGCCTGTGGGGAACATGCCGGATTTCGCCGGA
>JBHAFS010000098.1:0-5544 GCA_041856205.1 Prevotella sp.
CTGCCGTCGGGCCTCAGGCCAGCTCTGACCAGGCCCTGGCGGCGGAGTGGTGTCGCCATACCTGCCTTCACGTCGCGTGCTTCGACTCGAACCACATTCTGCTTCGATTCGAACCACACGCTGCTTCGACTCGAACCACAGTCTACTTCGACTCGAACCACAGTCTACTTCGACTCGAACCACGTTCTGCTTTGACTCGAACCACATCATCATCCCATTGCTTTCCGGGTGCCTTGACAGCCTTGTTATGCCGCGAAACATACTTATTCACAGTGTCTTAGCTGAATAACGGATGGCAAGGATGGCACAAAAGCCACGGACTGCACATGTCGATGATCCAGACATCGCTGTGCGCTGGGGGATGAAACGTGAGTGGTTTGTTGTTTTGTTGTTGGCTTGTTTTGCCGTTGTGCAGCCCCTGAGCTTCTCCCCTCCCTTGGGAGGGGCTGGGGGTGGGCCTGTGTGTTGCTGGGGGTGGGCCTTTGTGTTGTTTTGTTTGCTGCTGGCTGTGTGTTTCGTCGCCTAAAAGTTGGCCGTTTCAAATATATTTCTTAAATTCGCAGCATAAAGACAACAAGAATGATGACACAAGAAGAAAAGACCCGCATAGAGGCACGCATCGTCGACGTGCTCAAAACCGTTTACGACCCCGAGATTCCCGTCAACATCTTCGACCTGGGCATGATCTACAAGATTGATGTGCAGGACGACGGTTCGCTGGAACTCGACATGACCTTCACCTCGCCGGCTTGCCCCGCCGCCGACTTCATCCTCGAAGACGTGCGCACCAAGGTAGAGGGTGTGGAGGGCGTGACATCGGCCAATGTCAACCTGGTCTTCGAGCCTGCCTGGGACCAGAGCATGATGAGCGAGGAGGCCCGCGTGGAGCTCGGCTTCGAATAGCCGGCGCCCCGCCGTGACGGGGCATTGCCGACCTCAACGCGTAGTGTCGGCCTGTACCCACAAGTTACCAACCCTACAGCCATTAACGATTTGAAAGCAGTATATTTCCTATCCGACGCACACCTCGGCTCGCTGGCCCTGAAGCACAGGCGCACACAGGAGCGCCGACTCGTGAGGTTCCTCGACAGCATCAAAGACAAGGCCGCTGCCGTGTACCTGCTCGGCGACATGTTCGACTTCTGGGACGAATACAAGTATGTGGTGCCCAAAGGCTTCACCCGGTTCCTGGGCAAGCTGTCAGAGCTTACCGACATGGGGGTGGAGGTGCATTTCTTCACGGGCAACCACGACATCTGGACCTATGGCTACCTGGAGGAGGAGTGTGGCGTCATCTTGCACCGGCAGCCTCTCACCACCGAGATCTATGGCAAGGAGTTCTACCTTGCCCATGGCGACGGCCTGGGCGACCCCGACAATAAGTTCAAGCTGCTGCGCAAGCTGTTCCACAACCGCCTGTGTCAGCGCATGCTCAACTTCGTGCATCCCTGGTGGGGCATGCAGCTGGGGCTCAACTGGGCCAAGCACAGCCGGTTGAAGAGGGCAGACGGCAAGGAGGTACCCTATTTGGGTGAGGACAAGGAGTATCTGGTGCTCTGGACCAAGGAGTATATGCAGCAACACCCAGACATCGACTATTTCATCTATGGTCACCGCCATATCGAGCTCGATCTCACGCTGGGCCGCCAGGCGCGCATGCTCATCCTGGGCGACTGGATATGGCAGTTTACCTATGTGGTCTTCGACGGGGAGCATCTCTTCCTCGAACAATATATCGAGGGCGAGTCGAGGCCCTGAGGCAGAGGGCTGTCGTCTTTCTGACGGCGGGATGGCCTGCCGTCGGCGCGTATATGACTCATCACAAATCTTAGGCTCCCTGCAGGGCCGGCAAGTGCCGGCAATGCAGGGAGCCTAAGTTGTGTAAAGGGCAATCGCCTGTTGGTTATTGCATAGTGTCATACCACCGATGCGGTCGGTGCCGCCACGTCGTGGTTGGTCATGGCCGCCACACACGAGTCGGACCATACGTTCTCGGCGGTCTCGATCATGTCGATGATGGTGTAGATGGGCAGGATGATGCCCATGATGCCCACGGGGGCGCCCTGGCCGGTCATCAGCGAGAGCGTGAGGAAGTAACAGCCCATGGGCACGCCGGCATTGCCCACGGCCGAAATCACGGCGATGAGCACCCACAGCAGCATGCCGGGCAAGGTGAGCACCGTGCCGCCGTTCTGCATCACAAACAAGGAGGTGACGAGGATGAAGGCGGCGCAACCGTTCATGTTGATGGTGGTGCAGATGGGCAGTACAAAGCGCGACACCTTCGGCGACACGCCCAGACGACCCTCGGCCGTGGCCATGGTGACGGGCAGCGTGGCCGCCGAGCTCTTGGTAAACAGGGCCATGAGCACGGCAGGCATCATCCGGCCCAGCGTGTGGAGCGGGTTGAGGCCACGCGACAGCAGGAACAGGGGCAGCACCACGAAGAACTGCAGCAGGTTGCCACCCAGGATCACCAGCACATAGCGGCCCAGCGAATCGGCCACTACGCCTGCCGACACCTGGGCCGACAGCTGTGCGGCAAAGGCCACGATGCCCACGGGGAGTGTCCAGATAAGGCCGCGGATGAGGGCGAAGAGCAGGTCTTGCAGGCCTAGGATGGCGCGCATGAGTGTCTGCTTCTGCGGAGTGCCGGGCATCTTGGCCAGGGCGAAGCCCACGGCGAAGGCGATGAGCAGCAGCGACAGCACGTTGCCTTCGAGGAAGGGGCGCACCACGTTGTCGGGCACCACGCCGAGGATGTGGTCATAGTAGGTCTCGCTGCCCAGGTTCTGGGGGATGCTGGCCTGTCCGGCCTGCA
Organism: Prevotella sp.; assembly: GCA_041856205.1. Classification (GTDB taxonomy): domain Bacteria; phylum Bacteroidota; class Bacteroidia; order Bacteroidales; family Bacteroidaceae; genus Prevotella. The sequence goes on from JBHAFS010000098.1 coordinate 2,822, forward strand.
CCAGTGCCGTAGGCAGGTTGCCGGGACGGATGATGAGATACAGGGCCAGGCCCACGAGGGCGGCCACGAGGGTGGTGAGCAGGGTGTAGGTCACGGCATGGCGGAAGATACGCCCCGTGTCTTTCTGTTCACCAAACGAGGCCAGGGTGGTGATGACAGCCAGCACGATGGTGGGTACGGCCACAAACTGGAAGAGCCGGGTGTAGACCGTGGCCACGAAGGCCATGAATTGGTCGAGCCAGCTCAGGCCTGTGAGTCCCAGCAGCGATCCCGCCACGAGGGCGGCAATCCACAGGGCCATCTGTTTGCGGCTGGCAGCCTGGGGTGCCGTAGTCTGTTGTTGTTGTTCGTCCATATCTTTTCGTGTTTACTTGATCTTGCAATGCTGCAAAGGTAGCAAAAACATTTCACTCCTTCTTGTTTTCCATATCACAATATGCCGCCGTGGGGCACTCGACCTCACGGCGGCATGGCTCTGTATGGCTTGGCTTAGAATCCCGGGTTCTGGGCGATACCGAGGTTCTCGCCCGACAGGCCGGTGGGGATGGGCTGCCGGTAGTTGCGGCCTTTGACGTTGTTATACTTGGCCACGAGGTGGTTGTGTATCTTGGTGAAGAAGGCCTTCTGGTCGGATGTGAAGGTCTGCTTGCTTGCCCAGTCGTCGGCGAAGTGCTTGTAGTGGCTCACTTGGCGCACCGACGATACAAGGTTTTTCCACCGGTAGGAGTTGAGCAGCGAGAACTGCTCGTAGGTGAACTCGTAGTCCCACTCGCGCTTGATCTGGTCGAGCGTGGGGGCTGCCACCTCGGCAATGCCTGCACGGGCGCGCAGCTGGTTGAAGGGCGCGGCGGCCTCGCTGTTGCGGCCCAGCTGCACGAGGGCCTCGGCCTTGGTGAGCAGCACCTCGGCATAGCGTATCTCGATGCGGTCTACGCTGTTGTGGGTGATCTCGAGGTTCTCCGAGTTGTCGTAGCTCTGGTCCACGCCCTTGCCGTTGATGGGTGTGTAGACGGGCGAGTAGTAGGTGTAGGTGAGTCCGTCCTCGGGGTCTTTCAGACTGGTGAAGTAGGTCTTCAGCAGGCGCTTGTCATTGGGCTGCTCGGCCTTCCAGTCGTCATAGAGGTCATCGTCGGCCACCTCGGTGTGGTTCTGGCTGTAGCCCCGCCCGTGCTCACCGTTCTGGAAGGGGAAGGTCCATGAGCAGTGGTTCTGGTGGTTGCCTTGGGCGTCGTACTCGTCGCCGTCGTGGGCGATGGTGAAGAGGTGCTCGTTGGTGCCGCGCTTGTTGCTCTCATATTCGCGTCCCCACAGCTTGCTGTAGTCGGGGTCGAGCGCCAGCCGTCCGCTGTTGATGACCTTGTCGGCATACTCCACGGCCTTCTCAAGACGGCTCGGCGTAGTGGTAAACTCGGGGTCCTGCTGCTGGCTGGCAATGGCGGCCACCTCGTCGTAGCTCAGCGGGTTGTCACCCCACACGAGGTAGGTGCGGGCCAGCAGGGCCTGGGCAGCCTGCTTGGAGGGCACGCGTGGGTCGCCATCGTAGTCCTTGAGCAGCGACTCGGCATCGGTGAAGTCGCTCACGATCTGGTTGAACACCTCGTTGATCGAGGCACGCTCGGTCTTGCTGCCACCCTCCTCGGTGAAGAGCGGCACCTCGCCCCAGAGCTGCACCAGCTTGAGATAGGCCAGGGCACGCAGGAACTTGGCCTTGCCCACGGCGGCGTTGTATCCGGCCTGGGTGACCTTGCCGTTGCGCAGCGAGTTGGTGACGGTGGTGATGGCTTCGTTGTCCTGGGCTATGCCGAGGAAGAGGTGGTTGAACACCTTGATTTGGTACCAGGTGTCTGAGGCTACCTCAAAGCGGCTGTTCAGCGGTCCGGGCTCGCTCTCCTCACCTTCAAAAGAAATGAGCTTGTTGGACTGTAGCTCGATGATAAACGAGAACGACGAGCTGAGCGGCTGCCAGTGGGCATACACACCATTGACGAGTGAGAGAGCACTGGCATCGTCGGCCACCACATTGTTGTTGTTGATATTATGCTTGTTGCTGCTGTCTACGCTGTCGCTGTTGCAGGAACTCAAGCCTGCCAGAAGTGCTGCCGTCGCAACGGCTGCTGTGAATAATTGCTTTCTCATGTTTATTTCTCCTTATTACTTTAATAGATTCTCTTAAATAATTTACTGTAGCTATGGTTTTGGCTTTAAAGGGTGAGGTTCACGCCAAAGGTGATGGTGCGTGCTGCGGGATAGGCGCCGTAGTCGGTGCCACCGCTCACCTCGGGGTCATAGCCCTTGTAGGGCGTGAGGGTGAAGAGGTTGGTGGCCGTGGCATACAGGCGCACGCCCACGGGGAAGGTCTTGGGCAGGGACAGCCGGTAGCCTACGGTGAGGTTCTTCAACTTGAAGTAGGAGGCGCTCTGCACGTAGCGGCTGTCGATGTACGAGAAGGGCCGTGAGGTGCTGGCCAGTGCCAGGGTGTTGCCGCCATTGGCCTCGGTCCATGAGTCGAGCACGGTGGTGAGCACGTTGTACGAGTCGCCCGTCTGCTCAAGGCGGTGGCCCAAGGCGTTGTAGAGCTTGTTGCCATGACAGCCGGCAAAGGCCACCGATACGTCGAGGTTGCGGTATTGCAGCTGCGAGGAGATGCCGTAGGTGAGGTCGGGCTGGATGCTGCCCAGCACCTGGCGGTCTTTGGCATTGATGACATGGTCGTCGTTGACATC
>JBHAFS010000099.1:0-38038 GCA_041856205.1 Prevotella sp.
CAGTCTGGAGAATCCTCTCAAGATTAAGAACTTCGCCCGTGCGATGCTGTCCACCATCAAGACTGATGAAGTGGATGCCCGTATCATAGCTCTCTATGGAGAGAGGATGCAGCCGAGGCCCTACAAGCTCCCAGGCGATGCCATCCTTACCCTGAAGCAGAAGCGTACGGTCATACGCCATATTCTGATAAGGTGAGTTCTATTAAAAAAACAAAAAAAATCCTTGGCTGTTCAAATCTTTTATATTAACTTTGCCCCACTAATATGGATAACGTCATGCTCGACTTTGGCAACCCATCAGTAAGAAGGGGCTGGATGATACTCAATGGGCAGCCTGTTTGACTATCAAACAGAGATTGAACAGGTTTACCATTGCGGTGCATCCTCGAAAGACGGGGGCAATATGGTAACAACGATAACAGCGATCACGGATGGCGAAATATATGGGGCAACCGATATTTGGACGGGATTGGCATGTCGTGAAAAGTCGATGCGAGGGCATCGGATGATGGGAGGTGTTGTTGCAGCGACTTTCCTCGAAACTGCACGACCTGTTGCGAAGATCACAGGCTATATTCATCCTCAATATCATCACTCCAAATATCGTAAGACCTTTATATTAAACATGTGTCGGAAGTAAATCTACTTATTGTATTCTGTCAAATTAGATTATAATCCTCGACATATTGTATGGCCTCGCTTGTGTTTTTAACTCCAAGCTTTTTAAATATATTTCTTCTATGTGTCTTGATTGTAATGATAGAAACAGATAGATATTTTGCAATGTCGTCTATCCTTTTCCCATTTGCACTAAGACTTAATACCAACTTTTCCATATTAGTAAGATGAGAATTATCATGATGTTTCCATGTACCGCCCATAAATTCAAGATGATAATCAACTTTAGGCAATTTAACGAGAACGTTTCCTGCTTTTTCCCTTGCTGAAAATGTAAACATACATAAAGCAAGTATTACATTTTTATTATCATCGAACAAACATGGTGTTAAAGATATGTGCACCATCTCTTTACAGATATTTGCATCTATAGATATGTCAAAATGCAATACAGAGGAATCTATATGAGTAAGAGGCTTCTTTAGCAAATCAAAATATGAATCAAAGACGAAGTTCAAATAGTCCAACTGGCTTTCGTCAACTATGTCCTCAATGCTAACTATATTCGGCCTACGATTCACTATTTGTTGGATTTTGGATGTGATAGAAGATGAGATGTACGGGAAAGAACAATTTTCAAAGTCAATTAAAACAACTTCCCCATAGCCAAGCCTATCGAATGCATATGCACATTTTACATAAGTGGAACTAAAAACTATTTTTTGTGATTCCACATCCTTGATATTTTTGATGCCCTGCAAGAGCCCCTTTATCACATCTTTTATCGTCATATCTGAAAACATTTTCCTCATACAAAAATATGATTTTGTCATCACATACACAAGAAAACCTCGGAATATTTTGTCATTGTCTGTGTCTTTCTCTAATTTTGCGAAAGAAACAAAAGCAAGGCCAGAAGCTGTTAGATGGTAACAAAAAACAACAATTATGAAGGAAATTATTATTTCAAACGAGGATTTGGTTCATAACGAACAATCGAAGATGCTTGAACCAATTGACATGAGCGAGCTCGCAATGGTATTTGGAGGTCAATCTGCGACCGAAGAGAATAAAAAGGGCAAAGACAAGTCCAGCGGTAACGCTGGTGGTATAGTATGCTGGTGCTAATAAACTTCAAGCGATTGCATAGGGAAAAGGTTATGTCTTATGTGTTGAAAAACACAGTCACAACCTTTTCCTGTTATATTCTTCATTTAATATAGAGTGTAATTGTAGATATACAACAAATATGTATATGGGAACAGAGTTGCATTTGATAAAACGTAAAGGGCATTCTGTTATTTTTGATGTAAATAATATGAACCTTTTTAATGGAGATAGTATTTCAGAGTCTGAATTAAATTGCTATTCTATCTCTTCTACAGAATGCGATCCATCAACGGTTACCAATAAATCAACAGAAAAACTTAGCTTGTGTCACCCCAAAAAATTACATCGATTGACTGTTTGTGTGTCCAATGATTGTAATCTGCGTTGTAGATATTGCTATGCAAAGGGAGGAAGTTACGGTGAAAAGAGAGAGCTAATGAGCAGAGAAACTGCTAAAAATATTGTAAATTTCTGTTTTACTTATTTCAGTAGTATTGATAATATTCTATTTTTCGGTGGAGAGCCTCTTTTGAACAGCGATGTCATAGAATATTTCTGTCAAATTTACGAACAAAGAGCTCGTGAAACAGGGCTATCTTTCCCTCGTTTTTCTCTAATAACTAATGGTACTATTTGTAACGATAAAACACTCTCTTTAATTCATGACCATATTTCAAATGTTACAGTTAGTATTGACGGAGACAAATCTATAAATGACATAAATAGAATAAACAAAATCGGAGAAGGAAGCTTTGATAAAATCTCACAATTTATCAGAGAAAGCAAAGCTCATACTTCGGTAAAGTTGCAATTTGAAGCCACCTATACATATTCACATATAAAAGCTGGCCTGGATCGATTGTCCATACAAAATTATCTATTAAATACATTTGGTATCAATGGTATAGTTGTTGATGAGGATCAGTTAGATAAGAACTATATACTACAAGATTTATCCAACATTAACATGGAGCAAATTGTCAGTTCAAACTTTGATTGCCTCCCAAATGATTTTTGGCAAATTATCAATAATTTGGTAACGAAAAAGCCACATAAGTTTTGCGGTATATTTGACGATAGGATAACAATCTCTGTTGATGGAAATATTGTTGGATGCCAAATGTTGTTAGGCAGTCCTAAAAACATTGTTGGTAATATTATTACTCTTAATGAAGTAGAACAAGTATATTCTAACATCAGAGATTATAAAGACAATAATTCATGTAGAGCGTGTTGGTGTAGGAATCTGTGTGGAGGATGTGTTGTGCAAAAATTCTATTCACAGAAATCAAAATGCTTTACGAAATTACCAAAGGCTTCTTTGTGCGAATTTACAAGACAATATATTGATAATTTACTATACTTGTTCTTTGATATTCGGAGGAATCCACATGTTTGGAATCTATTGATAAAAAAAGTAAAGAAAAATTTAGTTTGTAACAAACAATGAATGTGTTAAGGTTGTTTTTATTTGTATTTACCTTGTTTTGTTCTGCACAGCTTTACTCCCAAGATGCGATAAAGGGAGTTGTAAAAGATGCCAAAGGGGACCCCATCGGATACGCCACAATCGTTTTGATGAACGACAGCATCTACCTGTCTGGTACTACAACCAATGATAAAGGTATGTTTGAGCTGCCTGACCAGGACAAAGAGGGCAATCACTTGGTCGTGTCAATGATCGGTTACGAGAAACTAACAGTAGCATGTGCGAACCAACGAAACCTTGGGACGCTCGTTCTCAAAGAATCGTCAACAGAGTTAAGCGAAGTGGTGGTAAAAGGCTTCCTCCCCATTACACAGCTAAAGAATGGAGTTTTTGAGACCACGGTTGAAAATAGCGTGTTGGCCAAGAAAGGCACAGCAGAAGATGTTCTTGCGAACATTCCTCTCGTCACTGTTACTGACGACAACTATGAGGTGTGGGGCAAGGGAGCCCCCTTGATATTTATCAATGGAAAGCAAGTAAGGAATCTTAACGAGCTTCATCGACTAAACTCTAAGGATATACGTACAGTGTCTGTCAACACCAACCCAGGATCAAAATATCCAGCCGACGTGCAAGCCGTGATATTGATAAAAACCATTCCTGCAGCTGGCGACGGATTGAGTGCGGACATCAGTACAGAAGGCAGATTGGCGTACTTTGCAAGAAACGAGACCGACTTGTCTGTGAACTATCGCTACGATAATCTTGACTTGTTTGCCGAAGGATATCTATATGCGGGGAAACGGCGTTTCCAAAACTCCTCGGAGATGATTACTTCTGCCGAACAAAGTCTACAACAGACCATCAACACGGCCACCCATACGAAATTCAATGACATGGAGGGCAAGATAGGATTCAACTACACACTTTCCTCCAAAAACTCATTCGGCGCATATTATAATTTGGGACGAGATCACACAAAGGCTAGATCCAATCCAACTTCACTCATCAATCAATATTCCTTAGGTCAAATTCAATCATCAGAATTTGTCTCAACATCTCTACGCTCCGATGCCGTCTCCAACCCTTCATACGAATTGAGCGGCTACTATAGTGGCGAGATTGGAAAATTCAACATCAATTTGAATCTCGACCATACACTGGAGCATACCGACAAGTCCAATTTTTATGACGAAGAAAACATAACGACACCGCAGGCAAGTCGCTCTGTAAGTTCCAAGAATACAGCCAAGAGCAAATTGTTTGCTCAGAAATTGGTAGTAGGCCATCAATTGTGGAAAGGAGACATCGAGTTTGGAGATGAATGGACGAGGTCTCGGTTAAACTATATGAACAACTATGACGGTGTGTCCATTGATGAGTCGGAGTCGCATATCAAAGAGAACAACACAGCCTTGTTTGCCACCATTTCTCAGACGATTGGCAAGTTTGACCTGGCAGCTGGATTCAGATATGAACACGTAGATTACAAATACACGGATATGGGGGACAAAACAAATGACTTGGTCAGGCATTACGACAACGTGTTTCCCACTTTCTCTGTGAGAACAGCACTTGGTGGGGTAAAACTTTCCTTGGATCTGCTCAATAATATCACACGCCCCAATTATCAGCAACTTGACGCAGGCATAATCTATGTCAACAACCTTACCTATCAAGGTGGAAACCCACAACTCAAACCTACAAAAACCTACACTGCCCAACTCAATGGCATGTGGAGATGGCTCTTCGTTCAAGCGTCTGTCACAAAGGAGAAGAATCCTATATTTTGGAAAACAAGTGATTACAACGGCAATCCATCGATAAAAATGCTTTCCTACGACAACGGGGATTCTTACACGCACTATCAATTGGCTATCGGTGGGCAACCATCATGCGGATTTTGGAGCGCGCAAGTCACGATGGCTCTTGCTGGGCAAAGGTGTTCTACGCTCTTCTTGGACGAAGTGCACAAGATGAACCGCCCTATATTCTCAGCAAGTCTAAACAACAATTTCTCTCTGAATGGGGGATGGGTAATTGGTGCAAACATGCTGTTCACCTCGCGCGGCGATATGCAAAACACGACAGTCAAGTCAACCAACAAGCTTGACCTCATGGTTAGAAAATCGTTCCTCCACAACAATCTCTCTGTGGCTGTCTACTTCAACGACATTCTCGACGGAGCGTCTTCGCACGCCACTTTATATAGCGGGAACATAGCTACCACGATGTTCAACAGAGCCGATCGCAGAAACATTAGAATCAGTCTGCGCTATCAATTTAATGCTGCAGAATCAAAATATAAGGGAACTGGTGCAGGAGACAGTGAAAAGGATAGGATGTGAAAATGAGTCTACTTTATTTCACTTGACTCAATAACTCTGATTATATGAGAAAAATTAAAGTCTTTAGGCAATATGATTCAATGTTGTGTGGGGTCGCATCATTACAGATCATTGCCTATTACTATGGCAAGCACTATTCTGTCAGGTATCTTTCTGAATTATGTAAAGCTACAGTTGAAGGTGTTTCTCTTTTAGCAATTAATGATGCTGCTAATAGAATTGGTTTGCAAACAACTTGTTTCAAAGCCACACAGAGAGCAATACAAGAGGTACAATTACCATGTATCATTCATTGGAATCAAAATCATTATGTTGTTCTTTATAAAATAGATAAATGGAAATTCTATGTGGCAGACCCAAGTAAAGGACTTATAAAATACGATACTGAGGACTTTAAAAAACATTGGATTAGCACCCAATCGAATGGGGAGGAGAAGGGAATTGCTATGGTCTTAGAACCTACTCCTGCATTTTATGAAAATCAGATAGATGAACAGCCAAAAGAGGAGCGGTCTTTCAAATTTCTCTTTGCCTACATCATACAATATCGAAAGTATTTCGGGCAAATTATCTTAGGGCTGCTCGTGGGCAGTCTTTTGCAGCTTATCCTGCCATTCCTCGCACAGGCCATCGTTGATGTCGGTATCAAGAATGAGGACATCGGCTTCATATGGCTCATCTTGCTGGGTCAGCTCATGCTCACGTTCAGTCGCACAGCCAGCGACTTCATTCGTCGCTGGCTGTTGCTGCATATATCTATGCGTATCAATATATCACTCGTGAGCGACTTCTTCATCAAGCTCTTACGCTTGCCCATGTCATTCTTCGACACCAAACTGATGGGTGACTTGATGCAGCGAATGAACGACCACGCCCGGGTGAATAGTTTTCTGACGCAACAAACACTTTCGGTGCTGTTCTCAATGATGACTTTCATTGTATTTTCGGTAGTACTGCTCTTATATAACAAGCTCATATTCCTTATCTTCATTTTAGGAAGTATTCTCTACGGTGGCTGGATGACAACGTTCCTTAAACGACGCAAGGTGCTCGACTATGAGTTGTTCGAGCAGCAGGCCATCAACAACAATAAGACATACGAGTTTATCACATCAATGCAGGAAATAAAGCTGCAAGACTGCGAAAACCGTCGTCGGTGGGAGTGGGAAGACACACAGGTAGACTTGTTCAATGTGCAGATGAAGTCGCTCAAGCTCCAGCAAACACAGGAGGCCGGCAGCATTCTTATCAATGAGGTGAAGAACATCATCATCACAGTTGTTGCAGCTACGGCTGTGATACACGGACAGATAACCCTTGGTATGATGTTGGCCATACAATATATCATAGGTCAACTCAATTCGCCAGTGGAGCAACTGATGAACTTCTTTTACTCACTTCAAGACGTGCGCATATCATTGGAACGCATCAATGAGATACACCAAGTGGACGATGAGAATGGTAAGGACGGCAACAATACCGCTTTGACTGACAACACAAAGGGCATAGAACTGACCAAGATAATGTTCAAATACGACCCACACGCCTTGCGTATGACGATTGATGATGTAAGCCTCAATATCCCCAAAGGTAAAGTGACGGCCATAGTGGGAGCATCGGGTAGCGGAAAGACAACCTTGGTGAAGCTAATGCTTGGTTATTACCCTGTGCTGGAGGGCGAGGTCAGTGTGGGCAGCACCAACATCAACACGCTCAACAAGAAGTGGTGGCGTCGCCATTGCGGTGTGGTGATGCAAGATGGTGTCATATTCTCTGAATCCATCGCTCGCAACATCGCTGTAGACGATGGCGAGATAGACAAAGAGCGTATGGCACGTGCTGCTGAGGCGGCTTGCATTCGCAAATACATCGAACAACTACCCCTCCGCTGGAACACCAAGATAGGACGTGACGGTGTGGGGCTGAGTCAGGGGCAGAAGCAACGCATACTCATAGCGAGGGCAGTATATAAGAACCCAGACTTCATCTTCCTCGACGAGGCCACCAACTCGCTGGATGCAAGCAATGAGCGATCTATCGTTGAAAACCTCAATCGCTTCTTCTATGGACGTACGGTGGTGATAGTGGCTCACCGTCTGAGCACGGTGCGCAATGCAGACCAAATCATTGTTCTCGACCATGGAAAGGTGGTGGAAGTGGGCAACCACGACACACTCACCGAGAAGCGAGGTGCATACTATACCCTTGTGAAGAACCAACTGGAATTAGGCAACTGACGTATGGAAAATATTGAACTGAGAAGCGAGAAGACTCGGCGCATCATTGGCGAAGTGCCGCCACGATTGGTAAGAACCGGCACTCTCATCCTTGTCCTCGTACTGGTGTGTTTGGCAGTTGCCGTTTGCACCATCCACTATCCCATCACCATAGAAGCCGAGGGCGTGGTGCTCAACGATAGTGTGATGAGAGTTGATGTGCCGTTCCGATACATTCATCTAATGGATGAGCACTGCGAGGCCAACGTTACAATGGAAGGTGAAACAGAAAGTATGCGCTTGCCTATTGTTCGTCATGACCATACATTACGAACCACACAGTATGGTAACGCATTCTCCGCCTACATATCAATCGGCAAAATGAGCAGCAAGGTTCAGAAAGGGCAACAAGCGTCAGTAAGCATTGTTGTGGCCAAAAAGACTTTGGTAGATTATATCCTGAAAAGACAATTGTTATGATACCTCTTGTAGGTTTACGTACTTAAAGGTGGGTTCTATTAAGGTGGGTTCTATTAATTACCACCAAAATCAAATCATAAAATCATGGGTTACGTTTTGCCATTTTTCGGACTCTCTTCGGCTCAAATTGCCAGTTAGCCTGCGCTGAAGTTCGGCTGCGCTCGGTCAAACGAGCAAGCTCGATGACACTCGCTGGCACGAACATTCGTTCAGTCGTTATGCCCGCATAACTCCTTCGCTCACTTGCAATTTGATCTCGAAGATCGTCTCGAAATCTGACAATGCTAATTAATAGAACCCACCTTAAATTCGTGCAATTCGTGCAATTCGTGGTTGCCTGTGTTACACAACGGAATGCGGATACACGGAAGGCCGCATAATGCCCCGCCAGCGGGGCTGATGTGAGAATATCATCCGGCAGTCGGATATTCTGAGATAGGACTCGCTGGCGAGTCCTTTTACTATATACTGCGATAAGCAAGCATGGTCAATGGATATTCTAATATATTCTGCGATTCGCCAAAGGCGAGCGGAGTACCGCCTTGCCTTTGCATAAGGTTGTTGTAGGTTGTTCAAGTAGTCTTCGTCCCCCACCTTTTCCTGCTGCGCCACAATAGCTCTTGCATCGCCATTCCTGCCTTGCGGTGGCACCATGCCTGACGGGCCATCCGCTGCTTCGGGTCGAAGCAGGCCGTGATTCGACTTGAAGCATGTTGTGGTTCGAGTAGAAACAGACGCTGCTTCGACTCGAACCATGCGTCGACAACAACCTTCAAGCGGTGCGGAAGCGGCTTGGGGAGCCGGTTGAAACGGTGGGGAGGCAAGAGCAGATGCCCCTGCTCGCGTCTCTCTGACATTCTTGTCTACTCTGTCTGCTCTGTCCTTGCACTTTCGGTGCCTGCACGTGCGTCAAAAAGCGCATGAGCCGAGGGCGCACTGGGCGGCACCTCGGCTCATGGGAAGGATAGTGTGGGGGGAGGGGTTACTTCACGTTGACCACCACGATCGACTTGGCGGGGAGGCTGAGCTTCAGGGTGTTCTTCTTGAGCTTGGCACCCTTAAAGTCGACGGGCTTCACCACGTCGGTGTGCTCGAAGTCGTTGTAGTCGGTGATCTTCTTGCTGGTCAGCATGCGGCCGGTCACCGTCTTGGCGTTGGCACCGTCGAGGTTGAGTTCTACCTCCTGGGCCTTGTCGAGGCTGGTGTTGGCCAGCGACACCACGATAGAGCCGTCGGCCTTCTTGGCGGCCGAGATCGACACGGCGGGAATCTTGCCGGCTGTCATCTTATACATGTGTCCGCCCTCCACGTCGATGGAGTCGACCTTCGCGTCCATGGGCAGGTAGGTGGCCTCCTGGAAGTCTTTGTACATCTGGAAGACGTGGTAGGTGGGCGTGAGCACCATGTGTCCCGTGCCCTTGGTGTCGGTGAGGATCATGCTCTGCAGCACGTTCACCACCTGTGCGATGTTGGCCATCTTCACACGGTCGGTGTGGCGCTGGAAGACGTTGAGCGAGAGGGCTGCCACCATGGCGTCGCGCATGGTGTTCTGCTGGTAGAGGTGTCCGCGTATGGTGCCGGGCTCCTCGTCCCACCAGGTGCCCCACTCATCGACCAGCAGTGCGATGTTCTTCTTCGGGTCTTTCTGGTCCATGATGTCGCAGTGCTTCTTGATGACATCCTCGAGCTGCAAGCTCTTACTCACAGTCCAGTAGTATTCCTGGTTGTCGAAGTTGGTGGCCGAGCCCTTCGGTCCGTCCCATCCCTTGACGGTATAGTAGTGGAGCGACAGTCCGTTCATGCGTCCGCCCACGTTGTCCATGAGCACCTTGGTCCAGTTGTAGTCGTAGTCGCTGGCTCCCGAGGCAATCTTATAGAGCTTGTGGTTGTCGTAGTCGCGGCAGTAGACGGCGTAGCGGCGGTAGAGGTCGGCATAGTATTCGGGTCGCATGTTGCCGCCGCATCCCCAGCTCTCGTTGCCCACGCCGAGGTACTTGACGTTCCACGACTTCTCGCGTCCGTTCTGCCGGCGCAGCTTGGCCATGGGCGTCTCGCCGTCGCTGGTCATATATTCCACCCACTTGGCCAGCTCCTCCACGGTGCCGCTGCCCACGTTGCCGCTGATATACGGCTCGGCGCCGAGCAGTTCGCAGAGGTTGAGAAACTCGTGCGTGCCGAAGGAGTTGTCTTCGATGGTGCCGCCCCAGTTGTTGTTCTGCATCTTGGGACGCTGCTCACGCGGTCCGATGCCGTCCATCCAGTGGTATTCGTCGGCGAAGCATCCACCGGGCCAGCGCAGCACCGGCACCTTCAGGTCTTTGAGGGCCTGGAGCACGTCGTTGCGGTAACCCTGCGTGTTGGGGATGGGCGACTCGGGGCCGACCCACAGTCCGCCGTAGATGCAGGTGCCGAGGTGCTCGGCAAACTGTCCGTAGATCTCTTTGGGAATGATGTTCTGGCCCTTGTTCACGTGAATGGTTGCCGTGGCGTCCTGGGCCGCTGTCGGCAGCACAGCGGCTGCCGACAGGCAAAGTGTAGCGATGATTTTCTTCATGTTATTCGTCATGGTTTATCGGGCTGCCTTGTTCTCCACGGCCGCCTTCTCTATGGCGAGTCCTTTCTTGTATTCGTTGATATAAGCCTCGAAGCCAGCCACCTCCTCGGCGGTGGGCTTCACCTCGGTGCCGGTGTTGCCGGCAAACACCACCTCGTCGAGGAACTGGTCGAGCGTCTGCCCGTCGGTCTTGTTCACCAGGTACGAGGCCAGCAGGGCTATGCCCCATGCGCCGCCTTCGCCGGCCGTCTCCATGACCGAGATGGGCGAGTTGAGGGCTGCGGCGAGCACACGCTGTCCCACGCCCTTGGTGGTGAAGTATCCGCCGTGTCCGGTGATGCGGTCGACGTTGACCTTCTCGTCCTTGAAGAGGATGTCGTTGCCCATCTTGAGCACGCCCACGGCGGCATAGAGCTGCGTGCGCATGAAGTTGGCCAGCGTAAACTTGTCGTTGGCGGCACGCACGAAGAGGGGACGGCCGTCGGCAAATCCGGCCACCGGCTCACCCGACACGTAGTTGTACGACAGCAGGCCGCCGCAGTCGGCGTCGCCGTCGAGGGCCACCTTGAAGAGGTTGGTGAAGATCTGGTTCATGTCGACCTCGAAGCCCATGAGCTCCTGGTACTCCTTGAAGATGTTGGCCCAGGCATTGATCTCCGAGGTGCAGTTGTTGCAGTGGACCATGGCCACGGGGCTGCCGTCGGGGGTGGTCACGATGTCGATGCTCTCGTAGGGTTTCGAGAGGTTCTTCTCGAGCACGATCATCGAGAACGACGAGGTGCCTGCCGACACGTTGCCCGTGCGCTGCCTTACCGAGTTGGTGGCCACCATGCCCGTGCCGGCGTCGCCCTCGGGCGGGCAGACGGGGATGCCACCCTTGAGGTGTCCCGACACGTCGAGACGGTGGGCACCCTTGTCGCTGAGCGTGCCGGCATCTTCACCGGCCGATACCACCTGGGGCAGGATGTCGGCGAGTGTCCACGGCAGGTTGCGGGGCGCAATGAGCTGTCCGAACTTGTCGACCATCGTGGCGTCGTAGTTCTTGGTGGCGGGGTCGATGGGCAGCATGCCCGAGGCATCGCCGATGCCCAGCACCTTACGGCCCGTGAGCTGCCAGTGGATGTATCCGGCCAGGGTGGTGAGGAACTTGATGTCGGGCACGTGGCTCTCGCCGTTGAGGATGGCCTGGTAGAGGTGTGAGATGCTCCAGCGCAGGGGTATGTTGAAGTTGAATAGCTCCGACAGCTCGGCGGCTGCGGGGCCTGTGTTGGTGTTGCGCCAGGTGCGGAAGGGCACGAGGATCTGCTCCTGCGCGTCGAAGGCCATGTAGCCGTGCATCATGGCACTCACGCCGATGGCTGCCAGCTGCTCGATCTCGATGCCATACAGGTTGCTGACGTTCTTGCGCAGGTTGCTGTAGCAGTCTTGCAGACCGCTCCAGATATCATCGATGCTGTAGGTCCAGAGACCGTCCACCAGTGCGTTCTCCCAGGTGTGGCTGCCCTGTGCGATGGGCTTGTTGTCCTGGTCGATGAGCACGGCCTTGATACGGGTAGATCCAAACTCGATGCCGAGGATGGCCTTGCCCGACTCTATGGTTGATTTTGCGTTCATTTGTGTGTGGTTTAAGGATGATAGCCCCTGAGGGTAGATGGCAACGGGGCCGGAAACAATTGTTGTGGCTTAGGGTGTTAGAAACAAGTGGTGCGGGTCATGGGTATCATGACCCGCACCCACCTGTGTAAGGCTCATGCGAGCCCGCCGCCGTTTAGCGGAGGGCCTTGTTGAGCATATAGTACATCTCGTTCCAGCGGAGCTCCTTGCGGAACTGCTCGTAGTCGGTGTCCTTGTTGATGATGCAAGCCTCCATGTCGGCAATCTCGGCGAAGTCGCGCCAGTACTCGTCGGTCAGGGCGAAGCTGAAGCACGAGTGGTGGGTACCGCCGGCGTTCATCCAGCAGCCCACGCCCACCTCGAACGAGGGCTCGGGAATCCACAGGGCCGATGCCACGGGGAGCTTGGGCAGGGGCTTGCTCTTGATGAGGTTCACGTCGTTGGCGATGAGGCGGAAGCGGTTGCCCATGTCGACCACCGTGGCGGCGATGCCGTGTCCCTGCTTGGTGGTGAACACCAGTCGGGCCGTGGGGGTCTTGCGCACGCCGATGCCCAGGAAGTGTACCTCCAGGCGCGGCTTCTCCTCGGCGATGTCGGGGTTGATCTCGAGCATGTGCGACTCGAGGATCGAGGTGTTCTCGCCGTCGAAGTTCAGGGTATAGTCCTCGAGGAACGAGGTGCCGCCTTCCAGACCCTGGCTCATGAACCATGTAGTGCGCAGCAGGGCAGCGTCTTTCCAGTCGCCCTCGGCACCGAAGCCGTAGCCGTCGCGCATGAGGCGCTGCGAGGCGAGGCCGGGAATCTGGTCGAAGCCGTGACCGGTCTCCTCGACATTCACGTCGCCCAGGTCGTCGAAGTTGGTGGTGAAGCCCTTGGCACCATAGGCCTTGAGCACGGCACGCAGGGTGAGCTCAGCCTTGGCGGCATTCCATATCTTCTTATATTCCACCGACTTCTCGTCCTTCAGCTCCTCAGCCACGGCATACTCCTTGAAGTACACGTCGTGAACGAGTGCCGTCACGTCCTCGTCGTTCACCTTGTCGAAGAAGTCGAGCACGGTAGAGAACTGCACGTAGTCGACATGATAGCCCAGCACCTGCTCGAAGGCCACCTTGTCGCCGTCGGTCACGGCCACGTTGTTCATCTGGTCGCCGAAGCGGATGATGAGGCAGTCCTGTGCATCGGCCACGCCGGCGCATACGCGCTCCCACACGGCGATGTGCTTGAGGGTCTTCTCTTCCTTCCAGTAGCCGATGACGGTCTTGCGCGGCTTGCGCAGACGTGTGAGGATGTGTGCGAACTCGCGGTCGCCGTGTGCGCTCTGGTTGAGGTTCATGAAGTCCATGTCGATACTCTCGTAAGGAATGGTCTTGTTGTACTGGGTGTGCAGGTGCAGCAGCGGCTTGCGCAGGATCTGCATGCCCTTGATCCACATCTTGGCGGGTGAGAAGGTGTGCATCCAGCAGATCACGCCCACGCACTTCTTGTCCTCGTTGGCGCGGCTCATCACGTCGGCCACCTCGTTGGAACTGTTGGCCGTACCGGCATACACCACCTTGATGGGCAGCAGGCCCGAGTTGTTGAGGCCCTCAACCATCTCCTTGGAGTGGCCGTCTACCTGTACCACTGCATCACCACCGTACAGAAGCTGTGCTCCTGTGACGAACCATACTTCAAAATCTTTAAATGCTTCAATCATTGTTCTTATGTTTTAAGTTGTTGTTGTTATTATTGAGCCTCCCCCAACCCCTCCGGTAGGAGGGGAGTGCCATGCGGCAAGTCATACACTCCGTGCCGTAGCTTCCCGAATGGAATTCGTGCAATCGGTGTAATTCGTGGTTGCCAAAGTGATGCCGGTCAGCCTTTCTTCTTCTGTCCGTAGTAGGCGTTGGGGCCGTGCTTGCGCGAGAAGTGTTTCTCTACGAGCAACGGGTTCATCGTTGTCTGCGGGTTGACGCTGAACGAGATGAAGGCCATCTTGGCCACCTGCTCGGCCACCACGGCGTGGTACACAGCCTCGTCGGCATCCTTGCCCCAGGTGAAGGGACCGTGGTTCTTCACCAGCACGCCCGGTGTGTGAACAGCGTTGATGTTGTCTTTCTTGAACTTGTCTACGATCACCACGCCCGTGTTGAGCTCATACTCGCCCATCTGGTCCTCGGTCATGGCCTCGGTGCAGGGGATGGCATCGTGGAAATAGTCGGCATGTGTGGTGCCGATGTTGGGGATGTCGAGTCCGGCCTGTGCCCACGCCGTGGCGTAGGTGGAGTGGGTGTGTACCACGCCGCCGATCTCGGGGAAGGCACGATACAGCACCAGGTGTGTGGGCGTGTCGCTCGAGGGGTTGAGGTCGCCCTCCACCACCTTGCCGCTCTCGAGGTCGACCACCACCATGTCGCTGG
The DNA here is from genome assembly GCA_041856205.1 of Prevotella sp. GTDB lineage: Bacteria > Bacteroidota > Bacteroidia > Bacteroidales > Bacteroidaceae > Prevotella. The sequence continues at coordinate 14,772 of JBHAFS010000099.1, forward strand.
CCTTCATGTTGTCGTAGCTCACGCCCGACGGCTTGATGACCACAAGGCCCTGCTCACGGTCGATGGCCGACACGTTGCCCCAGGTGAAGAGCACCAGATGGTGCTTCACCAGGTCGAGGTTGGCCTGAAATACTTTTTCCTTTAATTCCTCTAGCATATCTGTCTCTTGTTTTTAATCTGTTAATGTAATCTTCAAAAATGCCTGCTACTACAGCTTGAAGGTGGGGTCTTCCTTGTAGATGCGCTGGTTGAAGCGGTAGAGTGCGGCACCTCGCTTGGAGGTCAGCTTGTCGATGAGTTCCGTCTTCTCGATGAAATCGTAGTCCTTCAGTCGCTTGCGGAAGTTGCGCTTGTCGATGGTCTCGTCGAGCACCGCCTCGAAGACATGCTGCAGCTGTGTGAGCGTGAAGAGCTCGGGCAGCAGGTTGAAGCTCAGCGGCTGGGTCTTGATGCGTCGGCGCAGCTGCGCGATGGCATTGGTCACCATCTGGTTGTGGTCAGAGTATAGGCGCGGCATCTCGTTCACCGGCACCCACTCCAGCTGGTGCTGCTTGCGCAGGTCGTCGTTATAGTCCTTCACGTTGATGAGGGCGCAGTAGGCCACCGAGATGACGCGCTCGCCCGGGTCGCGGTCGATGGCACCGAAGGCACCCACCTGTCTGATATAGAGGTGGTCGAGGCCGGTGAGCTCGTAGATCACCCGGTTGGCAGCATCTTCAAGGCTCTCGTTCTCGCCCACGAAACCTCCGTAGAGCGACCACTCGCCCCGTCCCGGGTCCATCTGTCGACGGCCGATGAGGAGCTTCAGTTTGTTGTCATCGAATCCGAAGATGATACCATCTACCGATACCAGCACCTTCGAATGTTCCACATAGTAATTAGTCATGTTGTAAATAATAATAGGTTTGCAATGATGATCTTGAGTATGGGGCAGGCTGACCGTCGCGGGTGCCTGCCCCGATAACCGTTTTTACCAGAAATAAGCGTAGAAGGCGGCGCACAGTGCGATGACGAGCAGTGTACCCAGAATGTCCCACACGCCAAAGCTCTCGCGGATGGTCTTCTTGTAGTCGCCCGTGAAGGTGATGGCGTCGACCTGTGCCTGCGTGGGTGCCTTGGTGAAGAACGACACCACCACCATCAGCGCCACGATGAACACCAGCAGCCAGCACTCGAACACCAGCCAGTTGGTTTGCCAGAACCACGTGGTGCTCTCCCAGAAACCGGTGGGCAGACCCAGGAAGTGGATGTCGGCCACGGCCGTCTTGCCCGTGTCGGTGGCCACGTTGGTGAGCAGGCGCACCATGCCGATGATGAATCCGCCGAAGAGTCCCCAGGTGCCCGAGGCCGGCGTGATCTTCTTAGAGAACATACCCAGGGTGAACACCGCCACCATGGCCGGTGCCAGCAGCGACTGGATGCCCTGCAGGTAGCTGTAGAGCGAGCCGAGGCTCATCATCACGGGCATCCAGATAAGGCCCAGCAGCACCACCACCACGGTGGCCGCGCGACCAATGAACACATAGTGGGCCTCGCTCTTGTCCTTCTTCATGGGCTTGTAGAAGTCTTCGGTGAAGAGGGTGGCGCAGCTGTTGAAGAAGGCAGCCAGCGAGGCCACCAGGGCGCATACGAAACCGATGGTCACGATACCCTTCACGCCCACGGGCAGGATGTTGCGCACCATCAGCGCGAAGGCGGCATCGGTATCCTCCATGGCGAAGGTGCCCTTCTGTGCCAGTGCGGCGGCAATCATGCCGGGGATGAGGAACATGAAGCAGGGCAGGATCTTGAAGAAGCCGGCGGCGATGGTGCCGCGGCGGGCGCGGGCAATCACCACGCCCGGGTCTTCGCCCTTGGTCTGGCCGAGCACACGCTGTACGATGTGCTGGTCGGTACACCAGTACCAGAAACCGATGATCGAGGCACCCAGGAACACCACGTAGCCGGGATACTCCTTGTACATCGGGTCACCCGGGTCGGTGTGGAACATGTGGTTGATGCCATAGCCGTCGTGCATCTTGTCGGCCATCACCATCATGTCGCTCCAGCCCTGCACGATGCTGCCGCCGCCTAGGGCTGCCAGACCGAGGAAGAGCACGAGGAACGAGCCGATGATGAGGATCGGCGTCTGGATCGACGACAGGGTCATCACACCCTTCATGCCGCCGAAGACGGTGAACACGCAGGTCACGGCAATGAGGCCGATGGCGCCTACCCAGAAGTTGAGGCCCAGCAGATATTCGAAGAAGATACCGCCCGTGTAGGCCGTCACGCTCACCTTGGTGAGCACGTAGGCCACCAGCGTGATGATCGAGAGGCCGTAGCCCGTGGCGTTGTTGTAGCGGAATTTCAGGAAGTCGGGCATGGTGATGATCTTGCCGAGCTTGGTGATGAGCAGCTCATAGAAAGGCACGAACACCCAGCCGAGGATGAGGATCATCCAGCCCTGCATCTCCCAGTGGGCCATGCCCACGCCGTCTTTGGCACCTGTGCCGGCCAGTCCCACGAGGTGCTCCGAGCCGATGTTGGCCGCAAAGATGGCCATGCCGATGACATACCAGGGCTCGCCCTTGCCAAAGAGATAGTCTGAGGAGTTCTCACCGGCCGAGGCCTTCTTGTCTTTCAGGATGGCGTGCCATACGGCCCACACCACGCCCACGAGTCCGATGCCGAGGACGGCCCAGTCTAACCATAGAAATTCGTTTGATGTCCAATTCATGTTGTTGTCAATGATGTGTATTGTTAGTTTCTATTCTGGCCATGCCCCCGTGGCCCGCGGGCTTCGCGCCCTGGTGGCCGATGGCAGTGGCCGGTTGCAGTTGTTGTTTTATTTCTTGATGCTGAAACGGTAGGCCAGATGGCTGTAATACTTCTCGCCCGGCTTGAGGAAGGGGTTCGACACCTCCCATCCCGCCGTCTTGGCGGCATACTTCGTGGGGCTGTCGGGGTATTTCTGGCTCTCGAAGCACACACTCACGTGCTTGGGATATTTCACACCGTGCTTGCAGGCGATGCCCGTGCCCTGGAAGTTGCCGGTGTAGACCTGCATGCCCGGCTCGTTGGTCATCACCTCCAGCAGGATGCCTGTCACGGGTGAGTAGAGGCTGGCAGCCACCTGCGTGTCGTCGCCCTTGCCGTCCTTGAAGGTGTTGAGGCACCAGTTGTGGTCGTAGCCCGTGGCGTTGCGTATCTGGTCGAAGGTGCTGTCGTTGATGTGCTCGGCCAGGGCGTGGGGCTTGCGGAAGTCCATGGGGGTGCCTTCCACGCTCCTGATCTCGCCCGTGGGGATATACTTGGCATCGGCCGGCGTAAACTTGTCGGCGTTGACATACATCACCTGGTTGTCGCCGGGCTTCGACAGGTCACCGTTGAGGTTGAAGTAAGAGTGGTTGGTCATGTTCACCACGGTCTCCTTGTCGGTAGTGGCGCCAAACACGATGTCGAGGGTGTTGTCAGCCTTGACGGTATAGGTGGCCGTGGCCTTCACCGTGCCGGGGAACCCGTTGTCGCCGTCGGGCGAGGTGATGGCAAACACCACCGACGAGTCGGTGCGGCTCTCCACGTCCCACACCTTGTTGATCCATCCTGTGTTGCCGCCGCCGTGCAGGCAGTTGCCGTTGTCGTTGGGGCGCAGGTTGTAGGTCTTGCCGGCGATGGTGAGCTTGGCGTCTTTGATGCGGTTGGCGTAGCGGCCCACCGACGAGCCGTAGTCGGAGGGTGAGTTGAGGGTGTCGGCATACTGCCGCAGGTTGTCGTAGGCACACACCACGTCGGTGGGCTTGCCGTCCTTGTCGGGCACCGAGACCGACACCACGCGACCGCCGTAGTTGGTCAGGCACACTTCCATGCCCTTGCCGTTGGTGAGGGTTACAAGCTCTGTCTTCTTGCCGTTGATGGTCGAGTCGAAGGCTGCGGGGGTCAGGCCCGACTGCGTCAGGTTTGACGTTTGTCCGCTCTGGCATCCTGCCAGGAGAATCGATGCCAGGCCGCCGGCCAGCATGATACTTTTCAGGTTGTTCATGTTGTGATGTTATTATGGTTTTTAGGTGTTCTGTAACTTTGAGTGTAAAAATACAACATCCCCCCCAAACTGCCAATTTTTATAAGGGCTTTTATCCATTTGTTAGCGTTGTTTAACAGTCGTGGGACGAGTATAGTATATATTTTACACTTATTTACTTGCCTGTATGCCAAAGAATAGCTAACTTTGTTGTCGGCAATCCGTCCCTGTGGGCCCATGCCGCGGCATGGGCAGGGCAGGGGTGGAAGGTCGCTGAGCCGACAACCTATTTAAGCAAATCAACAACTATACATTATGTTTACAAACCTCAGACCATTTCTTCTAACCGCCTGTTTGTCAGCCACAATGGCCGTGCAGGCACAGGTACACATCACCGTCGACACCTCCCGCCAGGGGGGGCAGGTGTCGCCCGACCTCTATGGCATTTTCTACGAAGACATCAACCATGCCGCCGACGGTGGTCTCTATGCCGAGCTGGTGCGCAACCGCTCGTTCGAAGACAATGACAAAGAGCCCGAATACTGGCACACCGAGGGCCAGGCCACGGCCAGGCTGGTGACCACCGACTTATTAAATAAGGTGCAACGGCAGGCCCTCAGGGTGACCTTCGCCGGACAGGGAGCCCTCGTCAACGATGGCTTCTGGGGCATCGATGCCGTGCAGGGACGCACCTACCGCCTCTCGTTCTGGGCCAAGGGCAAGGTCAGGGGCGGCCTCACCGTGGGCCTCGTCGACCCTGAGCGCGGCAACGCCACGCTCGGTGGCGTCACCGTGAAGGTGAGATCGGGCAAGTGGCGGCGCTACACGGCCGTCATCACCGCCACGGGCAGTACGCCCAAGGCCAAGCTCAGCCTGTCGGCCTCAGCACCTGGCGAGGTGGTGCTCGACATGGTGTCGATCTTCCCGCCGACGTTCCGCAACCGCGACAACGGCATGCGCCCCGACCTGGCACAGCGGCTGGCCGACCTCCGTCCGCGCTTCTTCCGTTTCCCCGGCGGCTGCTTCGTCGAGGGACAGCTCTCGCCCGACAATGCCTTCCGCTGGCAGCGCACCGTGGGACCCATCGAGGAACGCCCCGGCCACCACAACGTCAACTGGGGCTACCGCACCAGCGACGGACTGGGATTCCACGAATACCTGCAGCTGGCCGAGGACATTGGCGCCAAGCCGCTCTACGTGGTCAACGTAGGTATATGGCACGGCGGCTTCACGCCCGTAGACAGTTTGCAGCCCTGGATACAGGAGGCCCTCGACGCCCTGGAGTATGCCAACGGTCCGGTGACATCCAAATTTGGTGCCATGCGCGCCCGCAACGGTCATCCCGAACCGTTCAACATCGAGTATCTGGAGATTGGCAACGAGAACAACCAGCCCGATGCGGCAGCCCAGAGCGACCGTTACTACGACCGCTTCAAGCTGTTCAAGGAGGCCATCCTGGCCAAATACCCCAACATGCACCTCATCGGTAACGTGGTGGCATGGGGCGACGACAACCCCCGCTGGGGCAGCGACGAACCCGTGGAGCTCGTCGACGAGCACTACTACCGCAGTCCGGCGTGGTTTGCCGACAACTTCCGCAAATACGACAGCTACGACCGCCAGGGCCCCGGCGTCTATGTGGGCGAGTATGCCGTCACGCAGTCGTATGGCCGCGTGGGCAACCTCAATGCCGCCTTGGGCGAGGCCGTCTTCATGATGGGCATGGAGAACAACGCCGACGTGGTGCGCATGGCCTCCTACGCACCCATCTTCGTCAATGTCAACAACCAGGCCTGGATGCCCGACATGATCCGTTTCGACGCCTCGCGCGTGGCCTGCACGCCGTCGTACTATGTGCAGCAGCTCATGCCGCGCCACCTCGGCACGCGCGTGCTGGCCACCGAGCAGCACACCACGCTGACCTTCGCCGACACCGCACGCATCACGCCGCCCGTGAGCCGCGTGGGCGTGGGCACCTATGCCACGCAGGCCACCTACGAGGACGAGCTGGGCAACCGCTGGAGCAACAGCGGCACGGGCACCCCCGACCTCAAGGTCTTCGACCGCCGGTTCAACACCCGCGAATATACTTATAAGGTACGCGCGAGAAAGGATGGTGGCAGCGAAGGCTTCCTCGTACTCGTCAACCATGCCGACGACAGCAACTACTGCTGGGTGAACATCGGTGGATGGAACAACACCCAGAGTGCCGTGGAGCAGACCGTGAGTGGCGGCCGCGCCGTCATTGCCACGGCACCTGTGGGCGGCATAGAGAACGGGCGGTGGTACGACATCGCCGTGACCGTGCGCAACGACAGTGTGCTGTGCTCGCTCGACGGCAAGCCCATCCTTGCCGCGCGCCTCGTCAGGGCCGTCAGTCCGGGCGTGTTCAGCAATGCCACGCTCGACGAGCGCACGGGCGACATCATCGTCAAGGTGGTCAACACCAGCAACACCGCCACCGAGGCCGTGGTCGACCTCGGCCCTCTGAAGCCCGCCAGTGCCAGCGTGGTGCGCCTCACCTCGGCCAGCGGCACCGACGAGAACACCCTCGACCGCCCCGACGTGGTGATGCCCACCACCGCCACGGCCACCGTCGAGGGCAGCAGCGTGCGCACCGCCCTTCCCGCCTGCTCGCTCAATATCATCACCATCCGGCGGGCCGACTGACCACCATCGTCGTCCTCCTTCCTCCCGCTCCTCCCTGCCGCAAGGTCTGCCATGACCTTGCGGCAGGTCTGCGTTTATGGGGGGGAGGAGGACATCGGGTGGCCCCGTATGGCTCGGCAGGTCTAACTTCTTCTACACCTGTCGTTGTATGGAGGGGATGCTCCGGCAGATTATCTTGGAATATCAGGGACTGAGAGTCCATCGAATTATTTTGGACTTTTGTGAATAAGCCTGTAATATATTGACTTATTGCGTGTTATCGTATTCTGGACTATTTCCTAATACATTTGGCGTAGATAATCACTTTTTTTGATGCGAAGTGTTTGCTTTTTCACTATTTTTGTACTTACTAAGGTCGCTTACCTTTGTCATCAACCCCATATCATAATAATTCATCTTCATATACGAGCATGATAACCACTGACTTTCTACAAGCGAAGTATGCCCTCAGCCGCTACGACGGCAAGAGCAGTCTTGAGATTGCTACGCAGCTGGATATCAGCAAGCGCACGGCAGACAGTCATCTGTTTAACGCTCGACGAGAGAGGCGACAGTTTATGAGCTAATGTATTTAATCAACCTATACTAACCATTCATGCAATTACAACATCAATCCAAGTCCGGCAGTTGGCCGGCACTGCTGTTTTTTCTGTTACTTTTCGTACCCGCCACGGCTGTCGCCGGGCGGCTGGTGGTCTACCCCTTTGCCCAGGGCGCACCGGCCAATGACGACTTTATGGTAAGGGTGCGACTGGCCGGCGAGGGCGCCTGGCAGGCTGTGCCTACCTATGCCTGGAACGTCGACCATGTGGTGGGCACACGTCACCAGACCGAGGTGTCGTCGGTGGCCTCGTTCGACTTCGAGGGACGGGTAGAGGTGGCTGTGGTCAGGCAGCGCCGTCAGTCCAGTACCTCCGACGGCAGTGCGTCGGCCGCCGTCACCCGGTGGCGCGTGCGCCCGTTGTCGTATGAGGCGCCCTTGCGCCAGCGGGGCGACACCCTGTTCTTCGAGCTCGACCGCCCGCGCAACCTCTCGGTGGAGGCCGATGGCGACATCTACCACAACCTGCAGCTCTTTGCCAACGCTGCCGACATACCCGTATGCCGGTCGGCTGCCGAGGTGGCCAAGGCCTATGGCGTGCGCCGGCGCGACGTGGTGTTCTTCGGTCCCGGCTATCATGTGCTGTCCGACTCGCTGCGGGTGGGCAGCGGACAGACGGTCTACCTCTCGGGCGGCGCCTATGTCAAGGGCTGGATGTCGGTGTGGCAGGCCAACGGCGTGCGTGTGGTGGGCCACGGCATGTTGAATCCTGAGCGGCAGCACGAGGGCCTGATGATACGCTACTCGCGCAACGTCACCGTCAACGGCCTGCTCACCACCCAGATTCCCGTGGGCGGCAGCGACTCGGTGCATATCGAGAATGCGAAGGTCATCAGCTGGTATGGCTGGGGCGACGGCATGAATGTCTTTGCCAGCAACAACGTCAGCTACCGGCATGTGTTTTGCCGCACCAGCGACGACTGTTCCACCATCTACTGCACCCGCAAGGGCTACCACGGCGGCTGCTGCAACATCAGCATCGACGATGCGGTATACTGGGCCGACGTGGCTCATCCCATCATGATAGGCCTGCATGGCGACATCGACAGGAACGAGGTAATCGAGCAGGTGACCTACAGCAATGTCGACATCCTGCAGCAAAACGAGCGGCAGGTAGACTATCAGGGGTGCATCGGCATCAACAACGGCGACAATATCCTTGTTCGTAACATCACTTTCCGCAACATCCGTATCGAAGACATCGAATGTGGCATGCTCTTCAACTTCCGCGTTTGTTTCAACCGCAAGTACTGCCAGGCACCCGGACGCGGCATCCAGGACATCCTGCTCGAGAACATACACTACAACGGCACTAAGGCCAACACCTCCTTGATTGTGGGCTACGACGACGGGCGTGGCATCAGCAACATCACCTTCCGCAACCTGGTGATCAATGGTCAGGTGATCCACGACGATATGTCCGGTAAGCCGAAGTGGTACAAGACATCTGATTTAGCAAACATGTTTGTTGGCGAACATGTCATGGGGATGCGTTTTGAGCCCTAAGCAACAAGTGGAGGAGTGGTATGGATATCTACAATTAGGGAGTTAAGTTTGTACCCCGTGTTCCACTTGTTTTGGGCTTCTTGCCCTGTTGTTTACTGTGTTATCCTTTGGAACAACGGAAGTCGCGGATAACACAGAACCCTCCGGCACACGCTGATGGAGCATCGCTGCGCGATGGTCGGATGGCACGGAAACTGCGCCAAGATGAGCTTTTCTGTTCACGCCAATGGGGATGCAGTTCCCGTTTGATCCGTCGCCGCGCAGTGGCTTTCGTGCCATCGCGCGGCTGTTCCGTTTGATCCGTGCCTTCTGTTGTTCATTATTTTTTTTGTTGTGTGGTACCCCGCTCAGATCCTTTTGTGTAGGGTCGGGACATCATGAATGGGGATGATTGGTGCAAGGTCAGCGTGCCAGGTCTGTCCGAGGGGCATGATACGGGTAGTGGTGTTGCGCCGTCCGTATGCTGCCAAGAATATCTGATGACGTTATGGGTATCTTATGCTGGTGGGATAACGATGCTTCGGCAGGCCGTGCAGGCAACTTGGCCACGCCGTTTCATCAGCTGCGATTCATCGGTTGGGCTATAATCAACATGTGGTTCGACTCGAAACAGACCCTGGTTCGACTCGAAGCAGACTGTGGTTCGACTCGAAGTAGACCGTGGTTCGACTCGAAGCAGACCGTGGCTGCATAAGAACGGGCGGGCGAGAGGGCGGGTTACGGCTTACCTGACGGCAGCAGGGGCTGGTGGATGGGTGCCCGATGGCGCTGCCGAAGGGCAGGCAGGGGCGGATGAACTGATGTGCTGTCTGTCAGTACGGGGTAAACGATGTGTTTAGAGTAGACTTTTTTTTGCATGCACGAAAATAGTGTCATCGGCGATAGCCTGTTGTACCCATGCCCAAGGGTGGGGCAGTGGGGTGAGACAGAAGAGTGTGCGGGTGGGATTGTGTGACATGTAAATGTTTGGCTCATAAAGTGTTGCATGGATTTTGGAGGGTGAAAGGCCCCGATCTTGCGGCCCCCCTGCTCCATTTGCCTATGGTCTCATGCCATTGTACGGAGGCCGTTGGAGCGATCGATTATTGTCAAAAGTACATCAATAATATAGCGTAATAGTGTTAAAAACAAGCAAAAAAGTATTATTTGGTTTAAATATTTTGTGATATATTTGCAGCAGAATTTGGACATAATATCTGTTACGACCATTCAGGCCACTAGCTGACGGTGTAAAGGCTTGTAAACCAGGCCACGCATTTAGCCTATTATCTCCTTTTCCGGACCTCAGCCCACGAGTTTGGCTGGTCTCCTGACGACCGTTGAAACGAAATAACTTATCAAGTAATATATATAAACTAATAACCTAAAATGCTGAAGTATGAAAGTTGATTTCAGAAAGTCATTGTTGCTTGCAGGCGCTTGCACAGCGATGGGCGTAGCCTATACGCCTTCGGTGTATGCCGCCAACGCGAACACGTCGGTACAACGTGTTGAGCAACAGAAAACAGTGAAGGGTTCCGTACAGGATGCCAACGGCCCGATTGTAGGTGCCTCGGTGTTGGTGAAGGGAACCGGTAATGGCGCAGTTACCGACCTCGACGGTAACTTCTCTCTCAGTGTGAGTCCCAACCAGACGCTCGTCATCTCTTACATCGGATACAAGACCCAGGAGATTGCCGTGGGCAACCAGAGCACCATCAACGTGACGCTCGAAGAAGAGAACGCCTCGCTCAACGAGGTGGTCGTGGTGGGTTACGGTGTGCAGAAGAAGAAGCTGGTGACCGGTGCCACGGTGGAGGTCAAGGGTGACGATATCGCTAAGATGAATACTACGCAGGTGCTGGGCGCCCTGCAGAGCCAGAGCCCGGGTGTGAGCATCCAGGCCGCCTCGGGTCAGCCGGGTGACGGCTTCAAGGTGATGATTCGCGGTGCCGGTACCAACGGCAACACCACGCCGCTGTATGTCATCGACGGTGTGGCCGGCGGCGACATCAACAACCTCAACCCCGCCGACATCGAGCGTATCGACGTGCTCAAGGATGCCGCCTCGTGTGCCATCTACGGCTCGGCCGCTGCCAACGGCGTGATTCTCATCACCACCAAGCAAGGGCAGTCGGGCAAGGTGCAGGTAACCTACGACGGCAACATCGGCTGGCAGAACGTCTACCGCATGCCTCAGATGCTGACCGCCAGGGAATATATGAAGGTGCAAGACCTGGTGCGCTTCAACAGCGGTGTGGACCCATACGACTGGTCACAGTTCTTCAAAGGGCAAGAAGACCTGCTGGCCGCCTACCAGAACGGCACCAACCCCGGCACCAACTGGCTGGACCTGCTGCGCAACAAGAACGCCGTGACCACCAGCCACGCCCTCAATATTGCCGGCGGCAGCGACCGCTCTAAATTCTCTATCGGTACCGGCTACCAGTATCAGGACGGTGTCTTCGGCGGCGATTTTGCCAAGTCCGACTTCCGCCGTTTCACCTTCCGTATCAACTCCGACCATGTGGTCTACCGCAACAGCAAGGGCCTCGACGTGGTGAAGGTGGGCGAGAATATCTACTACCGTCATCGTCAGAACCAAGGTCTACAGATTGGCAACCAGTATAGCAACGAGATCTCCAACATGTTGCGTGCCAACCCCTTGGTGCCGCTGTATAACGGTGAGGGCTCGTTCTTTACATACAACGACCTGAAGAACATGGGATTCTTCGACTTCACCTCGTATGCCGGCAACCCCATCGCCTCGATGACCTATAACCAGAGTGCCAACAACAAGAGCGTAAGCTACGGGCTTAATGCCACAGGCTTCGTAGAAATCCAACCTATCAAGGGTCTGACCTACCGCGGACAGATCAACTACAACCAGAGCACCTGGACCTGGCGTACCTACCTGCCCACCTATAAGATCAACGATCAGGGCAGCCAGCGTACCTCAGACCAGGCCACCAACCAGATCGGCACGAGCTGGGGCTGGAGCACCACCAATACGATCGACTATAAGTTCGATGTCAAGGCCCACAGCTTCGACTTCCTCGTGGGTTCCGAGTATGGTGAGAGCCGTCCGAGCTTCGGCTTCCAGCTCAACGCCACGGCCTCGAATGCCATCATCGCCGACCTCGACCATGCCTACATGAGTCTGATGAAGAACAACACCGCTGCCACGGTGAGCGGCACTCCCAATGTGGACAGCCGCGGCATGTCGTACTTCGGGCGTATGAACTACAATTACGACGAGCGTTATATGTTCACGGCCATCTTCCGTGCCGATGGTTCTTCGCTCTTCGCTCCCGGCCACCGCTGGGGCTACTTCCCCTCGTTCTCTGCCGGCTGGGTGGTGAGCAACGAGAAGTTCTGGGAACCACTTGGCAATGCTTTCGACTTCTTCAAGCTGCGCGCCGGATGGGGTCAGAACGGTAATAAGAACATCAGTGCCTTCCAGTATGAGGCTGCCTTCGCCTACGATGCCTACAGCAACTATTCGTTCGGCAACACCAAAGACAGTCCTGTGCGCGGTGCCTCTCTGTCGCGTCTGGCCAATGACGAGCTCACCTGGGAGACCTCCGAGCAGCTCGACCTGGGCTTTGATGCCCGCTTCCTGAGGAGCCGTCTGGGTCTCACCTTCGACTGGTATCGTAAGACCACCAAGGACCTGCTGCTCAACGTGCCCGTGTCGCCGACCACCGGTTTCGACACACAGATGAAGAATGCCGGTACCGTGCGCAACACCGGTATAGAGCTGGCCCTCACCTGGAACGACAAGATCAACAAGGACTTCCAGTATAACGTGGGCTGGAATATTGCTGCCAACAAGAACGAGGTGACCAAGGTCAACAGCTCGCAGAAATACAACTCTGGTGGTAGCGACCTCCTGGCACAGGGCACCGGCTACATGGCTCGCTTTGAGGAAGGTCACCCCATTGGCTATTTCTGGGGCTACAAAACGGCTGGTGTCATCCAGAACGCTGCCGACCTCCAAGCCTATATCAATGCGTTGAAAGATCAGAATCCTGCCAACTCACACCAGGGCACAGCCTTGAAGGTGGGTGACCTGAAGTTTGTTGACTATAACGGCGACGGTGTCATCAATGATGAGGACAAGACCGAGCTCGGCGACCCTAACCCCAACGTGACCATGGGCATCAACCTAGGTGCCTCGTGGAAGGGCTTCGACTTTTCGGTGACCGGTTATGCCGCACTGGGACAGCAGGTGGCCCGCTCGTATCGCAAGTTCACCGACGGTGAGTATGAGAACTACACCACCGAGGTGTACAGCTATTGGAACGGCGAGGGAACCTCCGACAAGTATCCCCTGCTGGCCCGTATGAACGAGGGTGTGAACTGGCAGTCGATCTCAGACATCTATATCGAGAACGCCGGCTACTTCCGCCTGCAGAACCTCACCCTGGGTTACGACTTCAAGCACCTGTGGAAGGCTTGTCCGTTCCAGCAGCTGCGCTTCTACTTCGCCGCACAAAACCTCTTCACCATCACCGGCTACAAGGGCATGGACCCGGAGAACGGTATGGCCCTCAACAGCAGTGAACCTTGGGTGACGGGTGTCGACGTGGGCAACTATCCTCAGCCCCGCACCTTTATGTTCGGTGTAAACGTTAAATTCTAAAAGTTGACAACACAATGAAAATATATATATTCATCGCAGTAGCTCTGCTCTCGATGGGAATGAGCTCTTGTGACATCGACAACGTCGAGAATATCGGTGAAATGTCGACCAGCGAGTTCCCCAAGACCGATGACGACGTGTCTGCTGTACTGGCAGGTGTCTATCAGAACCTGAACACCATCAATGCCAATCCCCAGATGTCCTTTTTCTACTATGCCTGTCTGGCCAGTGATGACCAGTTGGGTGGTGGCGGTACCAATGACAAGCTGATGCAGGCCGAAGACCTCATCTGCAACTACAATGCCGACATGACCAACCAGTTCTACACCGACCGCTACTCGGGTGTGGCCCGTGCCAACACCTTGCTCAAGGTGCTCAACGAGTCGTCTGGAATGGCCGAGGACACCAAGAAGCAGGCTGTGGGCGAGGCCAAGTTCCTGCGCGCCTTCTATTATTACGAGCTGGCATCGATGTACGGCAACGTGCCTCTGGTGACCGACCCTGAAACTCCGCAAGACAGCGTGAAGCAGGGGGATGTGAAGAAGCTCTGGGGACAGATCCTGCAAGACCTGCGCGACGCCGCCTCTACCATGCCCGCCGTGCGCAAGACCGACGGTCATGTAGACAAGTATACGGCTGAGGCTATGCTGTGCCGCGCCTGGCTGTTCTACACCGGTTTCTACTGCAACGGCACCACTACTGCCGACTTGGTGAGCACCACCTATGCGCCCCTTACCTCGGTGAGCCTGCCCGACGGCACCACGCTGACCAAGGAGGAGGTCATCGGCTATATCGACGACTGCGTGAACAACTCTGGCTACACGCTCGTGCCCGACTACCGCAACCTCTGGGCCTACACCAACAAGAAGACGGTGAAGGACTATCCCTATACCAAGGATGCCAACCTCAAGTGGGTGGAGGACGACAACGCCGTGAACCCCGAGTCGATGTTTGCCATCAAGTTCAATAAGCAGGCCTCGTGGAACACCACCATCGGCTATGGCAACGGCTACGCCCTGCACTTCGGTGTGCGTGGCGGCCAGGATGTGGCCAACACCTTCCCCTTCGGTCAGGGATGGGGCGCTGGCCCCGTGGCTCCCAACCTGGTGAAGGACTGGAAGACAGCCGAGCCCGAGGATGTACGCCTGAAGGCCTCTATCGCCGATGTGAACGACACCTTGGAGATGCCCGCCTACAAGCGTGGCGGCTGGGCAGACTTCGTACAGGAAACCGACTACTACGGCAAGAAGCTGTCGCCCATCTGTGCCAAGAACGATGGTTCGTTTGTGACCAAGAAAGATGACGGCAGTACCGAGATGCCCGCTTATGTGTTCTGTTTCGAGACGCTGATGTATCCCGGTAACTGGGACATCTCCGGCGAGAACAATTTCCAGCTGAGCAACATCCACGACCTGGTGCTCATTCGCTTTGCCGACGTGCTGCTCATGCAGAGTGAGCTGAAGGAAGACGTGGCAGGCATCAACAAGGTACGTGCCCGTGCCGGACTGGCACCGCTGGCGGCCTACTCGCTTAAGGCGCTGCAGAACGAACGGCGCTGGGAGTTTGCCACCGAGGGCATCCGCTGGAATGACATCCGTCGCTGGCACATCGCTGCCACTGCCCTGGCCAAGCAAGAGGGACAGAACATCTACTACAGTGGCAATCCCACGACCAACGCACCACACAACGGTGGTTATGCCGCCCGCTACAATGCCACTGCCGGTTTCCAGAAGATGCCTGAGACACAGATTGCCTTGGGACAGGTGGTGCAGAACGATGGCTGGACCGATGCAAGTGCTGAATACACTGGTTGGTAATCGACAAGGTTGAACTTTATAAACAGTAAACACAATGAAGAAATCAATATTATTCATGGTTGCGGTCTTGGGTCTGCTGACGGCTTGCGACCCATCGAAGGACGACCTGAGCATGCCGGGCAGCAGCCTGACGGCCGACCAGTTGTCTGGAGGTTTTGCCACAACGCAGTATGCTGACGAGGAATACACCACACAGGCCGCAGATGGTAACTATTTCACCTTCACCACATCGCCCGCTCGTATCGTCTCTATCTATCAGCTCGATGATGAGGGCAGCAAGAATGTGCTGGTATCGGGCCTGAGCAGCGGTAAGTTCAAGATTGTGCCCAAGCGTGGCAACCCTACGGCGCAGACCTATTATGTGGAGACCCGCAACTTTGACGGGTCGACGGTAGTGGCAGAGAAGACAGCCAACGTGTTCGTGCCCTCTGAGCTGACACCCGAAATGCGTATTCTGGCCAGCGATGCCCGTGGATATAAAGTATGGAAGTGGGATACCAGCTGGCGTGCCGACGGTGGCGCATGGGGTAACATGGGTTATGCACCCGGCGACGGTGCCTCGTTTGCCAACGACGGTAACGGCATCTGGTGGGCCTGTGCTCCCGCCGACCTCAGCGAGCAGCTCAATCACTCAGATACCGGCGTAGCCACCGGTGAGGAAGATCCGGGTGCCTACATGGAGTTTTACGACGACGGTACCATCAAGACATACGATGCTGCCGGCAACCAGATTCGCAAGGGCAAGTTCTCGGTGACAGGCTGGACCGGTGAGCGCAGCCATGCCTCGGCCGACGGCTCGCAGGCTAGCTGGTCGTATGGAAAGTTCACCACAACCGCAGGGTCTATTCTCTGGCCGTTCCAGATCAACTCAAAGAATCTGACAGCTGACCACTGGGATGACACGACGCTTCCGACCGAGTTTGAAATCATGCAGCTCGATGCCAACCACCTCAAACTGATCTATCCGCAGAAGGGCACCGGTAGCTGGAAAGAAGCTACATGGTGGGCCTTCAAGAGCGACTCAGACCCTGAGATAGCCCTCACCGACTATGGAACGAAAGACTGGACCTGGGATACCACGTGGCGTGCCGACGGTGGCGCATGGGGTAACATGGGTTACGCGCCCGGCGACGGTGCCTCGTTCGCCAAAGACGGCAATGGCATCTGGTGGGCTTGTCCCCCCGCCGACCTGTCAGGACAGCTCAGCCACTCTGATACCGGTGTGGCCACCGGCGAAGAGGATCCAGGTGCCTACATGACCTTCGACTACAAGAATAGCACCGTGACTACCTATACGGCCGACGGCAAGCAGATCCGCAAGGGCAACTGGTCAATCACTAACTGGGGAATGGGTGAGCGTAATCAGGCTTCAATCGACGGCTCTCAGTCCAGCTGGGCCTACGGCACTTTCCATGTAGACGCAGGTTCCATCCTCTGGCCTTTCCAGATCAACTCTAAGAATCTGACGGCAGACCACTGGGATGCCACGACGCTTCCCACCGACTTTGAGATCATGCAGCTCGATGCCGACCACTTCAAGCTCATCTATCCGCAGAAGGGTAGCGGAAGCTGGAAAGAGGCCACATGGTGGGCTTTCAAGAAGAAGTAGCATTTTAGGTTGCGTGTAAGATAATAATAAGGAGGGTCTGTCGGCATGGCTATGCCGGCAGACCTTTTATCAGTAAGCTCCCTGACAGTGGATATTTCGCGGTTTGTTTGGGGCTTAAGAATAAAATGAGTACCTTTGTGTATTATCAAGAAATCTATTGAACATGAAGAAATTGATATGTCTGGCAGCATGGATGCTGTGCCTGTTGCTGGTGTCCACCGGATGCAAGACCCAGCAGGAAGGCCGCTGCCATATCTACGGAAAGATGGAGTCGGGACGGTGGGACGGCAAGAAAATCTTCCTCGTGCCGATGTTCGGCATGCAGGATGCCGAACACGTAGACTCGGTGGTGGTGAAAGACGGGAAGTTTGAGTTCACGGCCGACACCGTCGAGATGAAGGTCATCCGGCTAGACTATCACTTCCGCGACGGTGTGCAAGACCTGCTGGTGGTTACCGAACCCGGCGAGGTGCAGGTGACCATCGGTGCCAACTCCACCACGGCGGGCACGCCGCAGAACGACTCGCTGCAGGCATGGAAAGACCAGCTCATGCGCTATAACGTAGCCTACAACCGGCTGAGGCTCCAGGCCACGCCCGGTGCATCCGACTCGCTGATGGCCCGGGGACGTGAGATCCAACAGGCCCTGCGCAACTACATCAAGGTGTTCAAGGCGCGTCAGCCCGAAGGCGAGCTCAAGAAGTTTCTGGTGAAGATGTATCCCACCTTGTAGAGGAAGGCAGGTGTTGTATGAAGCAAAGATTTTCTTTCGTAAACGTAGTAGCAGCCGGTACCCTGACATGGGGTATTGGCGTGTTTCTCTTCTGGTGGCAGTGCTATCCGCAGGCCCTCAGCTACCAGGAGCAGTATCAGCTGTTTCTCTTCGATGGCGGCTACTTCTGTGAGCGACTCTCAGTGCCGGGCGGTCTGGCCGACTATGTGGCCGAGTATGTCACCCAGTTCTACTACGTGTATGTGGTGGGCGCCGTGCTGCTGGCCCTGGTGTTCCTGCTGCTGCAGCGGCTCACGGCACGGCTGTTTGTGCGCTGCGGCGTGTCGCAGGCCTGGTATGTGCTGACCTTCGTGCCGGTGCTCACGCTGTGGGCACACATGGGCAACGAGAACGTGCTGCTGTCGCTGGCCGTGGCCCTGCTGGCGGCCCAGGCGCTGATGCTGTGCTATGTGGTCATCGACGACCATGCCCGCGTGCCCCTGAGCAAGATGGTGTACCTGGCCCTGGTGCCGCCGCTGTTCTGGTGGCTCTTCGGGGCCTGCGTGTGGGTGGTGCTGGCCTTCGTGCTGCTGTACGAGGTCAGGCAGCACGGCCCTATCCTCGTCGTGGTGGGGGCCGTGGCCTACATGGCGGTGCTGGTATATCTCTCTGGCTTTTTCCTGCAATACCCGATGTATATGCTCTTCGGCGGCATCAACTATTTCCGCTATGCCAGTGGCACGCCGTGGATGCAGTGGGTGGTGATGGGCCTCTTTGCCCTGCTGCCCGTGGCGGCCTCGTGGCTGCCCGAGCTGAAGGGCCGCGAGGGTAGGGTGCAGGTGGCCTCGCTGGCCGCCGTGGCCCTGCTGGGCACACTCCTGGTGAGGGGCAGCTTCAGGGCTGATGTCTATGACCTCATCGACTACGACTACTACGTGCGTGGCGGACAGTGGGACAAGGTGCTGGAGAAGGCACGGCGCGGCGGCATCGTCTCGCCCATGTCGGTGTCGTGCGTCAACCTGGCACTGGCACAGAAGGGACAGCTCTGCGACCGGCTCTTCGAATATCCGCAGAACGGGGCCGAGGGGCTCTTCCCCTCGTTCACGCGCGACATGACGTCGCCGGTGCCCACAAGCGAGATATTCTTTGCGCTGGGCATGGTCAACGATGCCGAGCGCTATGCCTTCGAGGCCCAGGAGGCCATCCCCAACTTCCGCAAGAGCGGGCGGCTCACCAAGCGGCTGGTACAGTGTAACATCGTGAACGGACAGTATGCCGTGGCGGCGAAGTACCTGCGGATGCTGCAGAAGAGCCTCTTCTACGACGACTGGGCCGAGCAGCAGATGCGCTTCATCGGCAACGATGAGGCTGTGGCGGCCGACCCGCTCTATGGCCGGCTGCGTGCCCTGCGCATCAAGCACACCGACTATCTCTTCAGCGACCGCGAGATGGACCAGATGCTGGGACTGCTCTTCGTCGACGGCAAGCGCTACGACAACCGCATGGCCTACGAGTATATCATCGCCTACGAACTCCTGCAGCGCGACCTGCAACGCTTCAAACAATACTATCCGTTGGGACAGTATGTGCAGTTCGACCATATACCCTACGCCATCCAGCAGGTGCTCATCGGACTGTGGGCGCAGCAGCACGGCACGCTGCAGGGCATTCCCTACAGCGTGGACCGGCAGAACGTGACGGCCACGGCCGACTTCCTGCAGGCCTACATGGCCAACAAGGAGGACCCGCGACTCACGCAGCCACCCCTGAGCTACAATGCCTGGCGCTACCTGCTGCTGGACAACACGAAGAAGAAGGGGAAGGAGAGGATGAGGGAGATATACTAAGGGGCCCCTCCCCAGCCCTCCCCGTGGGGGAGGGGGAGCCATGCGGCGTGAAGGACGAGGGAGGGAGACCAGGGCTGTGGGTGGGCAGGTTTCCGTGTCATCCTGCCATCGCGCAGCGATGCTCCGTGTCATTGGAATGTGCAGGAGGGAATCCGAGAAATCCGCGTCATCCGTTGTTCAGAAAAGAGGCCCGTTGTAACAAAAGAAGACATACATATATATAATGAAGATGATGAGACAGATAAATATTGTACGACTGTTGTGCGGCCTGGTACTGTTTGCCCTGGTGGGCTGTAGCCGCGGACCGGAGAATGCGACGCGTAGCCACGCGCTGCCGCAGATGTTCCCCAGTTATGTCGGCGTGACCATACCCGCCGAGATTGCACCGCTCAACTTCAACATGGTGGGCGACTGCGACGCTGTGGATATCACCGTCAAGGGGTCCAAAGGCGGCACGATGCACGTCACGGGCGACTATGCCGACTTCGACATCGACGAGTGGCATGCGCTCACACGGCAGAACCGCGGCGGCAGCCTCACGGTGACCGTCGTGGCCAAGCGCGACGGACAGTGGGTGCAGTACCGCGACTTCAAGGTATATGTGTCGGCCGACGCCCTGGGCGACTGGGGCCTGACCTACCGTCTCATCCCCCCCGGCTATGAGGTCTATGGCAAGATGGGACTCTACCAGCGCGACCTCAGCACCTTCGACGAGGAGGCCATCCTCGAGAACACCGCCGTGCCCGGCGCCTGCCTCAACTGTCACACCAGCAACCGCACCAATCCCGCACAGTTCACCTTCCACGTGCGCGGCAGCCATGGGGCCACGGCCATCCAGCAGAACGGTAAGCTGGAACTGCTCAAGGCCAAGAACGACTCCATCCGCGGGTCGATGGTCTACCCCTACTGGCACCCCACGGGACAGTATGTGGCCTATTCCACCAACCAGACGCACCAGAGCTTCCACGCCGTGCGCTCGGAGCGGGTGGAGGTGTTCGACCAGGCATCTGACGTGCTCATCTATCATCCCGGCCGCCACCAGCTCATCCTCAACAAAGACGTGATGACACCCGACCACTTCGAGAACTACCCCGTGTTCTCGCCCGACGGCCGCACGCTCTACTTCGTCTCGTCGAAGGCATGGGACATCCCCGCGCACTACAAGCAGATACAATACAACATCTGCCGCGTGGCCTTCGACCCCAACACAGGACAGACCATGGGACCCGTCGACACGCTCTTCAACGCCCGCAAGCTGGGCAAGAGTGCCAACCACCCACGGCCGTCGTATGACGGACGGTTCCTGCTCTTCACCATGAGCGACTATGGCTGCTTCCCCATCTGGCACCGCGAGGCCGACCAGTGGCTCCTCGACCTGCGCACGGGCAAGGCACGACCCCTCGACGAGATCAACAGCCGGGGCACCGACAGCTACCACAACTGGAGCTCGAACAGCCATTGGATAGTGTTCACCTCGCGACGCGGTAACGGCTACTACACCACACTCTACATGGCGCATGTCAATGCCGACGGCACCATGGGCAAGCCCTTCCTGCTGCCGCAGCGCAACCCGTGGAAGTACTACGACGAGACGCTCAACTCGTTCAACACGCCCGATTTCACCCACCGCCCCGTGAAGCTCAACGCCCGCACCGCCACCAAGGCCATTGCCAGCGAGCAACGGCAAGAGACCACGGTGCGCTAGCAGGGTACAGGGGATAGATGTAAAAGCGTAAGAGGGTAGGAGGATTGCACAGCCAAAGGCTAAATCCTCCTACCCTCCAACAAATCTACCCTCCAATAGATCTCCCCACTAACAAACTACCCCACCCACAAACTTTTTCTCAGAAAGGGTGGAATATTTTTCGGCGCGGGAAAATAGGACAGTGAGTGGCATAAGGGAAAGCTTATTATTTGTATCTTTGCAAGGCAAGCACAAAACAAATCTCAAAGAACAACTAATAATAAAGACCTGAATGAAGAAAACAGCTTTATGCCTCGCACTGACCCTGGCCTGTACCCTCCATGCCCCGCTGGCCGCAGCCCAGTCGCTGCCTGCCTTCCCCGGCGCCGAGGGCTTCGGTATGTACACCAAGGGCGGTCGCGCCACCACCACCAAGGTATACCATGTCACCACGCTCGACGACGGCACCACCTCTCTCAAGGGGTCGCTGCGGTGGGCCAATGCCCAGCCCGGCCCACGCATCATCATCTTCGATGTCTCGGGCACCATCCACCTGAAGAGTGCCCTGCGCTTCAATGCCAACACCACCATCCTCGGACAGACGGCACCCGGCGACGGCATCTGCCTGGCCGACTATCCCGTGACGGTGGGGAGCAACAACGTCATCCGGTTCCTGCGCTTCAGGCTCGGCAACAAGTTCGTAGCCTACCACGAGGGCGATGGGCTGGGGGGCATGGACCTCCAGGATGTCATCGTCGACCACTGCTCGGTGAGCTGGAGCATCGACGAGTGTCTGTCGGTGTATGGGTCGCGCAACATCACCGTACAGTGGTGCATCGCCTCGCAGAGCCTCGTCAACTCAGGGCACTCCAAGGGGGCCCACGGCTACGGCGGCAACTGGGGAGGCTCGGGTGCCAGCTACCACCATAACCTGCTGGCCCACCACACCAGTCGGGTGCCACGCCTCGGCCCGCGGCCCGGCACGCAGACCGACGAGCGCATGGACCTGCGCAACAACGTGTTCTACAACTGGGGCGGCAACGGCTGCTACGGCGGTGAGGGCATGAATGTGAACATCGTCAACAACTACTACAAGCCGGGACCGGCCACCTTCAACCGCAGCTCTGCCATCCAGAAGCGCATTGCCGCCATCGGCATACGCACGTCGGAATATACGGGCCACAACACCAGCAGTCCCAACGAGTGGGACAAGATGTGGCACGTGTGGGGTAAATTCTATGTGCGCGGCAACTTCAATCTCTTCAACTCCGATGTCACGAAGGACAACTGGTCGCTGGGCATCTACAACCAGATTAGCAGCAGTAGCAACGACGGCACCTACACCGCCACGACCAAGGACACCATGCAGCTGGGACTGCCCATTGCCTTCTACCCCGTGACCACCGAGACGGCGAAGGATGCCTATGCCAAGGTGCTGGCCTACGCCGGTGCCAGTCTGCATCGCGACAGGGTAGACTCGCTCATCGTCAACGACACCCGCGACTGCACCGCCTCGTTTACCGGCAGCGGCAACGACGCCGGATTCATCAACTCGCAAGACGACCTGCGCCCGGCCCATGCCGATGCTTCGTGGAGCGCATGGCCCGACCTCATCCAGACACCGCTGCCCACCGACACCGACGGCGACGGCATGCCCGACGAATGGGAGCGGGCCAACGGCACCGACCCGGCTGCCAACGACGCCGCGAAGATTGCCGGCAACGGATATGCCAACATCGAGAACTACGCCAACAGTCTGGTGGCCGACATCATCGCGGCCCAGCTCGACGGCGGCACGCTGCTGCAAGACAGGCAGGAGGCTGTCACCGGCATCACCGGCGAGGTTTTCCCTAAGGCCAAGCGCGATGCCGAACTGGCGGGCATCGTCGCTATTGACAACAGCCAGCGCGTGCGCGCCGATAACCGTCTCTACACCCTCGGTGGCCAGCAGGTGCAGGAGGGTGTGTCAGCCTTGCCCAAAGGAATCTACATCAAAAATGGGAGAAAGCTAGTTGTCCGATAATCTGTGACGCGTATATAGGCGTGTGTGCTGGACTGGGCACACACGCTTTTTTTGTGTGTCGGGCATGACACTAACCTAACTGGTTCAACTCCAGTCGCAGGTATTTACCGCCAAGCGAAGCGAAAGGCAAGTCGTTGTCAGTAATGTCAAGGATGAAGGAAGCCACGTAGTGAG
>JBHAFS010000100.1:0-32894 GCA_041856205.1 Prevotella sp.
TATAGCCTGTTATCTTCGCAACAAGTCGTGCGGTGTCGAGGAAAGTCGTTGCAACAACACATCCCGTCATCCGATGCCCTCGCATCGACTTTTCACGACTTTTCACGACATTGCCAACCCCGTCACTCCAAATATCGGTTGCCCCCGAAAAAGCCTCCGTGGCTGCAGCGCACAGCCACAACCATAAACACGAGACAGCGTGATGCCGTCAACACAAATAACATTTATTCACCAACAAAAGTAGTATTACTGCTTCAAATCTTCAACATCAGGATTGACGAGGTTGTGCTCCGTTGGGCACAGCCTCGCCTTGTCAGTATCGGCAGGTCTTGTCACAAACCTGACATTCTATATAGAATTGTCGCCAGCCTCAACCTCTCCGGTCTGTCAATTCCGAAGCGGGCCATATTGGTGGAGGCGAAGGCGGTGGGAAATTAGAACCAGCGCGCAAACGGTGCATGGAAATACCAGCTCGGCGTGTCGAGACCGTCGGCAGCGGAGGCGATGTCGAACCAGCGGCTGAAGATTTCGATCTCCTGCGCCGGCGTGTAACCCTGAGCCAGCAGGAAGACCTTGTGGCCGCGGTTGTTCACAGCCTCGTCGACGATGATGACCGTATGGCCGGGGTACCCGCCATTGATGATGGCATCACCGATACGTAGTTGCGACACGTCGACAGGTCGCAGCTCGGCCTCCAGCGATGCCGTGCCGGCATACTGGAAGACCAGCGCGAGGTAGCGGCGGAAAGTGGCGTAAGAATAGTCGGCGCGGGCATCGCGCGACCAGGAGCAACGCCATGTGCGCTGGTTGACATGGATGCGCTCGCCCCGTGCCCAGCGACTGTAGTCGGCCCGGAAGCCGCTGGTGAAGTTGAAGTGGATCTTGTCGTACTGCCGTGTCTGCCACAACCATCGGGCCCTGAGATAGATGACGGCATCGGCACACTGTTCGGCATTGCCGTGCCCGAAATCGACGTCGACCACGGCACCCTCGTAAGCCTGCTCTTTCACTGAGCCGTTGTAGTAGTGCAGGTCGCTTCCGGTTGGGCGCAGGGGCAGTTCTTGCAGGAATCGCCCGAAGCTGCCTGCAGGCGCCACTGTCCTGCGGTAGCCCTGCGGCGGGGCGAAGCGCTCCCCTGCCGTGCGGGCGCGGGGCTGCGCCTGTGCCGTCGGCCTAGCGGCTGAGGGCGAAGATGGGGTCATGGCCGATGCCGTGGATAGGGTGGAGCCTGCCATCAGCAGCTCGGCGCATGCCTTGACACGTGCCAGCAGTTCGCGCAGATGGGTGAGCTTGGCCAGCCGACGGTGTACGTCGTCGGCATTGTAGCCCACGGCATCGATGCCGAGATGACGCGCCATGCAGATGGCCCGCTGGTTGTGCCAGCGCTGCGACACCACGGTGATGCTGTCGAGGCCATACACCTGTCGCATGTTGCGCATGGAGAGCAGCGTGCGGTCGCCCGCACCGTCCTCGCTGATGAGACTGTCGGGCACGCCCTGTGCCACCAGGTCGCGGCGCATCATCCCCGTCTCGTCGTAACCGGGACGCCGGGCGCCGCTGATGACGAAACGTCGGCTCTTGCCGTTGCGATAGAGCTCGGCAGCGGCACGTATGCGCGCCCGGTAGAAAAGGTTGGGTCCGCCGAAGCGGCTCTCGGGACTGGTGCCGAGCACCACAGCCACCCTGCCGGGGGGCACCTGCCGCACGTCGTCGAAGACCTTGCCACGGGCTGAGCGGTTGACCCAGATATTGCAGGCGGCCACAACGGCGGCGGCCAATGCCGTCAGCGACAGGACGGAAAGTGAAATCTTACGTTTGAGGGAGAGCATAGCAATAGTTGAATAGATGGGTGGTAAGACGCCGGGAAACAAAAGAGGCCTATGGATAACGGCACAGCTCTACGAGATTGCCGTCGGGGTCGCGCAGATAGAAGCTCTGCATGGCACCCCTGGCACCATGCCGCAGCACGATGCCGGTGAGCGGCCTTACGCCCGCTGCCTCGACCTCGGCCTTGGCCTCGGCAAGGTCGTCTTGCACCTCCAGACAGAAATCCTGTGCGCCATATTCCGGATGAGCGGCGGCCGGCTGAAACTCCCCTTTGCTGACATGGACTGAGATCTTGCCGCCGGGGAAGTAGAGATTGTGATGGCCGTTGTCGATGTGGTGCTCCATGCCGAGAACGTCGGTATAGAAGCGGAGGCAGGCATCGAGGTCGGCCGTGGTGATGACAAAATGGTCAATCTGCCGGATCTTCATACGCCGATGGTATTGTCGTGTTCGTACCAGCTGATGATGTTGCCGTCGAAGTCGGCCTGCCGCACCAGCGCGGCCTCGGTGGGCAGCGTGGGCGAGGTCACCCCGGCGGGCACGGTGAAGGGTGCCGTCTCTACCCTGATCTCATCCCAGAGTCCGCGGTCGATGAAGCTTTGCAGGGTGACGGCGCCGCCCTCCACGATGAGGCTCTGCTTGCGGCTCACCCTCAGATAGGTGAGCAGGGTGTCGATGTCTGAGAAACACTTGAACCACCGCGGCATGCCCTCGGTGCTGTGGGCCAGCACCAGGCGCTCGGGGTCGCGGCCGCTCCACTCACGGATGTTGAGTTGCGGATGATCGATATTGACCGTCTCGTGCCCCACGAGGATGGCGTCGTTGTCGGCGCGCAGCTTATGCACCAGCATCTTGGTGAAGGGTGTGGAGAGCACGAGGGGCTGGCGCGTCAGCTGGTTGCCCACAGGCCTCTGCCCCACGGGCGCGGCCAGTAGTCCAGCCATCGGGGCCATGGGGGCGGCGACAGCTGCCGCCATCATGCGGTTCTTGGTCTCGGCCCACTTCAGGATGATGTATGGTCGCCGCTGGGTGTTCACGGCAATGAACTTGCGGTTGAGCTCCAGACACTCGCGCTCGAGCACGCCCACCGTCACCTCGATGCCTGCCTCGCGTATGCGCCGGATGCCACGCCCCTGCACCTCGGCAAAGGGGTCTATGCAGCCGCATACCACGCGGCGCACCCGCTTGCTGACGATGAGGTCGGCGCAGGGTGGGGTCTTGCCCCAGTGCGAGCAGGGCTCGAGGCTCACATAGAGGGTGGCCTGGCACAGCAGGGCCTCGTCGGCAGGGCGCACGGCGGCAAAGGCGTTGACCTCGGCATGGGCCTGTCCGCAGCGCACATGGTAGCCCTCGCCGATGATGCGGCCGTCGGCCGAGACGATCACCGCCCCCACCATAGGGTTGGGCTTGGCATTGTGCTCGCCGTTGCGTGCCAGTTGCAGGCATCGGCGCATAAACATTTCGTCGGTCTGGAGCTGACCGTCAGGGGTGTCGGCTGTGAGATATTGCTTCTGCTGATCCATAGAATCTACCTTTTTTGTCGCCCCACACAAGCACAGCTCATGATGGGCAAAGCACAAAGTTAGTTAGTTTTGATGAATAGAATGGTGGTTTTTGACGTTTAATCGTTGATTAGACCAATATTTTTATATAATTTTGCGAATACGGAGCCTGCCATCCCCGCCCCCGAGGTAGCACGAAGGGAAAGCGCAAGAGGGCGCCTGGGCTCACGACACACATCAACCCAAACGACAAAATGATGAAAAGAACATGGATGATGCTGGTCCTCGCCGCCTCGCTGCAGGCCGGAGCGCAGGGCATCGGCGGCACGTGGAAAGGCACGCTGCAGGCCGGTATGCAGAAGTTGACAATGGTGTTTCACCTCGATGCCACGGCCCGGACGGCCTCGATGGACGTGGTGGAGCAGGGTGTGGACCATTACCCGATGACCGTGAACGTGCTCACCGACGACTCGGTGAACGTCGCCGTGCAGCAGATGGGCCTGAGCTACGCGGGTCGTCGCGAGGGTGACAAGATCGTGGGACTGTTCAGACAGATGACCTTCGCCATGCCGCTGAACATGGAGCGGGGCAACCTGACCTTCAAGCGCCCGCAAGAACCGGTGGCACCCTACCCCTACACCACACGCGAGCTGACCTTCGACAATGCCGCGGCCGGTGTCACGCTGGCCGGCACGCTGACCTATCCCACCGGCTACAAGGCCGGGCAGCGCGTGCCGGTGGTGCTGATGGTGACGGGCAGCGGTCCGCAGAGCCGCGACGAGGAGGTGTTCCACCACAAGCCGTTCCTGGTGCTGGCCGACTACCTGGCACGCCACGGCATTGCCTCGCTGCGCTACGACGACCGCGGCACAGGACTGTCGACGGGCAACTACCAGACCGCCACCAGCCGCGACCTGGCCGATGACGCCGCCTGCGGACTAGGCTATCTCAAGACGCTGAAGCAGTTTTCGCGCGTGGGCATACTGGGCCACAGCGAGGGCGGCGGCATTGCCTATATGCTCGGCAGCGAGGGGCGGCCCGACTTCATCGTGAGCCTCGCAGGGCCGGCCTGCAAGATCGACACGCTGATGATGCTGCAGCTCAACGCACTGGGGAGGGCGCAGGGACTGACCGCCGACCGCTACCACACCGTGGCACAGGTGCGCCAGCTGCTGGCCACGGCCGATACGTCGGCCTGGATGAGGTATTTCCTCGACTGGGACCTGACGCCTTATGTGCGTGCCACGCGCTGTCCGGTGCTGGCCCTGGGCGGCGAGAGCGACCTTAACGTACCCGTGCGCCTCAACGTGCCGGCCCTGGAGGCCAACCTGCCGAAGAACAAGAAAAACATGGTGAAGACCTACCCCGGACTGAGCCACATGCTGCAACACAACCCCACGGGCGATCCCGGCAAGTCGGCCGCCATCGAAGAGACCGTAGCGCCGGAGGTGCTCGAGGACATCGTCCAGTGGATCAACAATCTGTAAGACATGGACAATAAGATAGGTTACCCACAGCTGTGGCAGTCGCTCACGCCGCTCTACGACGAGGGCGAGGCCAAGGCTGTGGTGCGGATGCTGCTCGAAGAGCGCTTCGGCATGACCTTCACCGACATCTGCTGCGGCAAGGTGGAGGAGCTGTCGGCCGACGACCGTCAGCGGCTGGAGGCGCTGATGGCCCGCCTGCGGCAAGGCGAGCCCGTGCAGTATGTGTTGGGCGAGGCCGACTTCTGCGGGCGACGCTTCCGGGTGGCACCGGGGGTGCTCATCCCGCGCCCCGAGACCGAGGACCTGTGCCGCACGGTGAAGTCGTACCACAACACGCCCTTCTGCGCGCTGCAGCCCCCCGCGCCCCTGCAGGTGCTCGACGTGGGCACGGGCAGCGGCTGCATCGCCGTGACGCTGGCGCTCGACCTCTTCAACGCCGAGGTGACGGCCTGGGACGTGTCGGGCGACGCCCTCGTCATTGCCCGCGACAACGCCCACCGCCTGGGGGCGAAGGTCAACTTCGAGTGGCACGACATACTCGACACGCAGGTCGACGACCGGCAGTGGGACATCATCGTGTCGAACCCGCCCTACATCGCCCGCCGCGAACGTGCCGACATGAGCCCGCACGTGCTCGACCACGAGCCTGAGCTGGCCCTCTTTGTGCCCGACGACGACCCGCTGCTGTTCTACCGCGCCATCGGCAGCTACGCCGCGCGCACGCTGAAGGCCGGCGGATGGCTCTATTTTGAAATCAACCCACTCTACGCCGAGGAGCTGCGCGAGATGCTCACGCAGCTGGGCTTCGGGCAGGTGCTGCTGCAGAAAGACCGCTTCGGCAAGCTGCGCTTCTGCAAGGCCAATGTATTATTCAAGACACCACGCAGATGATGACCGAAGAGAAAGCGCTCAGCTCGCTGGCTGCCCTCTGTGCCCGCGGCGAGCACTGCACGGGCGAGCTGAACGACAAGATGGTGCGCTGGGGCCTCGATGAGGAGGCGCGCCGCCGCATCACCGACTACCTCGTAGGCCACCAGTATGTGGACGACGAACGCTACTGCCGCTCGTTTGTGAACGACAAGGTGAAGTATGACCGCTGGGGACGCCGCAAGATCGAGCAGGCACTGTGGGCCAAACACATCGCAACAGAGGTGTCGGCATCGGTGCTCGACGACGTGGACGACGACGACTACCTCGCCGCCCTGCGCCCCCTGCTCAAGGCCAAATGGCCCACCATCAAGGGGGCGAGCGACTATGAACGCAGCATGAAGCTCATCAAGTATGCCATGGGCAGGGGCTTCGAGATGCGGCTCATACGACGGTGTGTCGACGAGATGGCCGACGTAAACGACAGCTACGATGACGACTAGTCTGCCGCAGCGCATACTCGATCTGGTGATGCCCCGCGCCTGCTGCATCTGCGGCCAGCGGCTGGCACCCGAGGAGCACGACATCTGTATGCCGTGCCTGCGCCACCTGCCCCTTACCGACCACCTGCTGCAGCCCTACGACAACGACCTGGCCAAGGTGTTCTGGGGACGGGTGGAGGGCATCGAGAAGGCAGCGGCATGGATGTATCACCAGGCAGGCTCGCAGGCCCTCTATCCTATCTACCAGCTGAAGTATTTTCACCGGCAGGAGAAAGGCGTGACCCTCGGCCGACTGCTGGGCAAGGAAATGGTAGAGAGTGGGTTTACCGACGACATCGACTGTCTGGTGCCGGTGCCGCTGGCACCCGCGAGGCAACGCCAGCGGGGCTATAACCAGAGTGAGATGATAGCCCGGGGCATCGGCGAGGTGTGCGGGCGCCCCGTGGTGACCGATGCCGTCAGGCGCACGCGGTTTGCAGAGAGCCAGACCACCAAGGGGCGCTGGGGCCGCAACGACAACGTGGAGGGTGCCTTCGAGCTGCGGCACGCCGACAAAATCAGGAACTTGCATGTGCTCGTCATCGACGACACCATCACCACCGGGGCCACCATCTGCGCCTGCGCCCATGCACTGGCACAGGCCGGAGGGGTGAGCATCAGCGTGGCAGCCATCGCCTTCGCCGATCCGCGAAGATGATTTTTCGGGGCGTTTCTTTGTGATTGTCACGTTTTTGCACTAACTTTGTACCAATATAACAAGTAAATCAAACACGATATGGACAACTTGAAAAAAGCCTTTGCAGAAAGACTGCTGAATGTCAAAGCCATTAAGCTCCAGCCCAACGACCCGTTTACCTGGGCCTCGGGATGGAAATCACCGTTCTATTGCGACAACCGCAAGACGCTGTCTTACCCCGACCTGCGCAGCTTTGTGAAGGTGGAACTGGTACACGCCATATTGGAACACTTCCCCCAAGCCACGGCCGTGGCAGGCGTGGCCACGGGTGCCATTGCCCAGGGAGCCCTCGTGGCCGACACGCTGGGACTGCCCTTCTGCTACGTGCGCTCGAAGGCCAAAGACCACGGCATGGGCAACCTCATCGAGGGTACCTTGCCCCAAGGCGCCAAGGTGGTGGTAGTGGAAGACCTCATCTCTACCGGCGGCAGCTCGCTCAAGGCTGTGGAGGCCCTGCGACAGGCCGGATTCGAGATTGTGGGCATGGTGGCCAGCTATACCTATGGGTTCCCCGTGGCCGAGGAGGCCTTCAAGGCAGCACAGGTAGAGCTCGTCACCCTGACCGACTATGAGCACGTGGTGGCCAAGGCACAAGAGACCGGATATATTAAAAAGGAGGATATCGAGACGCTGAACGTATGGCGCAAGGATCCCGCCAACTGGAAGAAATAACACGACGATGACAACCATAGAAAGCAGTATCAGGCAGATCGACTACCCGCAGCAGGCAGTCTACAACATGCTGAGCGACCTCAGCAACATCGAGAAGGTGAGAGACAAGATTCCCGAGGACAAGGTCCGCGACCTGACGTTCGACAGCGACAGCATCTCGGTGTCGACGCCGATGGGTGGCGTGCGCCTCGTCATCGTAGACCGCGAGGAGCCCAAGACCATCAAGTTTGAGACGCGCGAGAGTCCGCTGCCCTTCAACTTCTGGATTCAGATCCTGCCGGTGAGCGAGGCTGTGAGCAAGATCAAGCTCACCATCAAGGCCGACCTCAACCCCTTCATCGGCGGCATGGTCAAGAAACCGCTGCAGGAAGGCATCGAAAAGATTGCCGATGCGCTGCAGCTGATTCACTATGAATAGAAACTAAAGCATAGAAGTGACATACTTCTTCAAATATAATGGCAAACAAACTTTGGGAGAAGAACTTTGAGGTGAACGCCGAGATCGAGCGTTTCACCGTGGGGCGCGACCGCGACATGGATCTCTATCTGGCACGCTACGACGTGCTGGGGTCGATGGCACATATCACCATGCTCGAAAGTATCGGACTGCTCGGGCACGAGGAGCTGACGCAGCTGCTGGCCGAACTGAGGAACATCTACGACACCTGCCAGAAAGGACAGTTTGTCATCGAAGACGGTGTGGAAGACGTACACTCGCAGGTGGAGATGATACTCACACGCAAACTGGGCGACATTGGCAAGAAGATACACTCGGGTCGCTCGCGCAACGACCAGGTGCTGGTAGACCTTAAACTCTTCACCCGCCACGAGCTGATGGAGGTGGCAGAGGGCGTGAAGGTGCTCTTCGATGAACTCATTGCCAAGAGCGAACAATATAAAGAGGTGCTCATGCCCGGCTACACCCACCTGCAGATTGCCATGCCTTCGAGCTTCGGACTGTGGTTCGGCGCCTACGCCGAGAGCCTGACCGACGACATGCTCTTCCTGCAGGCCGCCTACCGCATGACCAACCGCAACCCGCTGGGCTCTGCGGCCGGCTATGGCTCGTCGTTCCCGCTCAACCGCACGCTCACCACCCAACTGTTGGGATTCGACAGCATGGACTACAATGTGGTGTATGCGCAGATGGGACGCGGCAAGATGGAGCGCAACGTGGCCTTCGCCCTGGCCACCGTGGCCGGCACGCTGGCCAAGATGGCGTTTGATGCCTGCCTGTTCAACTCGCAGAACTTCGGGTTTGTGAAACTGCCCAAGGAGTGTACCACAGGCTCGAGCATCATGCCGCACAAGAAGAACCCCGACGTGTTTGAGCTCATCCGTGCCAAAAGCAACAAGCTGCAGGGTCTGCCGCAGCAGGTGATGCTCATCATGAACAACCTGCCCGTGGGCTATTTCCGCGACCTGCAGATCATCAAGGAGGTGTTCCTCCCGGCGTTCGACGAACTCAAGGACTGCCTCAAGATGGCGGCCTATATCATCAACAAGATGGAGGTCAACGAGCATATCCTCGACAACCCCATGTACGACCCCATGTTCTCGGTGGAGGAGGTCAACCGCCTGGCCGCCGCCGGCATGCCCTTCCGCGACGCCTATAAGAAGGTGGGACTCGACATCGAGGCCGGGACCTTCAAGGCCGACCGCAACATTCACCACACCCACGAGGGTTCGATCGGCAACCTCTGCAACGACAAGATCGAGGCACTGATGGACCGGGTGATGGCCGATTTCCACTTCGAGCGGGTCGCACAGGCCGAGCAGTCGCTGCTAGACCGGGGATAACCCCGACCCAATACACCCCACAGCAATGAGACGTCTCCTTTATATATTGCCCCTGCTCGCCGCCCTGTTAGGGTCGTGTGGCGATGTGACCGACGAGTACAGCAGGTACCCCTGCTACCTGCTCATCGACAACTCGCTGCACAACGATGCCACGCTGGCCAGCGCCATGACGGCCCATGCCGGCGTGTTTGTCACTGTGACCGTCACGACCCAGAACGGAGCCAAATACTTTGTGTTCAAAAGCAACCAAGGCACCGGGACCCAAACGGTGTTTAACGCCATCGACCAACGCCAGTTCATCCTGGGCCAGAACGGTGCCCTCATCGTGGGCTATGGCTTCTCGGTAGACGGCATCTTCTATGCCTACGACCGTGAGTGCCCCAACTGCTTCGACCCCAACGCCATTCCCATGCGCAGCCATCCGCTGACGGTCAGCGACAACGGCTTTGCCACCTGTGCCACCTGCCATCGACAGTATAACCTCAACAACGGGGGCATCATCGCCCAAGGCGACCAAGGAAAACAAATGACACGCTACTATGCCAGCACCACAGGGCCGTATGGTGTGCTCAGCGTGCAATAATGTGGTGGGTAACGACAAGCGTGCATCTTGGTCAAAGGAAAAACTCCTGCGAAGCGGGGCACGGGTACAAGGAGGCTACTGCCCTATTCTACAAGGACCGATACCAAAACGTTTTTCTTAAATTGTGTAAAACTTTTGGCATTTCAAAGATTTAGCAATATCTTTGCATCTGCCTTATGCGGCAATAGCTCAGTTGGTAGAGCACGACCTTGCCAAGGTCGGGGTCGCGAGTTCGAGTCTCGTTTGCCGCTCATTCATGAAATCTCCACTGCCGCAATGGTGGAATTGGTAGACACGAGGGACTTAAAATCCCTTGGCCAGTAATGGCTGTGCGGGTTCGAGTCCCGCTCGCGGCACACCCTAAAATCTTTATAATTATGCGTAACGAACTAATCCTTTCACTATCTGTTTTCTCCCTTCTCGCTCTGTCGTCGTGCTCGAAACTCGGCCCATTGTCTGCCGACAATTTCAACGTAGACCCCAACCCGCTTGAAGCACAGGGCGGACAGGTGCCCGCAGTCATCAACGGCACATTCCCATCCAACTATATGAAGACCAAGGCTGTGGTGACCGTCACTCCCGAACTGCGCTATGGCAACGGCCAGGTGGCTAAGGGGCAGAGCGCTACCTTCCAGGGAGAGAAGGTCATGGGCAACGACCAGACCATCTCCTACAAGATGGGCGGCCGCTACTCGATGAAGACGAGCTTCGACTACGTACCCGAGATGCAGAAGAGCGATATGTATCTTACCTTCGAGGCTCGTCTGGGGAAGAAGAAGATGAACGTCCCCGCTGTCAAGGTGGCCACCGGCGTGCTGGCAACCGCAGAGCTCTACAAGCAGACGCTGATGAATGCCGGTGGATGTATTGCGCCCGACTCCTTCCAGCGCGTGAAGGCCCAGAAGACCGAGGCCAACATCAAGTTCCTCGTCAATCAGGCCAACCTACGCAAGAGTGAGTTGCAGAACAACTCTGTGCAGGAGTTTGTGAGGATGCTCAAAAAGATCAACGCCGACCGCGAAGGTCTTAACCTCAAGAACGTAGAGGTGCAGGCCTACGCCTCACCAGAGGGTGGTTTCAGTTTCAACGATAAGTTGGCTAACAAGCGCCAAGGCACCAGCGAGACTTATGTCAAGCAGCAGCTGCAGGCCGCCAAGCTCGGCGGGTCGGACATCGACGCACACTACACGGCACAAGACTGGGACGGATTCAAGCGCCTGGTGCAGGCCAGCAACATTCAGGACAAGAATGTTATCCTGCGCGTGCTGGAGATGTATAAAGACCCCGAAGAGCGCGAGCGCCAGATCCGCAACATGAGCGAGGGCTTCCGTGAACTAGCCGACGGCATCCTGCCGGAGCTCCGCCGCAGCCGTCTCATCATCAACTACGAGACCGTGGGCCGCTCAGACGAGCAGATCAAACAGCAGTATGCCAGCGACCCGGCACGTCTCAGTCCCGACGAGTTGCTCTATGCCGCAACTCTAGAGAACAGCACTGAAGCCAAGAAGGCCATCTACAAGAAGACGGCAGAGCTCTACGACAAGGACTACCGTGCCTTCAACAACCTGGCCGTGCTGGCCTTCAACGAGGGCGATGAGTCTACTGCCAAGAAATATATCCAGCAGGCCTTCAGCAAGAATCCCAAGGCTCCCGAGGGTAACGCCAACCTTGGCCTTATCGCGCTGAAGAACGGACAGCTTAAGGAAGCCGAGAGCTATCTGGCCAACGCCATCGATGCCAACGGCTTCGGCGAGGCACTGGGCAACCTCAACATTGCTGAGGGCAACTATGCCACCGCCGTGCAGAACTTTGGTGAGTCGACCTCCAACAGCGCAGCCTTGGCACAGATCCTCTACAAGGACTATGCCGCTGCCGTGGCTACCCTCAAGGGCGTGAAGACCCCCGATGCCATGACCAATTATCTCATGGCCATCGCCCTCAACCGTCAGGGCAACACCTCGACGGCCAAGGAGTTCTTGCAGAAAGCCACCGCTGCCGATCCGGCCCTAGCCAGCTATGCAGCCAACGACCTGGAGTTCCTGAACCTCAAGTAAGCATCCTCCCGTCAGATAATAGATAACCCTTTTGTCCCTCACGGGGCAAAAGGGTTTTAGAATTATATCCAAACCGCCATGTTCAAGCAACTATTCCTTCTCACTCTCTCACTCGCGCTGCTCGCCTCGTGCAGCGTAGACAGTAAGCACTTCAAACTGGAAGGGCGGCTGCTCAATCTGAACCAAGGCGAGCTATATGTCTACAGCGACGAAGACGGCGTGGACGGTATCGACACCATCAAGATCGGAGGCGGACGCTTCGCCTACGAGATTCCCTGCGAGAAGCCGGCCACCATTGTGTTGGTGTTCCCCAATTTCTCGGAGCTGCCCATCTATGCCGAGCCCGGCAAGACCATCAGCATCGACGGCGACGCCTCGCACCTCAAGGAACTGAAGGTCGACGGCTCGAAGCCCAACAAGCTGATGTCGGCCTTCCGCGAACAGATCGCCTCGGCCTCACCGCCCGAGATGAGCAAATATGCCCGCCAGCAGATAGAGGACCACCCCGACTGGCCGATGGGCACCTACCTGGTGAAGAAATACTTCCTCACCACGCCCGATCCCGACTACCGCGAGGCCCTGCGGCTCATCAAGACCATGAAGGAAAAACAACCCCGCAACGGCGACCTGGTGCGACTGATGGACCGCATCACACTGCTCCAAGGCAGTGCCCTCAACAGCCCCATACCCACGTTCACCGCCTACAGCACCAACGGGCGCCTAGTGTCGTCGTCCGACCTCATGAGCGGTACGGCGGTGATCATCACCTGGGCCAGCTGGAGCTTCGACAGCATGAATATGCTCAGGCAGGTCAAACAGCAGCTACAAGGCACTGGCGGACGCGTGAAGGTAGTGTCCATCTCTGTGGATGCCAGCAAGACCGACTGCAAGAACGCCATCCAGCGCGACTCACTACCCTGGCCCAACGTCTGCGATGAGATGATGCTTGAGAGCAAGCCCGTGAAACAGTTGGCGCTCTTCAGCGTGCCCGGCAACCTGGTGGTGAAGAACGGACGCATCATCGCCCGCAACCTCTCTACAGAAGACCTGAAGAAGAAGATTGAAGAAAACCTATAACCTTCCCGGCTGCTTCAGCGAAGCAGGTCCGAGGAGGCCTTTTTTGTCTAACCCTGACACACCATTGCCACTATGCTCGTGAAAACATACAGTGCGGCCGTCAACGGACTCGACGTGACGCCTGTCACCATCGAGGTGAGCCTTAACCGCGGTGTGATGTACCATCTCACCGGACTTGGCGATGAGGCCGTGCGCGAGGGACGCGACCGCATCGCCGCCGCCATGCAATACAACGGTTACAAGTTTCCCAAGGCCGACATCACTGTCAACATGGCTCCCGCCGACCTCAGAAAGGAGGGAAGCAGCTTCGACCTGCCGCTGGCCATCGCCATCCTGGCTGCCGACGGACAGATCGACGCGCAGGTGCTCGACCAATATATCCTCGTGGGCGAACTGAGCCTCGACGGCAAACTGCAGCCTGCCAAGGGCGTGCTGCCCATCGCCATCAAGGCCCGGGCCGAGCACTTCAAGGGTCTCATCGTGCCCCGCCAGAACGTGCGCGAGGCAGCCATCGTCAACCAGCTCGATGTCTACGGCATGGACACGATGGTCGATGTCATCAACCTGCTCACCGGTCGGGCCCAATACGAGCCCACCGTCATCGACACACGCAAGGAGTTTTACGAGCATCAATACAACTTCGACCTCGACTTCGCCGACGTGCGAGGGCAGGAGAATGTGAAGCGGGCCCTTGAGGTGGCAGCAGCCGGAGGCCACAACCTCATTATGATCGGCCCACCGGGATCGGGCAAGAGCATGATGGCCAAGCGTCTGCCGTCGATCCTTCCGCCCCTCACCCTGTCGGAGAGCCTGGAGACCACGCAGATACACTCCGTGGCCGGACTGCTCGGCAAGGAGTCGTCGCTCATCTCACAGCGCCCCTTCCGCGCGCCCCACCACACCATCTCCGAGGTGGCCCTCGTGGGCGGCGGCAACACACCCATGCCCGGCGAGATCAGCCTGGCCCATAACGGAATCCTTTTCGCAGACGAGTTACCTGAGTTCAATCGTCACACCCTCGAAGTGCTGCGCCAGCCCCTCGAAGACAAGCGCATCACCATCAGCCGCGCCAAATACACGGTAGACTATCCTTGCAATTTCCAGTTCATCGCCTCGATGAACCCTTGCCCCTGCGGCTACTACGGCGACCCCACCCACCACTGCGTGTGCTCGCCGGGCCAGATACAGCGTTATCTCAACAAGATCAGCGGTCCGCTGCTCGACCGCATCGACCTGCAGGTAGAGATTGCACCGCTGCCCTTCAAAGACATCAGCCGTGCAGCACCCGGCGAGGCCAGCAGCCTCATCCGCGAACGGGTCATCGCCGCACGTTCTCGGCAGACCGAGCGGTTCAAAGACCACCGACACATCCACTGCAACGCCCAGATGACCGAGCGCATGATACACCAGTATGCCGAGCCCGACACTGCCGGTCTCGAACTGCTGCGCACCGCCATGGAACGGCTGTCGCTGTCGGCACGTGCCTACAGCCGCATCCTCAAGGTGGCCCGCACCATCGCCGACCTGGCCGGTGCCGACCATGTGGGCTCCGAACACCTGTCCGAGGCCATCGGCTACCGCAACCTCGACCGCGGCGACTGGGCCGAGCGAGGCATATGAATGCCCTGGTCAACAGACAATAGACAACACACCACCAAAGAACCATTACAACCATAAAGACATCATGACCAAACAACTGAAGCCATCCACGCTCTGTGTGCGCGCTGGATGGAAACCCAAGAACGGCGAGCCCGTGCAGCCGCCCATCATCCAGAGCACCACCTTCAAGTATGACAACTCTGAAGAGATGGCGATGCTCTTCGACCTGAAGAAAGAAGGCTACTTCTACACCCGCCTCCAGAACCCCACCCTCGACACCGTGGCCGGCAAGATCGCGGCCCTCGAAGGCGGCGTAGGTGCCATGCTCACCTCGTCGGGGCAGGCTGCCAACTTCTACGCCGTGCTCAACATCGCCTCGGCAGGCGACCATATCGTGGCCTCCAACGAGATCTACGGCGGCACCTACAACCTCTTCGGCGTGACGATGAAGAAGATGGGCATCGACTGCACCTTTGTCAACCCCGAGCTGCCCGAGGAAGAGCTGCAGAAGGCCTTCCGCCCCAACACCAAGCTGCTCTTCGGCGAGACCATCTCCAACCCGGGCTGCAACGTGCTCGACATCGAGAAGTTCGCCCACTTGGCCCATGCCAACGGCGTGCCCCTCGTCATCGACAACACCTTTGCCACGCCCATCAACTGCCGTCCCTTCGACTGGGGCTGCGACATCGTCACCCACTCCACCACCAAGTATATGGACGGCCATGCCACCGCAGTAGGCGGTGCCGTGGTAGACAGCGGCAACTTCGACTGGGCTGCGCACGCCGACAAGTTCCCGGGGCTCACCACGCCCGACGATTCGTACCACGGCCTGACCTACACCACAGCTTTCGGCAAGATGGCCTACATGACCAAGCTCGTGGCGCAGCTCATGCGCGACCTGGGCAGCATCATGGCCCCGCAGAACGCCTTCCTGCTGAACATCGGCCTTGAGACACTGCACCTGCGCGTGCGCCAGCACTGCGACAACGCCCTGCGCATCGCCCGCTTCCTGCACGACGACCCGCATGTGGCATGGGTACACTACTGCGGACTGGACGACGACCGCAACCACGAGCGGGCCAACAAGTACCTGCCCAACGGCTCGTGCGGTGTCATCGCCTTCGGCCTCAAGGGCGACCGCGAGACGGCCATCAAGTGGATGGACTCGCTGCAGCTCATCAACATCGCCACCCATGTGGCCGACAGTCGTACCTGCGTGCTCCATCCCGCGAGCCACACTCACCGCCAGCTCTCCGACGAACAGCTGCGCGAGGCAGGCATCGCCCCCGACCTCATCCGCCTGTCGGTAGGTATCGAGGATGCCGACGACCTGCTCGACGACATCAAGCAGGCGTTGACAACCAGCTTTGCATAAGTTGCTGACAAGGTTGGTGCAAGGGCCAAGACCTATCAAAAAAGCTGCGTGACAGGATTGCGTCACGCAGCTTTTTAGTGCTTTGACCATAGCTGTAGTGCTATGGCTTCATTTTTGAATCATGCTCTCAAGGTACGCATGGCGTTGAGCACCGCCAGCACCATGACACCCACATCGCCGAAGACGGCCAGGCCCATGCCAGCCAAACCCATGGCGGCAAGGATAAGGATGGCCACCTTAACCGTAATGGCAAACCACACGTTCTGCCGCGCGATGGCGATGGTGCGTCGTGCGATGCGGATGGCCACGGCAATCTTCGAGGGCTTGTCGTCCATGAGCACCACGTCGGCCGCCTCGATGGCAGCGTCGCTACCCAGCGCACCCATGGCGATGCCCACGTCGGCGCGGGCCAGCACAGGGGCGTCGTTGATGCCGTCGCCGACAAAAGCCAGACTTGTCTGCGGCACCTTCGATGCCAGCAGCCGTTCCACATGGTCTACCTTGTCGGCAGGCAGCAGTCCGGCATATACCTCGTCGAGCCCCAGCTGTCGGCCCACCTGCTGGCCCACCAGGGCCTGGTCGCCGGTGAGCATCACCGTCTTCTTCACCCCGAGCTGCTTCAGCTGGGCCACGGCCTCCTTGGCATCAGCCTTCACCTGGTCGGAGATGACGATATGTCCGGCATAGCTGCCGTCTACAGCCACATGGATGACCGTCCCCACGTGCTCGCGGCACCGTTCACAGGGACTCACCTCGGCACCGGCCGCCTGCATCATCTTCTCGTTGCCCACGCATACCACCCTGCCGTTGACGGTGGCGCGCACGCCGTGGCCTGCCAGCTCCTCCACCTGACTGATCACACAGTCGTCGTCCTCGTGGGCGTATGCCGCCCGCAGGGCCGCCGCGATGGGGTGCGACGAATGGCGCTCCACATGTGCCGCCAGGTGCAGCAGTTCCTCCTCACTGATCTGACTGGGGTGTATGGCTGTGACGGCAAACACGCCCCGCGTCAATGTTCCCGTCTTGTCGAAGACCACCGTCGAGGCCCTGGCCAGCGTGTCCATATAGTTGCCGCCCTTGATGAGGATGCCTTGCCGCGACGCACCGCCGATACCGCCGAAGAACGTCAGGGGCACCGAGATGACCAAGGCGCAGGGACAGCTCACCACCAGGAACGTCAGGGCACGGTAGAGCCAGACAGGGAACGCCGCGGCGTAGCTGTCGCAGAAGAACGGCGGCACCAAGGCCAGCACTAGGGCAAGCGCTACCACGATGGGCGTATAGACGCGTGAAAACTTGCGGATGAAGGTCTCGCTCCTCGACTTGTTGGCCGAGCTGTTCTCCACCAGACTGATGATCTTCGAAGCCGTCGACTCGCCAAAGGTCTTGCCCACCCGCACCTTGATGAGACCCGAGATATTGACACATCCCGAGATCACCTCGTCGCCGGTTGCCACGCTACGGGGCATGCTCTCGCCCGTCAGCGCGATGGCATTGAGGCTCGACCGCCCCTCTACCACCACTCCGTCCATGGGGATGCGGTCGCCGGGCTGCACCACGATGGTCTCGCCCACCGCCACCGTCGTGGGGTCTACCACCGTCTCCACGCCCTGCCTCAGCACGCGTGCGGTGTCGGGACGTATGTCCATCATCTCGGCTATCGAGTCGCGACTCTTGTCTTCGGCATAATCCTCGAACAGCTCTCCCACCTGGAAGAACAGCATCACAAACACCGCCTCTGGAAACTGCGGCTCCGCTCCCGGCAGAAACCCGATGAGCAGCGCACCGATGGTGGCCACGGCCATGAGAAAATCCTCGTCGAAGGGGTCGCCCTCCATCACGCCTTCCACGGCCTCGGCCAGCACGTCGTAGCCCACAATGAGATAAGGCACCATATAGATGGCCAGCTGCCAGCCCATGGGCAGCTCACTGTTGTGGATCAGAAAATAGGCCACGGGCAGCAGCACAGCCGCCGCGATGACCCTCCATAATTTCGTATTCATTGTTCTTTTCTGTTTACTTTTGCTTGTCGGGACAACGGTCCCCACCTTTGATACATATTATTCGGGGCAGCCCATTTGTTGCCGACCACGGTGCAAAGGTACACAGAATGTAGTGCAACTTGGTTGCAAAGTTGGGTGTCAAGCTGATCGGCGGCCAACCAAGACGCTCGCCTGGCTCTGCCGACACGGATATAGTAATAACGACCTTAATTGCTCTGACTGCCTTCCCTGGCCTTCGCCCTGTATTCCGACGGCGCCATGCCGGTCTCTTTCTTGAAGCACTTGCTGAAGTACTTGGGATCGGTGAACCCCACGGAGTAGGCAATCTGCGAGAAAGGCTCCTTGCTGCGGGCCACGAGTTCCTCGGCGCGCTGCATCCTGACATGGCGCACAAAGTCGACGGGTGTCATGCCCACGATGCTCTTCACCTTCTCGTAGAACACCGTGCGTCCCAGGTTCACGGCCACGGCCAGGTCTTCGATCCTGAGCTCCGGATTACCGATATTGGCCTCCAGATACTTCATGAGCCGCTGCATCATCTCTTGGTCGGCATCCACAATCTGCGGCGAGGCGAGCCGGTAACGCGACTGGTCGGCCGCCGTTTGTTCCTCAGGCGCGATCTGTTGCAGGAACGCCTGCTGCAGCGAGTGGCGCTGGGCGATGATGTTCTCGATGCGCCGCTTGAGGTAGGTGGCGCTGAAGGGCTTGGTGATATAGTCGTCGATACCCTCCTTGAGGCCTTGCAGCCGGTCGTCGAGCGATGCCTTGGCCGAGAGCACGATGACGGGGATATGACAGATGTCTTTGTTCTGCTTGATGAGATGCACCATGGTGAGTCCGTCCATCACGGGCATCATCACGTCGGTGATGATAAAGTCGGGGAACGACTTCTCGGCCATCTCCAGTCCCACCTTGCCGTTCTCAGCGGCCATCACCTCATAGTCGTCTTGCAGGATACCGGTGAGAAAGAGTCGCAGGTCGGCATTGTCCTCCACCACGAGCAGTTTCTCGCGGGTCTTGCCAGCCGTCGTAACGTCAGTGCCCTCTGGGCCAGGCGCTCCCGCCGCGGCCACTCTACCGGCAAACACCGGTGCCGTGGCATCGTCCACCAGATAGTTGTCGGCGGTGTTGTGTACCAGCATGCGGTTCACCAGGTCGAGCATGTGTCGCGCATTGCGCTGCACCATCTCCATCTGGCTGCGTGCCCGGTCGCTCAGCTGTTCGGTGCCCAGCACCTCGGTCACGGGCCCGCCGATGAGTGTCAGCGGCGTGCGCAGCTTGTGCCCTATCTCGGTGAAGAAGCGCGTCTTCATCTCGCCCATCTCCTTGTCGAGCTGTGCCCGCTTGCGCAGCGAGTAGGTGTAGAGTATGCCCCACAGCAGGGCCAGGGCCAGGGCTGCATAGAGCAGCTTGGCCCAGACGGTCTCCCAGAAGGTGGGATGGGCATACACCGTCAGCACCGCCACGTTGTCCATCCACACGCCGTCGGCGTTGGTGCTCTTCACCAGCAGCCGGTGACGGCCCGCGGGCAGACGGTTGTAGGAGGCATTGTGGTCGGTACCCACATAGTTCCATGTTTTGTCGACGCCCTCCATCATGTAGGCGTAGCGCACGAGATAGTTGTCCTGGTAGTCGAGGGCCGCAAACGAGATGGTGAGGGTGCGGCGTGACACCGGCACCTCCAGCTCGTCGGTATAGAGAATGGGCTGCGGCACGGCCTCGCCCTGATACTGCACGCTGGTGAACACCACCCTTGGCTTGTAGCTGCTCTTGGTGAGTGCCGACGGCC
Source organism: Prevotella sp. (assembly GCA_041856205.1). GTDB lineage: Bacteria > Bacteroidota > Bacteroidia > Bacteroidales > Bacteroidaceae > Prevotella. Next base: position 19,875 of record JBHAFS010000100.1, read on the forward strand.
TGAAGGTCACGACACCTCCCATGGCCCCCAGCAACAGGCGGTCGCTCTTGCTGTCGTAGCAGGGCTTGGCCTCCGAGAACTCCACATTGTTGCCCAGCTGGGTGATGCCGCAGGTGCTGAACTCGCCCGTCCGTGGGTTGTAGCACTCCAGGCTGTTCTCGCGCGGCAGCCACAGCATGCCGTTGCGATCTTCGGCGATAGAGAGAATGATGCCTCCCAGCGAGTGGGGGTTGTCGATCGACCTGAAAACGGCATTCCCCTTCATCAGACTGCCGCCGATGAGCAGCTGGAGCGGCCCCGACATGGTGACCACGTAGATGCGGCCGTCGCGCGCCACATGGGTCTGCAGCACATCGCTCGTGGCGAGGGTGGTGGTGTCGCCGGCAACGTGGCTCGTGGCATGGAACACCACCTTCGCCGGATGGTCGAACCGTGCGTCGAAGGCCAGTATGCCATCGGTGGTCGAGGCGATGAGCGTGCCGTCGGGCATGCCGGTGATGCGACGCACGTTCTGAAACAGGTCTTTGGGATAGCGCCTGAAGGCCGTCCCCGCGTTCATGAACCGCACGCTGCCGTCGGCCTGCGGCTGCGCCAGGCTGATGCCGCCGCCATAGGTAGCCACCCAGATGCGCTGCCTGCTGTCTTCGTAGATGTCGTACACCTCGGCATGGCTCAGGGCGTGCGGGTTGCGGGCATCGGGCATGAAGTGGCGCAGCGGCTTACCGGGTTCACGCAGGTAGATGCCGTCACCCTTCGAGCCGATCCACTGCCGCCCCTTGCTGTCGAGCAAGATGGCATAGGTGCGATTGGTGAGTGTGGCAGGCCGTGGGCCCATGGCCCCTGTGGCGTCGAGATACGTCGGGCTGCCTCCTCCGGGCGCGATGAAAGCCAGGGCGCCGTTGTCGAGTCCTCCGGCCACCGTACCGTCGGGCAGCAGGGCCACGGCCCGCACGTCACGCTTGGCCTCGATGGGCAGCGTGGTGAAGTCGCGCAGGTTGAAGTTGACCAGCGTGAGGTCGTGGGTGCTGGTGAACCAGAGGTTGCCCTGCGAGTCGATGAACCGCTTGTCGATGGTGGGTTCGTTGGCCCCGCCGTGGGGGGCAGAGCCCAGCACGTAGGGCACGAGGGCATCGCGACGGGGGTCGTAGTAGCTGAAGGTACCGTGCGTGGGTACCACCCACACCGTGTGATGGCGGTCTTCGAAGAAGAAGGGTTTCAGCGACCGGGTCTCGTCGGCTGCCGATACCGCCTCGGCCGTCATCCAGTGTGGCTGCAGGCGGCTGTCGATGCGCGTCACACCGCTGCCGTCAGAGAATGTCCACACGTTGCCCCTGCTGTCGAGGTAGACCTGGCTGGCCAGTGACGAGGGCTGCGAGGGATTCTGCAGCGACACCACGCGCGAGGTGCCCGACAGCTTGTCGTAGAACACCACGCCTTGGTCGGTACCCAGCACCAGTGTGCGACGGTCGCGCTCCACCATCCCCGTCACCTGTCGCACGCCGATGGGCAGCCTCAGCGGCCGCACATCGGCCATGCCGCGGGCATAGCAGCCCAGCTGGCCGTCGCGCGTAGCGAAGTAGACCATGCGCCGCCGGTCGCGGCCGCTGATGGAATAGCGGCTCTGCACCATATACTCGTAGTTGCGCCTCGAGGGCATCAGCCGCCGCGGGGTCTGTATGCCGCGGTCGGTGAAGATCCACTCGTTGCCGTCGAGGTCTTGCTCCACCTTGCGCACTTTGTCTTTCAGCCGTCGCCCCTTGTAGCCGAAGGCCTCAATGCCTTTCCCCGACTTGATGGCTCGGTCGTCGATGCGGAAGTTATAGTTTTGCTTGTTCTTGCCCGTAATCCAGGTATGCCCGTTCTTGAGCGTATAGAAGTGGTTGAACTCGAAATCGATGCCTAGCTCGCGCTTGATGATGGCCGTGACATCGATGAAGCGGCACTGCTGGCTGTCGAAGAGAAACACGCGGCGGTCGTAGGTGGCGCACCACACGTCACCCAGGGCGTTGGTCGAGATGGTGAGCAGTCGGTTGGTCGTCAGCACGCGGCCCATACCTAGCCGGTCGCGGAAGGTGGTGAAGCGGTAGCCGTCGAAACAGCATAGGCCGTTGCGGGTGGCAAACCACATCAGCTGTCGGTTGTCTTGCGCGATGCTGGAGATGGCGTTGGCGGCCAGTCCGTCGCGCACGTTGTACGTCCGTACATCGCAATAGGGCTGGGCAGACATCGTCAGGACGGACATCACCAACCATAATATCAGGATAAGGCCACGTTTAGTCATGATGAGTAGAAGAGTTCTGGTAATAGTTATCTGTTTGCAAACTTACTGATATTTTTTGAGCTATCGGCCGTTTCGCCGAGAAAAATATATCCTGCGGCGATGCCTCAAGCCCTTGCAGGCCGTCTCTCAGCTGCCTACGGGGCCTGCGGCGCGCCATCCCCGGCAGCATGCTTCGGCCAGAAGCATGGCATAGTTCGACCAGAAGTACAAGATGGTTCGACCAGAAGTACAAGATGGTTCGACCAGAAGTACAAGATGGTTCGGCCAGAAGTACAAGAAGGTTCGGCCAGAAGCATCCGCCCGGCGCGGCGCGGAGAGAGCGCCCGCACGTCCTTTTCGTACTCCCTGAAGAATGCTGAGGGCAGGCCAGCGGGGTGCTGTGGGGCAATGAAAGGGCATCTGCATGTCCACACGGCCTGGTCAGTTTCCGGCTGCGGTGATCCACTCAAACTTCTTGGTCCACCTCCATACCGTTGTCCTGGGCAATGCCGTGAGGTTGCATATCTGCGGATTGGTGAGACCCATCTTCATGAGATAGCACACCTGCAGCTCCTGCTCCTCGATACGCCCCAGCCTCCGGGCGAGCGTATCGCTGAACGAGGGGTATAGCTTGTTCACGGCCTGGTAACAGTCGTCCCACTCCGCCGCCGACATGACATGCTTTCCCTCTGCCGACTGTCGTATCTCACGCACCACATCACCTGCCTTCCGCTCAAACGCCGACTGCCTGATGAGCCTGATGATGCTCTTGTTCTGCTTGATCTTCTCTTCGAGCAGCATCTCTTTCTCATGTACTTCGTGCCGGTAACGCTCAATCTTCGCCGTCACGTCTTTCAGTCTGTTTTTCGTGCCGGCCAACGTGCTTTTGAGGTTCGTGAACTCGCTCTCGCGCATCCTGACCTCCTCCTTCAGTTTCTCCACTTGCCTGTTTGCCGAGATGAGGGCGTTGGTGCTGGCGATGATCTCCTGCAGCCGCTTGTTCCTTCTGTGGAGCATCAGGAGTACGAGCACGAGGATGACGAATGTGGCTGCTGCCGCCACTGCGAGTGTGAGCTGTCGGTAGAAGGCCGCCTTCTGTCGGGTTTGCTCCTCCCTGGTCTTGTTGGTGTGATACCGGTACTTGTTGCCTACCGTTGCCGCCAGCCGTTGCCGCTCCCCCAGGTTCAGCGTGTCGCTGAACCTGATGAACAGGTCTGCATAGGCCGTTGCCCTGTCGAGGTCTCCCCGTTCCTTGTATATCTGCACCAGCAGCTTGCTGGCGTCATACTTGCCTTGCAGGTCTGCGGTGCCTGCGATGACGGCCCGGTAGCGGCTGATGGCCGAGTCGGGCTGGTGTGTTGACATGAAATACTGCCCTAGGGCCAGGTCCCAGTTGGCCTTCTCCGCCCGTCCGACCGTCCGCCCCCTCATCAGCCTGTAGCCCCCCTCGGCCTCCTGGCGCATACCGAGGACAGCGCAATGGTAGAGCAGCGACGCGAGTGTCGTGTTGTCGTCCCCGGCCGTTTTTTCATGGGTTGCCAGCCTGTAGGCCTGCCTGAAATATCGCCTGGCAGCCTCGTGCTGGCCCAGGCGGATGCACGACGTGCCGACATGCAATACCGTGGCGGCATCCAGCATCTTCATCTTCCGGGCAAGACCGTATTCCATCCGCGCCATCCGCAGGGCGTTGTTGTAGTCCTGTACATGGTAATACAGCCAGCACAGGTTGGAGTAGGTGTTTCGCAGCAATATGGAGTCAGGATGCGCTGTCTGCCGCGATATGCTCAGCGAGGCCAGGTATGCCTCCAGCGCGCGAGGGGTGTCGCTCAGGTCTCTGTACACGCTGCCCTGGTAATAGTATGCCTCCTGCTGCTCGGCCTTGCTCCCTTTCTTGGCGAAGTAGGCAGTGACGCTGGTGATCTTTGTGTCTGACGTCGCCGGTATGTAGGCCTTGTCTTGCAGTCTGGTCTCCAGCAGGTCATATTTCATCCGGAGGTATTTCGACCTGTTTTGTATGTCTCCTCGGATGGAGTCCAGGGCCTTCAGGGCGGCAACGGGGTTCTTGTCGCCTGCGGCCTGTATGCTCACCATCTTTTCGAGCCATGCCCTGTCGTCGCTGCACGACGTGGCGATGACCGACATGAGCAGTAGGATGAATGTGGCGTAGTGGTTCATGACTTGCGATAAAGCGTTACGATGTTTTTGCAAAAATAATGTTTTGGCGGCAAAGATAGCTCTGTTTTCTTGTTTTTTTTGTTCCACCTTGTTCCATGTCTGTTTTATTTTAGAGTTGCAAGGGTGGAGTGTGGGGTTGAGGGCAATGACGGCTTAATGGGTTGGATAGCAACTGGTTGTGATTTACCAGAAGCTATGTTAACACAAATTAACCATCTTGTGAAACAAGGTGGAACAAGAAAAATTTGGAACCAATCGCCTGAACGGTTAAATTTATCCCCAAATTTTAATGCTTCAACTTATGAAATCTATTGTTACACTGCTATTGTTGTTTCTGACGCTTCTTGTTCCGGCCATGGAAGCGTCTGTTTGTTCCTTTTCGCGTGACATTGCAATGGTATATGCCGGAGGCGGGTACATCCTGGGTGGCATGCCGGGGCCGCACCGAGTGCCATCGAAAGCACCGGCCTGCCCCATACGGGCCGTCGTCGAAGGCAATGCCCTGGTGTTGTCCAACGCAACCCCTGGCTCTGTCGCCGAATATGCCATATTTGACGACGCGGGCAACGTCATTTTGTCAGGCATTGTCTTCGCAGGTGCAACACATACCGTAAACCTTCCGCAGACGGAGCAGCAGGGAGAGTATGTACTGGAAGTTCGCGTTGACGAAAATGCTTATGTGGGTCAATTCACGATATAACAGTCTGTTTGTCGGTCTCTCATTCTATCATATTCTCTTTGCCTTTCACGCAGATATTTTTAATCTTTCCAAATTATATTCCTAACTATGATGAAGAAAATCTACCTGCTGCCAATTCTGGCCTTGCTGCCTCTGGTATCCTCAGCCCAGGGCACGATAGGGTACAGCTACGACGCCGCCGGCAATCGTGTGAAACGTGAAATCGTCATGCCTGTTCCGAAAGCCATGGCGAAGCAGCAGACCTTTGCTGCTGACGGTCAGGCTTTCACCGACATGCTCCGCGACCATACCGTGAAAATATACCCCAACCCCACGGAGGGGGCCTTGCAGGTCAGCATTTCCGGCCTGACGGGTACGGACAAATGCTCGCTCGGGGTCTACACCTCCCAGGGAGCCCAGATCTTGACGGAGAATGTCAAGACTGACCATGTTGACATCGACATCAGCAATCATCCTGCGGGTGTCTATCTGCTCAGAATAACCATTAACAATCATTCAACGACATGGAAAATCATAAAGAAATAACCTGCTACAGCCTTCATCCGTGTCAGCAGGAGCAGGTATCGTCTTAATCGTATATTCACTTGTCAACCCTTAAAACAAGCAAAATTATGAATAAAATTTCACATGTTCTGTTCATGATTATCATAGGCACTTGTATGGGAGGATTCTCAGATGTAAGCGCCAAAACCTTTTCACCACAAGATAACGGAGATGTCATTCCAAAGGTCAGGAAGGATAAGTTTGATGGCTGGACGGAAGAGCAATACAAACATTATGAGGATTCCATTCTTTCAAAGCTATATCCCCCCGTAGTGGCCTGCAGGTCAGAAGACATCCCGCCCGCACCCATCATGCTCAGAGCTGCAGCTGCTCAGAGCCCCACGTCCGTACAAAATTCCCACGTTCCCAATACCGTCAATGTTGACAAGTCAAAGGAGGTCGGTGAGATTCCCATCAATTCCGGTACGTCACCCTCCGGGGCAAAGACATACAGCATTCCCATCAGCGTATACCCGGGAATGAAAGACTTCACTCCTGCCCTCTCACTGGCTTATAACAGCCAGCAAGGGAGCTCCACCCTGGGCGTGGGATGGTCTGTCTCCGGCATATCCATGATTGTGAGGGGAGGAAAGACGGTTTACTATGACGGGAAGGCAGAGGGTGTAAGAATGGACAACGACGACTCCTTCATGCTGAACGGCGTGCGTCTCATAAGAACAAGTACTGCAAGTGACCATATCCTGTACGAGACAGAGCAGGGAAACATCAAGGCAAAAGGCTTTTTCTCAGGAACGACGATGAAGTATTTCGAGGTGTTTTTCCCTGATGGAACCAAGGGTGTTTTTGGCTATACTTTCAATACTCAGAATTTGCAGTCCTACCCTCTTGTCTCACTTGTCGATTTATACGGCAATACGATAGACTATACCTATTCTTTCTCCGACAACCACTATAACATCCTTAATATTCTATACAACAGCTGCTCAGTGGAATTCCAGTATACGGAATCCCGTCAAGATCCGATTCTCTCATATTCCGGAGGAATGAAGGTCTATGAGCCGAGACTGCTGAAGACCATCACATCCAAGTATGGAGAAAAAGTCCTGGGCACCTACACGTTGTCGTATACCGTGGAGAAGAACAAGAGCCTCCTTACAAGGGTGGACTATTCTGCAAACGAGAAATCCTACAACCCCATCTCTTTCTATTATGGCGAAGGCCTTACGGCGACCTCTTATACGACAAGCACCACGCAGCTGCTGGAGTGGTACAAGTCTGACGACCCTAACATGATAAAAGTTGTCAAGGGGAAATTCGATTACGACAGCGGTGCCGACGGCCTGATAGTCCTTCCCAACAAGAATCCCTACTGGAAGCACTACCGGAACCGTACGATGTTCCGGCACTCTCAGAACCGCTTCGACAACAACTACAGCGGTGACGAGAAGATATTCCTGTACGCCGGGTTAAAGGATAATTTTGCCTCCCCCATGCCTAATCTGCTCACGGAAAAGGGGTTTGTTGACATCATATGCGGTGATCTGGAGGGTAAGCAGGAAGAGTATGTCGTTAAGATTAACAATCAGGTTGTCGACAACGCCGACCAGGTAACCTTCAATGTATACCGTTCCAATTTATATACCGGCCTGGCAAGGCTGTACACGAGAAACTACAGCTTTCCCACGGTCTACACGGATGCTGACAAGGGCAAAAGCATACAGCCGAAATTCTACTATACGGGGGATTTCAACGGTGACGGAAAGATGGAAGTCCTTGCCGTGTCCGTACACCAGCCCTTTGGTGATACGGGAAAGCCGTCCAGATGCTATGTCTTCGATCTTGTCAACAACAAGATACTATACCAGAGCCACGTATTCCCCCTCAACATCGATTTTGTAGGCTCCCAACAGACCGACCCTGATGCCGCAGACAACAATTCTGACAAGCTGCTGGTCATGGACTATGACGGTGACGGAAAGACGGACATGTGCCTCATTAATGACAATGGTGTAAACATATATGCTTTCGAGACTTCAGGAACGAATATAACCGGTACAAGGAAGATCGCGTCTTATATCGGATTGTCCAAAGCAGCCTTGGCAAACTGCAGGCTACTCATGGGGGAGTTCAACGGCGACGGTCTGACAGATATATTGGTGTCCCCTTCTTCTAAAGTCGGGACAGACAACATTTGGACTGTATACAATTCAAAAGGCAACGGGCAGTTTGACAAGTCCACTTTCAGTGGGACATACAATACCAACAATGCGAATGCCGGATTTATCATCCAGGATGTCAACAGCGATGGTACAACGGATATGGTCAAATATGATACATCGGGCTTTTTCACCTATCTGGCAAGCAACAATAACGTAAGAAGCACCACATGCTACAGCAGTTTCCCTTCCACCAAGTCCATTCTCGTCCCGACCAACATCAACAGCAGGAACAGTTTCACACAGCTGATCAGCCTGAAAGAGGGAAAAGCGACCAAGTATTCATTTTCCACTGATTATGGGAAAGAAATGCTGCTGACAGGCGTGGCAAACAGTCTCGGAGTGATTGAAAAAAACAAGTATTCCAGGGCCGACGAGGAGGGCATCATGGGAGGAGTGTACACCAAGGGATACGGTGCGGCATACCCCTATGTCAACATCCATGAGCCCCTGACGCTGATAGCTTCCTCAGAGACCTATGTCAGCGGAAAGAGCATGGAGGGAGAATCCTTCCGTTACAGAAATGCCGTCGTGCATCGCCAGGGACTGGGTTTCTGCGGCTTTGAGGAAATCGCGTCCTATGACAACAGGGGACGCGCCTGCGTCAGCACATACGACCCATGCAGGCGGGGTGTCCTGAAAAGCATGAGCACGCAGGCATCCAAGGGCGAATACGAATACTCCGTCACAACTCAGGCAAACCGCCTGCTGAAGATCCTGCTGACCAAGAAAACGGAGAAAGACCTGCTCAAGGATATCACGACATCGACTTCTTATATCTATGATGCCTATGGCTATCCGACGGAGGAGAATGTCTCATACTCGGATGGGACAATCATCAGGAAGACAAATGCCTACAGCCACCAGTCTGCGGTCAAGGATGGCTATAACCTCGGCTTTCTCGTTGACCAGACCTCGGCCGTCACCCGGGCAGGAGAGACATATACCGAAAGGCTGTTCATTCCTGCATACTCTCACAGGCAGCCTGACGTAAAGATTCTGTATAAAAACGGCAATGCGGTAAAGGAAGAAACATTTTATTACAACAGCAACGGAAACACCATCTGCTCGTCAGTCAAGGATTTTTCCGGCACGAACCGCCAGAAGACAACATATGAATATAATCTTTTCGGCAGGCCAGCCAAGACAACAGACCCCATGGGACTTGTCACACAAATTTGCTACAACAATCTTGGCCTCGTTGAGTCGATGACAGATACCCGGGGAGGTGTCACGACCTATTCCTACGATGCTTTCGGGCGCGAGACATCCGTCACCTATCCTGACAACACATGCATGAACATCACTCTTGCCTGGGTGACCGACGACATGGGCGGCCTTTATAAGAAAACACAGGACATGACAGGCCAGCCCAAATCGGCAAGTGCTTACGATGCCTTGAACCGCGAGGTGCTTACTGCCGAGACCCTCCTGAACGGTAAAGAGCTGATTGTGCTCAAGCTATATGACGACGCCGGGCACTTGTGGAAGACCTCAGTCCCTTACGATAAAAGCGCGCCTCCCATTTGGAACACCTACACCTATGACTTTTTTGACAGGGTCACCTCGTACACGGAGGCCTCGGGGGCAATCACCGAGTATACGTACAATGGAAACAGTGTGACGACAACCTCAAAGGGCATCGCCAGGACTCAGACTTACGATGCACTGGGGAACCTCATCTCCGTCACCGACCCTGCGGGCACCATCACCTACCAAGTCGCGCCCGACGGCAGTCCCGTGTCCATCACTGCGCCCGGAAACATCACGACCTCGTTTGAGTATGACAAATACAGGCGGCGCGTGCGATTGGTGGATCCAAGCATGGGGGCTACGACGTATGAGTATGATGCCAGCGGGAATCTGAGCAAGGAAACCGATGCCAACGGAAAGGTCAGGCAGTATGAGTACGACCAGTACAACAGGTTGCTCAAGAGTATATGTCCGGAGTTCACAACATCGTATAGATACAATGCCTTGAGCGATTTGGTGGAGGTTGCCACCAGCAACGGCACGGGCAATACGATTTCCTACGATGCCTTCGGAAGGGTCAGGCAATGGAAGCAAACCGCACCCGACGGCAAGTGGCTGCAGAAGGACTATACCTATGCCGACGGCAATGTCAGCACCATAGAATACACCTCACAGGCAGGACGGATAGCCCAGGAAAGCTACGTGTATGCGAATGGCAGCCTCAAGGGGGTGAAGCTCAATGGTACCACGAATGTTTACGACATATCGGCTCTGAATTCCCTTGGCATGGCATCCGGCATTGTGTCGGGGGGTATTACCCGAAAGTATGACTACACCCCGGCCGGTTTGTTGACGGGCAGAAGCGGGACGGGCTTCGGCAAGAAGTACCAGGACTTCTCGTATGCGCTCGATGCCAAGACTTCCAACCTGCTGTCACGCAAGGACAATACGAGAAACATCTCCGAAAGTTTCGGATATGATGAACTGAACCGGCTGACATCCTTCGGAGGAAAGAGCACCAGCTACGACAGCAAGGGGAACATCACAGGCTTGAGCGACATCGGATCTTTTGATTACGACATCTCCCAAAAGCCTTATGCGGTCTCAGGCGTGACCCTGACCTCCGCGAACATACCTGCAAGGAACCAGGAGGTGGAATACACATCTTTCTCCCGTCCCAGGTCGATTTCGGAAAATGGGTACATCGCCGACTTTACCTATTCTGCTGATTATGACAGGGTAAAAATGACTATCTTGCGCGATGGCGAGAACGTGACAGCCCGATACTATCTGGGCGACTGCTATGAGCTGGAGGTAAGTTCTGCTGGCAACAAGGAAAGGCTCTATCTGGGAGGCGACTACTATACCGCACCCGCTGTCCTCGTCAAGGAGAACGGCGTGGAGAAGGTGTATAACATTCTCCGTGACCATCTTGGGAGCATCACGCATATCATAGGCCCGGACGGCAGCCTGGTCCAGGAACTGAGCTACGACGCGTGGGGACGCTTGCGCAATCCCGCCACCCAGCAGGTGTATGAGCCAGGCAAGGAGCCGGAGTTGTTCCTCGGAAGGGGGTACACGGGTCACGAGCACCTGCAAGAGTTCGGATTGGTCAACATGAACGCCCGGTTGTATGACGCAGCCTTGGGCAGGTTCCTCAGTCCCGACCCATACGTGCAGATGCCTGACTTCTCGCAGAACTTCAACCGCTACAGCTATTGCATGAACAATCCATTATGCTATGTTGACAAGGATGGAAAATTCTGGCATCTCATAATAGGTGCTGTGATTGGGGGCGTTGTCAATTGGGCGAGTCATGGATTTAAATTTAATGCAAAGGGTCTCGGATATTTTGCCACAGGTGCCGTTGCTGGAGCAGTGGGTGCTGGAGTAGGTGCTGGAATAAGTTCTGCTATGGCAGGAGGTGGCTTTAGTGCAGGCTTCTGGGGTACTACAGCAGCAAAGACTGTTGCGACGAGTTTTGTTTCAGGAGCAGCTATAGGCGGTACTGGTGGTTTCGCTAGTGGTTTTACCACAGGATTTGGAAATTCTGTCATAGAAAAAAATGGCTTAGGCAATGCACTATTAAGTGGTCTAAAAGGCGGTATGATAGGTGGCTTGTCGGGTGCTGTTGTTGGAGGCCTCTGGAATGGTATTGATGCCGCAATTGATGGACGCGATTTCTTGAGTGGCGAAACATGGCAGACAATAACAGAATATTCTTTGCCACATGGAGATTTGCCAATTCATCAGCAAACAAATCCAGAAGTAGGATGCACACAAGAAACTCTAGAGTCTATTTCTGATTATCTCGGAAATCCAGTCACTGTTGCAGATAAAAGTCAAGGAGCTGATTTCGCCCAATTGGCAAAGGAATATGGTTTTAAGACGAAAACAATAATGCCTCGGACGATTAACAGTGAGCATATAGTTGGAGCTCAGATGACATTAGATAATCCAGCTGCAATAACCTACAATAATGGGGGTGTAATGCATACGGTTGGTTTGAATAGAATTAAAATACAACAGATACGCCGTCTCCTAAGTTCAGGAGTCAGAACTAGAATAAATATACAAGTGATGGATCCATTACATAAAACTCTGCAAAGATTGTCTTATAGGTTATTCAATAATGGCTACATAAGAATTGTCACACCATAGAATCATATTTTTTGGCAAGCGTAAACTATGCGCTTGCCAATAAAGACAACTAAAAGTACAAAATGGAGAACTTATTTTACCTTATCTTTTTATTTGCAGGAATTGTTGTTCCTGAGTATCCTTCGAATCTGGGAGTGGACTGTAATAACAGTATAAGTGTTACAGGGGTAAGAAAAATTACCACTACAACACACGACAAATGGAGGATTGTTTGTCATTTCGACAGACAAGGCTCTCTTATTCGTGAGCGGAACTTTTATAAAGGAAAATTGAAGTCTGATTATGTATACGATTATCGGATTACTGACAGTGTCGTGGTGACAAGTATAACAGACATAAGTGCTCCTTACCCCAAATTGGTGAAGAAATGCGAAGACTACTTTTCTCCTTCTGGAAAATGTTACAAACGCAGGGTGTATATGAATGGTTCGGATACCGTATCATTATATATTGACAACTTTGTATATGACGGCGATTTGCTGATAAGCAATGAAGAGGCAACTGCCTGGCAAAAGGAAAATGGCAAAGTCTCGAAAGTGAACTATTATTATAATGAAAAGAAGCAGAAGATTCTGGAAACCAAACTTTTCAATGGAACAGACAGTGTATTCTATTCCTATGATAGAATGGGGAGGTTAACAGACGAGATAAGAAAATCAGATGATATATCAGTTTTGAGCGATATAGTTCCCTATGCTGACAACGAATTAAATAAAGTGCAACTCACATATTCTAATTTTGACAATAAAGGAAATTGGACGAAGAGTTATTATGCTACTCAAGAAGGAAAGAAAACGCGTTCTAAAAGAAAAATAGAATATTGGTGATCAGCAACATATTGACGAGGATTGGCCGTAGGGAGCTAAATGGGCAGGACGTGTTTCTCTCTTATCTTATTACGGTTGTAAATAGAGTTAGAATATACGATAACGGCAAATTTATCATTAATGTAATAAATCCAGGTGGGCCAACCACAAGGTTTACAAGTTTTAAAATGTTTCACTTAATATTTGGAGTATATTAGTATGAAA
>JBHAFS010000101.1:0-38335 GCA_041856205.1 Prevotella sp.
AGTTTTCACTGTCAATGCTTTCCGCCTCTGCTGCAAGGGACAATGCCACGACTTCCAGATCCGAGAATTTGGGGACCGGTCCACGACGCGGGATATTTCCTCGCTCGTTGACAAGATTATCAGAAAATTGTTTGCAGATACCAAGAATTTTGGCGAACTTTGTAAGTAGGTTGTGCATACGAAGATTTGGACTTAATGATCTTATCACCACTAAGTTACTAAAAATCAACGATATGCACAACTTTTTGAACATCAATTTATTAACTTTTTAATTCCGCCAACGGGTAAATGATAACAAATAACGAAAACGATAATAAGAAAGTCGTTATCGAACTTCAAGATGTGAAGCGCGACTTCTTGGTCGGGGATGAGATGGTGCATGCTTTGAGAGGGGTATCGTTCAAGATTTATGAGGGTGAGTTTGTGACCATCATGGGTAAGTCGGGTTCGGGCAAGTCGACCTTGCTCAACCAGCTGGGTTGTCTTGACACTCCCTCGACAGGAGAATATTATCTTGATGGTGTATCGGTACGTACCATGAGTAAGGCCCAGCGTGCCGTGCTACGCAACCGCAAGATAGGTTTCATCTTCCAGAACTATAACCTGCTGCCTAAAACCACCAGTGTTGAGAATGTGGAACTGCCGCTCATGTACAATGCCGGCGTGTCGGCACAGGAGCGCTTCAATCGGTCGGTGGAGGCACTGAAGGCTGTGGGACTGGGCGACCGTCTCTACCACAAGTCCAACCAGATGTCGGGTGGACAGATGCAGCGCGTGGCTATTGCCAGGGCATTGGTCAACAACCCTGCCGTAATCCTCGCCGATGAGGCTACCGGCAACCTCGACACGCGTACATCCTTCGAGATTCTCGTGCTCTTCCAGAAACTCTACGCTGAGGGACGCACCATCATCTTTGTCACTCATAACCCTGATATCGCCCATTACTCTAGTCGCAACATACAGTTGCGCGATGGGCGAGTGGTGAGCGATGACTACAACCACAACATACTTAGTGCGGCCGAGGGCTTGGCTGCCCTCCCTGCAAATACCGACGAATAGCTTATGAATTATGCCAACTTACTGAAGATTGCTCTAAGAGCGGTCTTCGCCAATAAGATGAGGTCTTTTCTCACCGCACTGGGCATCATCATCGGTGTGGCCTCGGTCATCACCATGCTCGCTATCGGACAAGGCTCCAAGCGCAGTATACAGGCCAATATCGCAGAGATGGGCTCGAACATGATCATGATTCATCCCGGCGCTGACATGCGAGGCGGTGTAAGGCAAGACCCTTCGGCCATGCAGACACTGAAACTTGCTGACTACCAGAGCCTCAAAGATGAGTGTTCTTATATAAAAGGAATCAGTCCTGTGGTCAGCACCAGCGGACAGTTTATCTATGGCAACAACAATACCCAGTCGACTATCTATGGTGTAAACCAGGAATATATGGATATCCGGCAACTTAGCATCAGTGATGGTGAGGTGTTCACCGATCAGGAACTTAAAACCAGTGCCAAGGTATGCATACTGGGTAAGACCGTAGTCGATTACCTCTTTCCTGACGGTAGCGACCCCGTGGGTAGGGTAGTGCGTTTCAACAGTATTCCCTTTCGCGTCATAGGCGTGCTCAAGAAGAAAGGCTACAACTCTATGGGCATGGACCAAGACAATCTTGTCATTGCACCATACACCACCGTCATGAAAAGAATACTGGCTCAGACCTATCTGAGTGAGATTCAGGCTTCGGCCATTACGGAGGATGTCACAGAGAAGGCTACAGAGGAGATGACGCAGATCCTTAGACGCAACCACAAACTCAAGAGCGCCACAGACGAGGCTGAGGCTGATGCTGACGACTTTAACATCCGCTCGCAGGAAGAGCTCTCGACGATGATGAATTCCACCACCAATATGATGACTATTTTGTTGGGTTGTGTGGCCGGCATCTCGCTTATTGTCGGTGGCATTGGTATCATGAATATCATGTATGTGAGTGTTACTGAGCGCACACGTGAGATAGGATTGCGAATGAGTGTGGGTGCCCGTGGCATCGATATTCTCAATCAGTTTCTCATCGAGGCGATTCTCCTGAGCGTTACTGGGGGCATTATTGGTGTGGCATTGGGCATTGGTGCTAGTTATACTGTGAAGATGCTGGCCCATTGGCCCATCTACATTGAGATATGGACTATTGTCATGAGTTTTGCAGTCTGCACTTTTACAGGTGTATTCTTTGGCTGGTACCCTGCTAAGAAAGCTGCGCGTCTCGACCCCATTGAGGCCATACGTTACGAATAGTGGCTTGGTGTACAGCCTTACTGGAGTGTAGGAACACAAAAAACAACAAGGAGCGCAAAGTATATTTTTGGTATGCTTTGCGCTTTTCACGTGCTGGGATATGTGCTACTCATGAACTTCGACTGTGAAAGAAATCAGGTGTTTTTGAGGGATTTCAGTTTCAGTCTCATTTTTTTTGCCTAATTTTGTCGGGTTAAAAGCATACATCGCAACATGAGATTTATTTCAGAATACAGTCAACAGCAATATGACCGCTATACAGTGGAAGAAGAAGCCTCTTTGATGGACTGGCTGCTCGCTCATTTAGGTGAGAGCCGCTCAAAGGTTAAGGCTACGCTGCAAGGTAGGGGCATAAAGGTTAATGGTAAAGTAGTGACACAGTTCGATTTTGCCCTCAAGCCAGGTATGAAGGTCGCCGTGAGCAAGTCGAAGCGCAACAATACTTTCAAGAGCCGCTACCTCAAGCTGGTGTACGAAGATCGTTATCTTGTAGTGGTGGAGAAGAATGTCGGTGTGCTGTCGATGGCGGCAGGTCACAGTTCTCTCAATGTGAAGACTATTCTTGACGATTATTTCCGGCAGACAAAGCAGAAGTGCCAGGCGCATGTGGTGCATCGCCTCGACCGTGACACCAGTGGACTGATGATTTATGCCAAAGACAAACAAACAGAGCTGGCACTAGAGGCTGACTGGCATAAGACGGTGTACGACCGAAGGTACGTTGCCGTTCTTTCAGGTGAAATGGTCGAAAATGAGGGCACCATCGCCAATTGGCTGAAAGACAATAAGGCCTATATCACTTATAGCAGCGATGTGGACAATGGAGGTAAATATGCCGTAACACATTTTCATGTACTCGACCGTTCGGCTGAGCATTCGTTGGTTGAGTTCCAATTGGAGACTGGGCGCAAGAACCAGATTCGCGTGCATGCGTCCGATATGGGACATCCTGTGTGTGGTGACATGAAGTATGGCAATGGCGATGACCCTTTGGGCAGGCTCTGTCTGCATGCTTATGTTCTTTGTTTCTACCATCCTGTAACCCATGCAAAGATGGAGTTTGAAACGCTCATCCCTCAAACGTTCCGAAGTCTGTTCTGAGGGTTTCTGCCTAGAGGTTACAAAAAGATTATCATTTGATCAATTATTTTATTTAAGCAAATTTATCGATGGATTCGAACCTGGTGTATTATCTCTTTATTATAGCCACTATCGTGGTGGGTATTGTTGTCGTGAAAAAGGTGACTAGCTGCCTGATTAAAACGGTGTTTCTTATGGCATTGGTAGCCCTACTCGCTTTAGGATATTTTTGTTATTTGCGATAGGTTTGATGATGTGGGCCCGCCTAAATAAGCCAGCCCACCAACAAACTAACTATGGAAAGCCTCGAGCTTTTCGTATTTGCGCAGCATGATGCGTTGATAGATGTTGCATAACCATAGCTTATGGGTGGCAATGAATCCTACGCCTATAAGTAGCATGACCATCCAAGCGATGAAATGGTCGAAAAATGCCTCTAATATACTGATGACCAGTAGTGGCAAAAAGAAAGCACCGAGCTCTACGAGCACACCAATATAGTTATTGTCGATACCACCCTTCTTGATGAACTTCTCATTGAGAGGGAGTTTCTGTTTGTTGTAAACAGCCATCTGCATGAGCATGCAATATTGGAAACCGGCTGTGAAGGTACCGTATGAGAGTAGCATTAAAATATTCCACTTACCTACTATGACCATCGGCAGCATGAGTACGAATGGGAGCAACAAAAGCATACAGAAAAGATAATACTTGGCAGTGAGTAGTCGCAGGATGTTCTCCTTGCGCACCATCAGTGCATCAATATAGTTGGCCTCGAAGCTCATCGTTCGTACCAATAGCATGGCTCCATATATAGCGAAGTTGTAGATGCACCAGAAGTTGGTCATCAGCGGGTTATCATACACTTCAGTAAAAGAAATCACGATGCTTAGCACAACCACTAACAGCGTAGAGAAGATGATGCTCTTACGTGGATTTTTATTGCGTAAAAGCGACTTCATGTCTAGCCGGATGTATTCACCGATTTCACCGAGACGGTCAAGGAAACCAAATTTGCTGACGCTCTTGAGATGGGTGACTTCTTGCTTGCCAAGTTCTTTCCATACACTGATATATTGCAGTCTACGGTTGATAATCACCATAGCGGCTAGGATGGCCAAGGCGATGAAATGGGGCAAAATGTTGCCATGCTCTATGTTTGAACCAACGTGAGCATATAACTTATAGAAGATGTGCAGGTCACCAATGAGCCAAGGCACGAAGAGGAGCAAGGAGGTGGTGACGGGCAGCAACCACCATAACAGATGATGGATAATCAGGGTTCGGCAGATGGCATACCACTGGCTATTGGCCAGGATGATGATATACCAAAGGATAAGGAACGATAGCGTGGGCAACAGCCCATAGCTGAATACCACTGCCATGAGACAGTAGGGTACGAGCATGATGAACCATATCAGATTACCCAAACCAAAGAGGGAGTTGAGGATGAAACTATCGATACAGATATACCGTGGTATAGGCAACAACACATAGGGTTTGATGATTTGCGAGGGTGTCTGCTGTGCGATGAATCTCAACCAGAAGTCTATCAACATGATAAAGGGAGATATGCCCATCAAATACTCAATGGTAGTGTAACGTCTTGAGTCATTAGCATCTATAGCGAAGAGGATGGCGAAGATGAGCAGATAGACCACCATGAAGGTCATTGAGATATAGAAGGCCCATTTGGCGCTCTTATTGGCTTCGAACATCGGGTCGCGATGTTCTGCCAGTTTGCGGTGACGGCGCAGGGTGAGGTAAAGCTGTAGGAAGGTCATCTGGTTTGTTGGTGGGTTGGTTTGTTGGTGCGTGCCATTTATCTTAGGTCAATGATTTCGGCTGATGGGAAGTCCTTGGCCTTGAAAGTGAAAGTGCTGGTTGGTTGGCTCTGCGCCTTGAAATTAGTGATGGCGATGGTAGTCCACGTCTGCCCTTCCCGCATTTTGACGGTAGTGGGAGTGTAGGATGAGTTGATGGCAAGGTACACCTCCTGCACGCTACGTGTCTTGTTCTGTGCCACCAAGTGAACATTATAACTGTTACCCTTACGGGTCATGCTCATTGTGTAGCCCGACTTGTACATGGTCAGAAAAGTGTAGGGGTTCATCTTCATCTTCTGTGCCTCAGTGGGAGTGGAGATGTTGACCTCATTGGTCGATTTCATGTAGCTCCATTGTGTTTTGCCATTATACCATACGATGGCCTGCGGTGTACGGGCGTGGAACATATTGCCCTTGATGGCGATGCTGCCACTGACAGTACCTACCTTAGAACTGCTTACTGTAAAGTTGGCCGAGGCCCCACCTTTGCGTCCAACCACGTTGGCCGTCTTGTCAAGTATCTTTCGTGCTTCTACTGCATTTTGTGCATTTGCCACGAGGCTCATCAGAACCAAGGTGGCTATGAGTATTACTTTTCTCATTGTCATTGTTGTTTTAAAGGTCCATTTTGTTATTGAAGACAGACACATTTGCAGGTCTTGTTACTTGTATTAACGTCCTTTAAAGCTATTCGCCTGCTCCGTGTATCTTCATAAGCAGTTGGTTGAGGCTATTCTCGTCTTGGATGAGCACGTCACGGGGCTTGGAGCCTTGTGCCACACCCACCACACCTGCACTTTCCAGCTGGTCCATAAGTCGGCCTGCCCGATTGTAACCGATAGAGAACCTACGCTGTATCATGCTAGTGGAGCCTTGTTGTGAGATCACCACGGCATGGGCGGCTTCATCGAAATAGGGGTCGAGACTCTTGGCATCGGTGGCTGAGCCTCCTCCACCCATGGGGTCGCCCGGGTCATCGGGTTCGGGCAGCTCAGCGGCGTCAAGGGGACCGGGCTGGTCGGCAATGTAATTGTTGACAGCCTCAATCTCCGGTGTATCGATGAAGGCACACTGCACACGTATGGGGTCGCCGCCAGTAAGGAAGAGCATATCACCTCGGCCCACGAGCTGGTCGGCACCGGTGCGGTCGAGGATGGTGCGCGAGTCAATCTGTGATGCCACCCTGAAAGCCATGCGGCCTGGGAAATTGGCCTTGATATTACCGGTGATGATTTTGGTAGTGGGGCGTTGCGTGGCAATGATCATGTGGATGCCCACGGCACGCGCCAGCTGAGCGATGCGTGCGATGGGTAGCTCAATCTCCTTGCCGGCAGTCATGATTAGGTCGCCAAACTCATCAATGATGACCACCACGTAAGGCATATAGTCGTGTCCGTCGGTGAGTCTAAGCCGCCGTTGAATGTACTTCTCGTTATATTCGTCAATCTTCTTCACTTGTGCCTTTTTCAGCAAGTCGTAGCGATGGTCCATGAGCTTACAAAGACTGTTGAGCGTGCGCACCACTTTCTGCACATCGGTGATGATGGGCTCGTCTTCGTTCTCGGGAAGTGCCGCCATATAGTGGGGCGCTATTTTGTTGTATATGCTGAACTCCACCTTTTTGGGGTCGACAAGCACAAACTTCAGTTCATTGGGATGTTTCTTGTAGAGTAGCGATGTGATGATGGCATTAAGACCCACCGACTTACCCTGTCCGGTGGCACCAGCCACGAGCAGGTGAGGAATCTTGGCCAGGTCTACCATGAACACTTCGTTGGTGATGGTCTTACCCAAGGCCATGGGCAGCGCCATCTTGGTAGTCTGAAATTTCTTGGTGTTGAGCACACTCTCCATCGATACGATTTGTGGATTCTTGTTGGGGACCTCAATACCGATGGTACCTTTACCCGGAATGGGTGCAATGATACGAATGCCCAGGGCCGAAAGGCTCAAGGCGATGTCGGCCTCCAATCCGCGGATGCGACTGATGCGTACACCCTCGGCAGGTGTTATCTCGTAAAGGGTGACTGTGGGACCCACGGTGGCGTTGATCTTACTGATCTTTACGCCAAAACTATTGAGCACCTCAACGATACGGGCGTTGTTGGCTTTAATCTCTTCCATGTCAATGACTGGCTTAGAGTTGTATTTTTTCAGCAGGTCACAGGAAGGGAAGACATATTTCTCGTAAGGCTTCCATGGATTGATAGGCGTATTGAGCCGCTCCTCGTCAGTCAGTGTTGCTCGGGTGGCCTTAGCCTCCTCGGCGGCTTTCTCAACGATAAGCTCCCCCTCGGGCACAGATGTGGGCTCCAGGGTGGGATGGGTAGCGATGGCAGGCGTAGGCTGCGGTGGAGTGGGTTGCCCCTGAGTCATGTCGGTGAGGTCGACCACGGTTGTGGGTGTCTCATCTTTGTGTTCGTCAGCTGTGGGCTCTTCGTCAGTGGTGTCAACGACTACCAACTCTTCGTTCGTGTCACCCATCTCGTTGGCAGCAGTGTCGTGGTTGGTGACGGTAAACTTTACTTTGTCAGTGATATACTTCACCGGGTTGAGGGCTTTTCGTACAATTTCGATGGTCTCGGCACTGAGATAGGTGAGGAAGGCCAAGGCCACGAGGAAGAGTACGGCCGTTAGCCCGGGAGGCCCAATGATGTTCTCAAGCTGCTGCACGCAGAATACGCCGTGGTTGCCTCCAGGGTTGAACACTTGCTCGCCCATGAGAGGCGTGAGAAATTTTGCCAAAGTAACCGAGCTCCACACCATGACCAATGCCATACCGAAGAACCACTTCCAAAGGTTCACGCGGTATGCCTTCATTAGCTTCAGTGCCACCAGTACAAAGAAAGCCGGGATGAGGAAGGAGGGAAGGCCGAAGTTGACCGTGATGAGGTAGTAGGAGAGCAGGGCACCCACAGAACCACAATAGTTGGTAAATTCTTGTTTGGTATTGAGCCACTCACCGGGTCGCAGATTCTCCAGAATGCTTTGGTCGGCCTGACCGGTGGAGAAATACGATACCATGGCGATGACCATGTAGATGGAGATGGCCAAAAGTACCAGTCCTAAAAAGAAATCTGTAGTCTCGCTTTCAAAAATATTTCGAATGCCGACCGCCTCTCCAAAATTCTTCGGTTTGCGCCCAGTTTTGTTTCTTGCCATTATATCTTCTAATCGTTTATATCATGCAAAATTAATAGATTCCATCGTATTTCCAAAATAAATGAAGAGGAAGTTTTGTTTTTTTCCAATGCCCCAAAATTAATGATATGTTTTGGCTAAAGTATAACTTCTTTTTTGTACTTTTGCACATGATAACTAAAACAATAATGAAGAAAACCTTATACAGCAGGTTCGACAAGAAAGATATCACCCCGCTTCCCCAGGTGACATTTCCGGGGAGGATCATCACCATCATCTCGGCCGGTGAGGCTGAGAAGGCTGTCGACTATCTGCTCTCGAGCGATATATTGGGTGTGGACACTGAGACCAAGCCGGCTTTCCATAAGGGGGAACACCATCAGGTGGCCCTGTTGCAGGTGTCTAACAGAGACACCTGCTTCTTGTTTCGGCTGAATCTTACTGGCATCACTCCTGCCATCAAGCGGCTGCTTGAAGATACCACCGTAAAGAAGATTGGCCTGTCGTGGCACGACGATCTGCGTGGGTTGCAGGCGCGCGAGGCTTTTAAGCCGGGTTTGTTTGTAGAATTGCAAGACTTGGTGCCAACTTTGGGGGTGCAGGATTTGAGTCTGCAGAAGCTCTACGCCAATTTTTTTCATTTGAAGATGTCGAAGCGGCAGCGGCTGTCGAACTGGGAGGCAACTATCCTCGATGAGAAGCAGAAGCAATATGCTGCCATAGACGCCTGGACATGCATCAACCTCTACGAGGAAGTGGTGAGGCTGCAGAAGACGCACGACTATGAGCTCGTCAGCGTAGAGACGGCTGAGCCGCAGGCCATAGCCCAAGCCGTATCGGTAAAGGCGGCTGCCAGTGCCGAGCCTGTCAGAAACAAGCGGGCACGTAAGGCAAGAACTCGGAAAACAGAAGGTAAGGGCATGACTGCCAAAAGGCGCACAAAGAAAACTCAGAGTCAAGTAATTGAAAACAACAATGTATAAAAGCATATATCTCAAACACGGAAGAGAAGAGTCGCTCAAGCGGTTTCATCCCTGGATCTTCTCGGGGGCAATCCATCATGCGGACGATGGTATAGAAGAGGGTGAATGTGTTCGGGTCATCACCGCACAGGGAGAGTTTATCGCCGTGGGGCATTACCAGATTGGGAGCATCGCCGTAAGGGTGCTGGCCTTTGAAGATATCGCCATCGACGGCGACTTCTGGCGTGCCCGCCTGGCCTCAGCTTTACGTATGAGGCAAGACATAGGCATTGCCGACAATGCCCAAAACAACACCTATAGGCTGGTGCATGGCGAGGGCGACAATCTGCCCGGACTGGTGATCGACTGCTATGGACCTACGGCCGTGATGCAGGCTCATAGCGTGGGCATGCACGTCAACCGGCATGATATCTGCAAGGCTCTCGTAGAGGTTATGGGGCATCGTGTTCAGAATGTCTATTACAAGAGTGAGACTACGCTGCCATACAAAGCCGAACTGGGCCAGGAGAACGGTTTCATATATGGCTCGACCACTGATAATGTGGCAGTGGAAAACGGGCTCAAGTTTTATGTAGATTGGTTGCGTGGACAGAAGACGGGGTTCTTTGTCGACCAGCGCGAGAACCGTTCGCTGCTCGAGCGTTATGCTCGTGGCAAGCGTGTGCTCAACATGTTCTGCTATACAGGTGGCTTCTCTGTCTATGCCATGAGAGGTGGCGCCCAGCTCGTTCATTCGGTAGACAGCAGCGCCAAGGCCATCGAACTCACCAACAGCAATATTGAGAATAATTTTCCTGGCGACCAGCGCCATGCGTCTTTCTGCGACGATGCCTTTAAGTTTCTGGAGGCACACGACGACCAGTACGACCTCATCGTGCTCGACCCACCGGCCTTTGCCAAGCACCGCTCGGCCCTGCGCAATGCCATCAAGGGCTACACCCGTCTGAATGTCAAGGGGTTGGAACGCATCAAGCATGGTGGCATATTGTTTACTTTCAGTTGCTCTCAGGCTGTGTCGAAAGAAAACTTCCACAACGCGGTCTTCACGGCAGCTGCTCAGGCAGGCCGGAACGTGCGCATACTACATCAGCTCCATCAGCCGGCCGATCACCCCATCAGCATCTACCATCCCGAGGGCGAATACCTCAAGGGGCTCGTGTTGTATGTGGAGTGACCGGAACGACATGACCCTCGAACGTGTGGAGACGAGGGTGTGAGAAAGGAGCAAGGCATGATATTTACTAATCTCCTCGAAGATTACATTGGTAGGCATCGTATGCTGCGGCACGAGGGGCACTACCTCGTGGCGCTTTCGGGTGGCCCTGACAGCGTGGCCTTGCTACGTGCTTTGCACAGCCTTGGATATAATGTCGAGGCTGTGCATTGTAATTTCATGCTGCGTGGTGAAGAGAGCTACCGAGATGAACAGTTTTGTGAGCATCTTTGCAACCGCCTAGGCATACCGTTGCATCGTACCCATTTTGACACAGATACTTATGCACGTGCGCATAAAGTATCTGTTGAGATGGCTGCACGTCAGCTAAGGTATCATTATTTTGAACAACTCAGGCAAGATATCCAGGCAGATGGCATCTGTGTGGCCCACCACCAGGACGACCAGGTGGAAACAATACTGTTGAATCTTGTGCGTGGCACCGGACTGAAAGGTTTGCAGGGCATGAGACCTGTCAATGGGTGGGTGCTCCGGCCGATGCTCGGGGTCAGCAGGCAGCAGGTCATGGAATATCTCTCTGAGCTGAGACAAGATTATGTGGTCGACCACACCAATCTGGAAACGGAGGTCCAGCGCAATAAAATCAGGCTGGAGGTGATACCCCTGTTGCAGGACATCAATCCCGCCGTAAAGGGCAATATTCTGCGTATGGCCGAGCATTTGGCGGGCATCAATACCATTGTAGAGCGTTGGCTCGACGACCAGTTGGCTTCGTCGTTGCTGTCGACTGGCAGCTACGATATGTCTCTGGTCAGGACCTCACAGGCCACAGAGCAGGTGTTGTGGCATCTGCTCAGTGGCTATGGGTTCAATGGTACGCAAGTGGCCGAGATGGCAGTCCACGGCGCTTCGCCTGGCCAATGGTTTGCGCAGCATCATGTGGCGGTGATCGACCGAGACCGTCTATGGCTAGTCGATCGTCTAGCCTGGGAGCAGCCCTTGCCCACCATTCGCATACCTGAGGTAGGCACCTATGTTTTTCGTTCTCCGCTGTCGTCTGCGCATGAACTCCGATTGGGCGTGTCTCTTATACCCGTAGACGAAGCCTTTGTTATCGACCGCCGCCCCGATGTGGCACAGCTCGATGCCGCTGAGGTACGTATGCCGCTCACGTTGCGCGGACTGGCACAGGGCGACAAGTTCATACCCTTTGGTATGAGCGGTACAAAGTTGATTAGTGATTACCTTACCAACGCAAAAATCTCACTCTATGAACGTAAGCAGCAACTGGTCGTGGTCGATGGGGAGGGCCGTATCGTGTGGCTCGTGGGACGACGCATCGATGCCCGTTTTGCCATCGGGCAGAGCACTAAGAGAAGCTTGGTACTGACAGTGGGCTAAGGTAAACGTAGCCTTGTTTACTCATGGCAAGGTGTCGGGAGGGGGAGACAGATTTAGCGTTTCGGCTTGTTTTTAATAGTATTTAAACGTCAAGAGCCACAAAATGTCAGTTTTATTTTATACATTTGCGCTAGTTTATCACCAATCATAACAATAAACCTATGTTTACAGAAGCAGACCAAAAACAGATTGAGGGCCGTGGGATGACCGTGGCCCAAGTGGAGCATCAGCTCAAGCAACTGCAAGAGGGCTTTCCCTTTCTGCGCATAGAGGCCGCCGCTGCCGTGGGGAAGGGCATTATGGCTCCTGATGAGGCCGCTCAGAAAACATACGAGGCGGCCTGGGAGGCATACAAGCAAGAGGGGCATACCATTGTCAAATTTGTACCTGCATCGGGTGCTGCCAGTCGTATGTTCAAGAATATGTTTGCCTTTGTAGATGCCGACTATGACGTGCCGACGGGCGATTTCGAGAAGCAGTTTTTTGAGGGCATCAAGAGGTTTGCCTTCAGAGAGGCCCTGTGCGACAAGTGTCGCCAAAACTACGGCAAGAGTATTGTTGAGCTCCTCAATGAAGGTAACTACAAGGCTGTGGCAGCTACCATGCTGAACGCCGAGGGACTCAACTACGGACAACTGCCCAAGGGGCTACTGCTTTTCCATAACTACGACGACGGCCCTCGCACGCCCATGGAGGAACACCTCGTAGAAGCGGCGATGTATGCCTGTTCTAACGGTGAGGCCCACGTCCACTTCACGGTGTCGCACGACCATCTGCAGCTCTTTAAGCAGCGTGTGGCTGAGAAGAAGAACTATTATGAGCAGAAGTTTGGCGTGCGCTACGACATCACTTTCTCAGAGCAGATGCCCAGTACAGATACCATCGCTGTGAATCCCGACTTTACACCATTCCGCAACGATGACGGTTCTCTGCTTTTCCGTCCGGGAGGGCATGGGGCACTCATTCGCAACCTGAACAACATTGACGCAGATGTGGTGTTTATCAAGAATATCGACAATGTGGTCAGCGACCGCCTCAAGGCCGATACGGTGCTTTGGAAACAAATCATCGCCGGTGTGCTGGTGCAGTTACAGCGTAGAATATTCGGTTATTTGGAGTTACTCGATAAGGCAAGCTATGACCACGAGAAGCTGGAGGAGATGATACGCTTTGTGCAGCGCGAACTCTGCTGTCGCAAGACCGACCTTAAAGACCTCGAAGACGCCGAACTGGTAATCTATCTTCGTAACAAGCTCAACAGGCCCCTGCGTGTTTGTGGGGTGGTGAAGAATGTGGGCGAGCCGGGTGGTGGTCCCTTCCTGGCCTATAACCAGGATGGCACGGTGAGTCTTCAGATTTTGGAGAGTAGCCAGATCGACAAAGACAATGCCGCCTACATGGAGATGTTTACCGCGGGTACCCATTTCAACCCCGTCGACCTGGTGTGTGCCATCAAGGACTACAAGGGACGCCGGTTTAACCTGCCTGAGTTTGTCGACGAGTCGACGGGCTTCATCAGCTCGAAGAGCAAGAACGGTCGCGAACTGCTGGCCCTGGAGTTGCCCGGCCTGTGGAATGGTGCCATGAGCGACTGGAACACGGTGTTTGTGGAGGTACCCTTGTCGACCTTCAATCCAGTGAAGACTGTCAACGACTTGTTGCGCGACAGTCATCAGCTATGACCTGGTTGCCAGTTGGCGACCACAAATCGCCACTGGCATCATAGCGAGCAGGATGTACGTTAGTCTTTAGTATTGTAGGGCAGTATGTCCTATTCACTCAAGCCCCTCTTGGCTCAGCAGTCTGTACCTGTTCGTGCTGTGCGAGTTATTCAGACGTGTTGCGACATTTGCCATCGCGCGCTGTGCTTCTAGCCGAACCAGAGTCTGCTTCTAGCCGAACCAGAGTCTGCTTCGAGTCGAATCACAATCTGCTTCGAGTCGAATCACAGTCTTCTTCGAGCTGATGCAGAAGTCAATAACTATATGCCCATCTGGTGGTTATTGTCAGAAGGTGAAGCAATAACTGTCTCAAGAGAGCAGCTCGCAGCTGTTGTTTGAGGTATGGAAAAGAGACTTTTGAGCACTATTGCTCAAAAGTCCCCCTTGTCTTGTTGAATGTCTGCGGAATTGTGTGTGTGTACTCTTATCCTTCCTCTTCCATGGATGCTTTATAATTCTTTATTTCTTGCTTGAGATTCTTGGCGTGTTCTCGAAACATGAAGTCTTGGAAAGGTACAGCTGAATCTTCTTTCCTTGATTTCACCAGGGCTTTTATGTATTCGGCCTTGTGCTCCTTTAGCACGATGTTGGCGACTATGCCAAATTCATTCTGTAAATGGTTCATTATCAATCGCGACATTCTGCCGTTGCCATCTACCCACGGATGAATGGTCACGAGTTTCAAGTGTGCTTGAAAGCTAAGAAGGTATTGCTCATATTTATCAGGATTCTGTAAAAGTATATCCCGTCTTTCGTTTATTTCCTCGCAGAATACTTTCAACTCCTGTGGTACATTCAGATAGTTGGTATATGATCCTCCTCCAGATCCTGCGGTTACGTTTACCAACCGTAAATCGCCCTTTGACGAATCGAAGACCCCGTGGCCCGTATGATATGCCTTACCGGTTCTTCTCATCACCATTGACGACAACTGCTTCAGCATATCAACCGAGAAGGGTGTATGGTGTTGTGCCATTTCCATGCTTCGCTCATAAGCCTCTTTTAAGTCGAGGTTCATATTGTGCTCTATAATACTTTTTTCTTTAGCCGTTATCCCTTCGTCAAAGAGTAGCTGGTTATCCACCTCAGTCATCGTCGAGCCTTCGATGGCCGTTGAGTGGGTCACGATAGAATAGAGATAGAACTTTTCATAATCTATCTGTTCTTGGAAATTCATACTTTTATGTTCTTCCAGAATATCTAAAAACTCATGTTGCTTCATTTTTTCCCGATTTATGCAACAACAAAAATACGGAATTACAATCGACTATACAATAGTTCAAGCTAGAAAAAGGTGGTTGTCCTGACATGTAGGGCCATGAGCTTAATGACTGCATTAATCTCTTTTTTTTCTTCCTCGCTCACGTCTTGGCATCCAACGCTGCTATTCCACACTCTGGACTTTCTTCCTTTTGTTTCTCTGTTGCTTGAATAATTCTGCGCATCGGTCATTGCACTTCTCGGTAAAAATGGTAATTTTGCAGTAAAATTTTTAGTATGTCGAAAACAGAGGTCGTGCATAACGTGCCCCTGGCTTTGTGATATAGAAGTTTTAAATCAAGACTTGTACACTTATGTTCAAAGAATTTATGTTGGTGGGTATGGGCAGCTTTTTGGGCGGAGGGATGCGCTTCCTGTTGTCGAAGCTCATTCAGTCGTGGGCATTAGTCCAGTTTCCGTTAGGCACTTTTGCGGTGAATATTCTAGGCTGCTTGCTCTTGGGTTTTGTCTCAGGACTTCCTGTCAGCATCGGTTGGCTGTCGCCATCAGCACGCTTGATTCTTACCACAGGCTTCTGTGGGGGATTCACCACTTTCTCCACATTCATGAATGAGAACTCATCTTTGTTGCACAATGACAGCTATCTCTCCCTGTCCTTGTATGTTGCGGCTAGTCTTTCGCTGGGCCTGTTTGCCGTTATCGGCGGGCATCAGTTGGCTCGCATACTTTAATCACATACCCCACGCCCCGGCTCAGAAGTAAGCCGGGGCATGGGGCATGTGTGTCAACAACTTCTCGGAAGTGATGATTTGTTTATTCAAGTCAGCAAGCAACTGTGTGCTAGGGCCTAATACTGACGTAAGGCACTAAGCAATTCAGTGTTCTCACGTTTTGTACCGATGGTCACTCTCAGACAGTCTTTGCAGAGCTTCACCCGGGTGCGGTTTCTTACGATGATGCCTTTGCTTACCAGATAGTCATAGATGGCCTGTGCATCGCTCATTTTAGCCAGAAAGAAATTGGCATCGGTGGGGTAGACCCCCTCGCAGATGGGCAGCTCGGCAAAGGCTGCCATCAACTGGCTGCGCTCTTGGAGCACAAGTCTCACCCATTTCTCTACTTCCGTCTTGTTGCGCAGGGCATCAAGGGCCTGTTGTTGGGTCAGCAGATTGATGTTATAAGGATATTTCACCTTGTTGAACAATTCGATGATTGCTTCACTGGCGAAAGCCATGCCCATGCGTATGGCTGCACAGCCCCAAGCCTTACTCATGGTGTTGAGCACAATGAGATTTGGGTACTGTGCCAGCTTGGTGCGGAATACCTCGGCTGTAGAAAAATCACTGTAGGCCTCGTCGACCACTACGATACCTTCGAACGTTTCGAGCACCTGGACGATGGCATCCTTCTGCAGGTTGTTGCCTGTGGGATTATTGGGAGAGCAAATCCAGATTGCCTTGGTGTGGCTGTCGCAAGCAGCGAGCAGGTGGTTAGCATCGAGCTGATAGCGGTCATTGAGCAGCACAGGGCGATACTCCACATCGTTGATGTCGGCACATACCTTATACATGCCGTATGTAGGCTCTATGGCCACCACGTTGTCTACCTGCGGACGGCAGAATACCCGGTAGACCAAGTCGATGGCTTCGTCGGAGCCATTGCCCAAAAAGATATTCTCTGCCGGCACCTTCTTGATGTTCGCCAACTCGGCCTTCAGTTCCAGCTGCAGGGGGTCGGGATAACGGTTGAGCGGTTTGTTATAAGGGTTCTCGTTGGCATCGAGAAAAACATGGGCCTCATGTCCGGAGTATTCGTTGCGTGCAGAACTGTAGGGGGCTAGTTTCCAAATATTTGGCCTGACTAATTCTTCTAACGGTTTCATGATTCTTTGCATTTGTTGTCAATCTTCGTTCCTACCCTTGGGTTATTATCCCTGTTGGGTCTATGGGTTTGCTGGCGGGTGTTATACGCCTAGCTTGTCGCACCTCAGCCTCATGGCGTTGGCGTGCGCCTCGAGCTGTTCGTTCTCGGCCATGCACACTACGGCAGGTCCAATGCTCTTGATGCCTTCCTCGGTGAGATGCTGGAAGGTCACTTTGCGCTGGTAGCTGTCTAGGTTCACACCGTTGTAGGCCAAGGCATACTGATGGGTGGGTAGGGTATGGTTGGTGCCGCTGGCATAGTCGCCCGCACTCTCGCAAGCCCACTCTCCCAAGAAAACACTGCCTGCGTTGACCACCTTGGCTGCGAGGGCCTCGTAGTGGGCAGTAGAGATAATGAGGTGTTCAGGCGCATAAGCATTACTCAGGTCCATGGCCTCGTCATCATTGTGTACCAAGATAAAGGTTGAGTTCTCAAGGGTTTTGGCAGCCAACTGCTTGCGGGGGAGCACGGCCAGCTGTGATTCCACCTCTGCTGTCACTGCCTTAATGGTCTTCTCGGAGGTGGAGATGAGGAAGACCTGCGAGTCGATACCGTGTTCTGCCTGCGAGAGAAGGTCGGCCGCAACAAAGGCGGGATTGCTCGTCTCGTCGGCGATGACGCACACCTCACTGGGGCCGGCCGGCATATCGATGGCTACGTCGTGCAGGCTCACCTGTTGCTTGGCAGCCATGACATACTGGTTGCCCGGACCAAAGATCTTATACACCTTGGGCACCGAGGCCGTGCCGTAGGCCATGGCACCGATGGCTTGCACGCCGCCGGCCTTGAAAATCTTGCTCACCCCTGCGATGCGGGCTGCTGCCAGGATGGCAGGGTTGACCTTGCCCTCGCTGTTGGGAGGCGTGCAGAGCACAATCTCCTCGCAGCCGGCAATCTTGGCCGGGGTGGCCAGCATCAGCACGGTGGAAAACAAAGGTGCGGTGCCGCCGGGGATATAGAGTCCCACCTTCTGGATGGCGATACTCTTTTGCCAGCAGGTAACGCCTTTCGAGGTCTCCACTTTTTCGCCTTCAAACTTCTGAGCTTCATGAAACTTGGCAATGTTGTGGTGGGCCAGATGCAAGGCATCTACCAGTTCGTCGGAGACCAGTGTCATGGCCTCATCGATCTCTTCCTCGGTGACTGCCAGATGCTCGAGCACGGCGTGGTCGAACTTCTCTTCGTAGCGCATCACGGCTTCGTCACCATTGGCCTTGATGTCTTGCAGCACGTCGCTGACGATGGCGTTGAGCTGCGATACGTCGAGCTGAGGGCGTGCTACCAGCGAGGCCCATTCGCTCTTTGAGGGATATTTTATCAGTTTCATGATGCTCTGCTGTAGAAAGGGTTACAAGATCATTTTCTCGATGGGAGTTACCAGGATGCCCTGGGCACCAAGCTCTTTCAGCTTGCCAATGATTTCCCAGAATCGTTTCTCGTCGAGCACGGTGTGGATGGCGCACCATTCGGGGTCGGAGAGAGGTATGATGGTAGGGCTCTTGATACCTGGCAGCACCTCGGTGATCTCAGTAATCTTGTCTTTGGGGGCGTTCATCATGACATATTTCTTGTCTTGCGCCGAACGCACAGCCTCGAACCGGAACAACATCTCGTTGAGGATATTGTGCTTCTCCTCGTCCATGCCCCAGTTGCCAATGAGCACAGCCTCGCTCTCCATCACGGTCTCCACCTCCTTGAGGTTGTTGTGTACAAGGGTAGAACCGGAGCTCACGATGTCGAAGATGCCGTCGGCCAGGCCGATGCCCGGGCTGATCTCCACAGAGCCCGTGATGACATGGATGTCGGCCTTGATATTGTTCTTGTTCATGAAGCGTTGCAGGATGCCCGGATAGGAAGTGGCAATTTTTCGGCCGTCGAACCATGACAGTCCTGTATAGTTGATGCCTTTGGGGATGGCCAACGACAGGCGGCACTTCGAGAATCCCAGATGCGAGATGATCTGGGCATCTTCTTGGCGCTCCTCAAACTCGTTTTTGCCCACCACACCGATATCGGCCACGCCACTTGCCACGCTCTGTGGGATGTCGTCATCACGGAGGAAGAGAACCTCAAGGGGGAAATTAGAACTCTGGACCAATAGCGTGCGCTTGCTGGGATTGACTTTGATATCGGCCTCTGCAAGCAGATTAATGGTGTCGTCAAAGAGACGTCCCTTTGACTGAACGGCTATTCTTAACATATCTTTTTTCTTAATTTAATGGTTTTCTACTTCTAATAATCATAAAATAATACGCAAAAGTACTTATTTTTAGGCAATTATACAATAAAAGTTGTAATTTTGTGAGCAAATAAGTTTATGGATTCTATTTCATTCCACATATCTACTCGATATATTGTCAATATTTCGGCGCCTGCCAGAAAGCATTCCGCTTGGCTGTTGTTGATTGCTGCGTTGGCTCTGGCATGCTCGTGTGCGGAGCCAAAACGGCAAGAGGTAACGCCCTGGGGCA
This sequence comes from Prevotella sp., assembly GCA_041856205.1. Lineage (GTDB taxonomy): Bacteria > Bacteroidota > Bacteroidia > Bacteroidales > Bacteroidaceae > Prevotella. Next base: position 19,243 of record JBHAFS010000101.1, read on the forward strand.
GCACCTTGACCGAGGATTCTGTTTCGGCTTCAGGGGCTTTCAGCCTCAATGATATTATAAACAATGGAGAGATGATCATGCTCACCCTCTCGGGTCCTGAGAGCTACTACGACTATCATGGGCGGGGTATGGGTGTGCAGTATCTGCTCTGCGAGAAGTTTGCTGCCACGCTGGGTGTGTCGTTGCGTGTGGAGGTTTGCAAAGACACGGCAGAGATGGTGGGCCGACTAAGACGCGGTGATGCCGATATCATTGCCTGTCAGTTGCCTCACGCCACCCCGGGCGTCAGGTTTGCCGGCGTGCGCAATGATTCGCTCAAGACGGGCTGGGCCGTGCAGACGGAAAACCATGAACTGGCCGATGCCCTAGACCGATGGTTCAAGCCCGGCATGGTAGCTGAGATGCGCAGAGAGGAGAGTTTCATGCTGTCTACCCGAAGCATCACACGACACGTCTATTCGCCTATGCTCAATCGTTCTGGGGGGGTGATCTCACATTACGACAATCATTTCCAGCGCTATGCCCCAGTGGCCAGGTGGGACTGGCGACTGCTGGCTGCCCAGTGTTACCAAGAGTCGACGTTCGACCCCGAGGCCCGGTCGTGGGCCGGAGCCCGCGGTCTGATGCAGATCATGCCCTCGACGGCGGCCCACTTGGGACTGTCGATGGATGAAATCCACGACCCAGAGAAGAATATTGCAGCCGCGGTGAAATACATCCAGGAACTGAACGGACATTTTCAGGATGTGCCCGGGTCGGAGCGGGTGAAATATGTTCTGGCCAGCTACAACGGCGGCTACTTCCACATTCGCGATGCCATGGCCCTTGCCCGCAAACATGGGCGAAACGCTTACAGCTGGAATGACGTTTCCGAGTTTGTAATGAAACTCTCTGACCCAGCCTACTACCGAGACCCTGTGGTGAGATACGGCTACATGCGTGGCAGCGAGACGGCAGACTATGTTGGCCGCATTATGGACCGCTGGGCGCAGTACAGGGGTGTGGCAAAGGGAGGCTCATCGGGATTTTCCACCCAGCCCGAGCGTGCCAAGCGCAAGTACAAGTGGCATCTTTGAGTTTAGTTGGCTGACTGCAATTTGTTGTTTTGCCTGCTGACAATAAAATAAATAATCCCCGCCTATGGCATAATTGCCGGAGGCGGGGATTAATAATCTTCAGATTCCTCAGATGAACTACTTGAAGGTCAGCTCATCTTTGTTTGGGGCTTTGCCAATGGTGATCGTGTCGCCAGAATGGATCTCACCAGAGAGGATGCGCTCGCTCAGACCGTCTTCGATATAGGTCTGGATGGCTCGCTTCAGCGGACGGGCACCAAACTGCACGTCATAGCCCTTAGTGGCCACAAACTCCTTGGCCTTGTCGCTGAGCTGGATGCTGTAACCCAGGTCGGCGATGCGCTTGTAGAGTTGACGCAACTCGATGTCGATAATCTTCTTGATCGACTCCAGGTCGAGCTGGTCGAACGTGATGATTTCGTCCAGGCGGTTCAGGAACTCTGGAGAGAATTGCTTGCTCAGGCTCTTCTGGATGACCGAGCGTGCATATTGCTTGTCCTTGTCGTCCATATTCGAAATGTTAGAGATACCTCCGGCATTGAAACCCACACCGCGACTGAATTCCTTAAGCTGGCGTGTGCCTGCATTGGAGGTCATGATGATCACCGTGTTGCGGAAGTCTACCATTCGTCCGTTGCCGTCAGTCAGTCGGCCTTCGTCAAGCACTTGCAGCAAGAGGTTGAACACATTGCCATGAGCCTTCTCAATCTCGTCGAGCAAGACGATGGAGTAGGGGTGACGCCGTACACGCTCGGTGAGCTGTCCGCCCTCGCCATAGCCTACATATCCCGGAGGCGCACCGATGAGGCGCGACGTGTTGAAGCTTTCGGTATATTCACTCATGTCGATACGCACCAGTGCATCCTGCGAGCCAAACATCAGTTCGGTGAGCTTCTTGGCCAGGTATGTCTTGCCCACACCTGTAGGACCAAGGAACATGAAGGCTCCTATAGGATGGTTGGGGTCTTTCAGTCCGATGCGGTTGCGCTGGATGGCCTTGACAATCTTCTCGATGGCTTGGTCTTGCCCAATGACATTCTGTTTCAGGTCGCTGCCCATGTTCTTCAGGCGTTCACCTTCGGCATCGGCCATGCGTTGCACGGGCACACCGGTCATCATCGACACCACGTCGGCCACTTCCTTGTCGGTGACTACCTGTCGTGAGCCGGCCTCGTCCTGCTCCCAGCGGTGTTGCATGTCAATCAGTTCCTGCTCCAGTTCCGACTGCTTGTCACGGAAACCAGCAGCCAGTTCAAAGTTCTGATTCGACACGGCCTGCTGCTTTTTCACCTTCACAGCCTCTATCTCCTTCTCCTTATCGGTGATGGCTGTAGGTACTTCTGCGTGTTGCAGGTGAACCCTTGAGCCCACTTCGTCGAGGGCATCGATGGCTTTGTCGGGGAAAGCACGGTCGGTAACATAACGCTCGGTCAGTTTGACACATGCCTTCAGCGCTTCGTCAGTGTAGGTGACATGGTGATGCTCTTCGTAGCGGTCTTTGATGTTGTGCAAGATGGTGAGCGTCTCATCGGCCGTTGTAGGCTCTACCAGTACTTTCTGGAAGCGGCGCTCGAGGGCACCGTCCTTCTCGATAGAGTTGCGATATTCGTCCAGCGTGGTGGCACCAATGCACTGTATGGTGCCGCGAGCCAAAGCCGGCTTCATGATGTTGGCGGCATCCATGCTGCCAGGTGTCGAGCCGGCACCAATGAGCGTATGGATCTCGTCGATGAAAACGATGATGTCGGGATTCTGCTCAAGTTCCTTGAGCAGGGCACGTATGCGCTCCTCAAACTGGCCACGATACTTTGTTCCGGCCACAATGGCAGTCATGTCAAGACTCACCACCCTGCGGTTGAAGAGCACCGGCGAGGTCTGATGCTTGGCAATGAGCTGTGCCAGACCTTCAACGATGGCACTCTTGCCGACACCAGGCTCACCTATCAGTATAGGGTTGTTTTTCTTCCGGCGACAGAGTATCTCTGTCACGCGCTGGATTTCCTTCTCGCGACCTACCACAGCGTCCAACTTTCCCTCTGTTGCGGCCTTGGTGAGGTCGGTCGAGAAATTGTCGAGCACCGGTGTCTTGCCGCCTGCCTGTGGCTGGGCAGCCGTGGCCGAACGCCACTGGTTGTCTGAGGTCTGCCTGTTGCGCGGAGAGGACTCCTCAAAGTCGTCTTCGTCTTCATCGGGCAGTCCCAGACCGTCGGTCATAGGTTTCTTCTGAAGCAAGGCTACCGCATTTTCGTAAGTGAGGTTATTGAACTCGAGCACCTGCTTAGCTCCGTTGTTCACTTGGTCGTGCAGGATGGCCAGCAGCAGATGCTGCACATCCACCATCTGGGTATGCTGGATACGGGCCTCGAGCACAGCCAGTTTCAGGATGTTGCTGGCTTTGTCGTTGAGAACAAGTTCGCTGGTATGTATGGGCTCACTAATTTCATCATTGCGCACACGCTCCTCTAGAGCTTCCTTCACACTCTGGATATTGATGTCCAGATGCTGGAAAAGCTCCGTCACAGGGCTGTTTTGCTCCCTGAGTATGCCTAGCAAGAGATGCTCAGGACCAACAGATGTGCTGGCCAGGCGTGTCGCCTCTTCCCTGCTGAATGCAAGGATTTCTGATACTTTGGGTGAAAACTGACTGGTCATATTATTCTTTTTACCTTTCTTTTTCTTGATGTATGCGTTGCAAATATACTTATTTATGTTACAATAAGCAAGTAATGTGCCAAAATTAATAAAAGAAGTATGGGTACAACCATCTATCCCCCGATTCTTTACATAGCATCGGGGAATCTAAAAGAGTGGGAGCAGGCATGACTACAAGGATGGTGAAAGCCCACAAATCTTACGATAGGGGCAGGTGAGACAACGCTCGGGTGATGATGTCGGAGAAAAGTCGATGCTTGGAGTGAATATTTCTGTTAGCAGTGCCTGTAAGCCTTCCATGAACGTAGGCTGCAATTCTGCGATGTCTTCTACCTTGACTGCATTGCTGGGCGTACCAAAGGCAAGGGCAGGGTCGTAGTCGGTGCCCGATGCCTGCCGCACAAACAACAGCGCCGGTATGACGGGCATGTCGGCGAGGTGAGCATCTTGTGCGTTTTTGTTGCTATTGCGTATGATGGTTGCATACAGCATAGTCTGAAGGTAGTAGGCTGTATGCTTGCTGTCAACATATTGTGAGTCGAAGACTTCGACCATGTCGGCGGGCAAGGAAGACAAAGGGGTACCGGTTTTATAATCAATCACGCGGATGGCCTTCCTTCCATTTCTCATAACTTGGTCCAGCCGGTCTACATTGCCGCCAATGACAATGGTACGCGCTGTCCCATCTACATCGAACGTCAAGTTGTCATAATAGCTGTGCTCTACCGACAGAATGTCAATGGGAGCTAATGCTCTGTCAAGCCGAAGTAGGCGTTCCAGGTATAGCATGACGACTTTGCGGTGCAACAGGTGTAAACCATTGTATTGGGGACGGAAAGTCGGGTCGTAGACTTTGAACAGCAACTCTCTGAACGCTTGGTCTACATACCTGCCCACAGCGGAGCGGTCGTTCAACATATTGCTGATGGCATCGGCCGTGATGGTTTTGGTGCAATCATCTGACAGGTCGCTATAAATCAGTTCGGCGCTACGATGGAAGATGTTGCCGAAGCTTCTGGCGTCGATTTCATCTTCGTCGTCATTGTCTGGCTCGTGCAGTTCACATATTGTATTGTAAAAAAACTGTAGCGGACACCTCAGATACCTGTTGATGGCTGATGGAGAGAGCCGCTCAATGCTGTTGAGCTTCTCGAGCACCGGGCTCGACTTGGGCACCGGCTGTCGATGTATCCCCACTGCACTCTGACCCGACTGCAATGTCATGAGGCAGATGGGGTGGTGCAGGGGCTTCTCAAGCATATACTGCATCATGAATCTGCTCATCTCGCCCTTGCGCCCATCGTCGGTGGCGTTGTTGTAGGTCAGGGTGACGTCGCCGGCTCGCTGGCACAATGAATAGAAATAATAGGCATAGATCGACACTTTGTTTTCAACGGTTGTCAGCTCATATCCTGCCCTGAGTGAGTGAGGGATAAACGAGGCATCGTTGACCCCCTTGGGGATGTTGCCTTCGTTGCACGAGAGCATGAGTACATGGTCGAAGTCGAGGTTGCGCGTCTCTAGCACGCCCATAATCTGGATGCCGATAGCCGGTTCGCCGTGGAAAGGTATCGAAGAACTTTGTATGAGCTGCGTCATCAGGCGCTGCAGAATCGACACGCTAACCACCTGCTTGCCCGTCTCGCTATCAACGGGTACGGAGGCAGAGGCTGTGTCAGGACTGTCGGCCGAGGCATTGGGCTTGATCACCATGATGTCGTCGAGCCGGTTGATGAGGGTGTACATCCTGAAGACCGATTCGTGAAGCAACGGGTCGCTGTCCTCGCGCGAGCCAATGCCCACACGCTTGAGGATGTCTGCCACCCAGGTAAGCAGTGGCAGGAAGCCGTTGGTGAGGGGCATGTCAGCAAAAAGGGCTTGCAAACCATCGTCATAGCCTATCGTGAGATCTGCAAGACTGGGATACAGCCGTCGGTGATTGTTCAGCTCTTTGTAGCAGCTTGGACAGTCGACTGATATATATTTGGCGTAGGGATGCGTCAGCACACGATTGACATATTTCAGCCGGTATTTGTCCGCACGGTCTACCTTGCCCTTCAGCCTGAGGTCAAAGAGTGCAGTGACCAGTGTACTCACAGGTGACGATGCCAGGGGGAAACCGGTAGTGATATTCACATTGGAGACTTCTTCGGGCAGACAGTGAACAACGGTTTGCAAGAGACCCTCGTCACCCAACACCACGGCTGTGCGACTACCATCCTTGTAGCGGTCGTTCGCTTTGAGCCATGTGCTAACATAACGGGCCTGGATATCTTCGGTAGGGGCAGATATATAAGTAATATCTTTTTCCTCCGACAATCCATGATATACATCCTCGTGCGAGATTCCTTCTGAAATGAGCTGGGCAGAGAGCTGGTTGGGAAAGATATCAAGGTATTGAGAGATATATCGACCGGCCTCATTCTTATGGTCCATGAAATATACATCATAATCCCAATAGAACGAAGCCTTGCCTTCATCCTTCAGTCGTCTGAAGAGTTTTTGTTCTACCTTCTGCAGCAGGTTGAAGCCAACAAAGATGTAGTGCTTGTACTGAAAATCGATGTCCTCTTGCTCAACCACCTTGCGGTAGAGCATACCTTCGTAGGCCAGCCCTTCGGCCTCCAACGACTCTCGATAGCGTGCGTAGATGGCTGCCAGGTTCTGCCAGATGGCATTGAAATTCTGCTGGAGTGGCGTGTCGTCGATCATCTTGTTGAAAAACTCCTCCAGGCTTTGCTTTTGCTTTTCGCTCAGAAAGCTAGTGTCTTTCATGCTTTCCCATGCCTCCAGCGTGACAAACAACTTCTTTGCCTCTGCCATGTTCTTGTCTATATCGTCAAAGTCGGAGAGCAGCAGTTGCCCCCAGGAGTAGAAATGGTCGAGGGGTTCATCGCTTCCCGTTACCTCGCAGAAGATGTTGTAGAGTTTGAATATTAGTAGAATCTGGTCGGGAACCCTCAGCTGGGAGTGTTTGGCAAACAGGTCGCTGATGGTGATGTACGATGGACTCCAGAGGGTATGGCCAGCTTCTTCGTACAAGGCTTGGTTGAGGAACAACGATGCGCGCTTGTTTGGAAAAACGATGGCAATGTCGGCCAGGCCTTCAGGGTGCTTGGCCAGAATGTCCTTGGCCACATATTGCAGAAATGTCATGGTCAGAATGATTTTACGGTAACAATCTTGTTGGGAGTGATATACCACAGATAGGCTGCGATGTTGTCATAGCCCATCTCTTGCAGTAAGCGTACATAGCCTTCGACTTGCGTGTGATGTTCGGACTTCTCGACGCCCGTCTTAAAGTCGATCACCACCATCCGTTCGCCGTCATAGATTACGCGGTCGGGTCTTTCTTCTCTCACCCGGTTGTCTGCCTCGCTGTAATAGAGAATGTTGCACTCATTGAACACCTGCCATGCTGGGTCGAACCATTGTCTCACCTGCGGTGTCTGCATACGGTCGTCAATCATCTTACGCAGCTCTTCGCGCGACATGGGCTTGTCGTAGAGCACGCCTTCAAATTCCAGTTGGCCGATAGCCGCATCTACATCGTTGATATTTCGGATTGTGGCAAACAATGCATGCAATATGTTTCCGGTCTGGATGTATGCTTTGTTCTTTTGCTGGAGCAGCATCTCGTCATCGGGAGTTATGAAGTCAGTACTGCCCCTGCTCTGTCTGAATACAGCTTTGGATGCATGGTTAGAGATGGTGATGCATATGCCTTCCGATTTCTGAAGGACAATGTTCTCTGTCTTTTTCTCCTCTTCTTCTTCCGACAGACAAAGGTCGCCGAACCGGTAGGACATACACTCGTCTTTCCCTAGTTGCCCATCGCAGACCCCGATGGTCATGTCTTGCATGGTTTGCCCCACGATGAGCGAGGGAAACCTTGCGCCTTTGTTCTTGCCAAAGACAAACAGGTTACGGCTGGCACGGGTGAAGGCAACATAGAGCACATTGAGGTTATCCACGAGGTTTTTGACATGCTCGCTCTGGTATTGGTCGTGATAGATGGAGGTCTGCAGTCGCTTGGCCACCATGTTCACCGGCACCACGGGCAATTCATCGTAGGGCGTTTGTTCAGGCGTCACCCAAAGGACATCGTCATTCTTCTCGATTTCCCAGTCGCAGAAGGGAATGATGACATTGTCGTATTCCAGTCCTTTGCTCTTGTGGATGGTCAGCAGGCGTATGCCGTCCACTTCGTCGCTGTGGATCGATTTGCCACAGATGCTGTTTTCCCATTCCTTCAAAAAGTCCTCCATACCGACAATATTGTTTTTGAGAAAGGCGGATATCTGGTCGAAGAACGCACAGACGTATGCACTCTGGTCTTGAAGGCGGTTCAGTTCAAAGATGCTGTAAAGCCTTTCCGCGAGGTCTGAGAGTGGGGTGGAGAGCAGCTCATCCCAGTGGGCAAGCATCTCCTCGGGCAGCAGATGACGCGGGTCGACATTCCCGATGAACAGCTGTGCATCCACGTCTTTTCCTTTTTCCGGGCAGATGGTGTAGTACGACTTTACCAGTGAGGCAATGGCAAGCTTGTCGTCAGGATGTCCCAGCACGTGCATGGCATCTACCAGAGTATTGACGGCCAGAGAGGCATCGAGCCGGAAAGCCTCATCCGACACCATGCCCACCATCATGTCGGCCCCGTTCACCGTGAGTGGGTGCTGCTGGAAGTAGTCGGCCAAGAGTTGGATGTGCTTGTTTTTCCTGACTAATACGGCAATCTTTCTTGCCGGTATGCCTTGCCCGAGCAGCTGCTCAACGGTCTCTTTTACCTCCATGATGGTATGTAGATCGTAATCTTGCGACTCCAGCAGTTTGATGGTCACAGCCCCTCTTGCATGGTCGGCCTTTCGCTGCGGAATCTTCTGGGCTACGTCGATATATGCCTGACGGATGCTCTCGGCTTCCTGCTTCAGCGTGGCTGAGGCTTCGTCGCCAATATCCGCGATAGCGTGTAAAGCCGTGAGGGCAGCCGCCTTTTCGAAAAACTCATTGTTGAAATGGATGATGTTGGCCTGTGAGCGATAGTTGGTATCGAGGGTCTTCACCCCGATTCTGAAGTCCTCACTTGTCGACAGCTGCTGCAGCAGTCGCCAGTCGCCGTTGCGCCATCGGTAGATACTCTGTTTGACATCACCCACGATGAGCGACCCGGCATTGTGGGCCAGGCAGTCGTCGAGAAGTATCTTGAAGTTATCCCATTGCACCGTGCTGGTATCCTGAAACTCATCGATCATGATATACCTCAGCTGACCGCCGATCTTCTCGTAGATGAACGGTGAATCTTGTTGGTCAATGAGGTCTCTCAGCAGTTTCTGGGTGTTGCTGAGGGGATAGTTGTTGTTTGCTGTGTTGATGTTCCTCACCTCCTCCTGGATGCGTCCGAGCAATCGCAGCTCGTTGATGTTCTTGAGGGTCAGGTCCACGGTATTGACCACTATCTCGGCCTTCCTGCGAAGCTCCTCAGCATCCTTGAGCATTGGTGCCACCTGGCCGATGATGACATGGCTTTTCGGCTTTTCGGCATCTGCTTTCCTCACCAGTCTGCTGGGGTCGGCTATACATTTGTCTATCGTGGCATGAGCAATATTAACATACTTGCCTTGCCCCAGTTTCTCAAAGTATTCGGGCGCACTCGACTTGCCGCTGTAATCGTCGCTTGTCAGCTCATGGGTCGTTGCCAGGGCTTGGTAGGCATCGGCAAGATGCTTCATCTGTTCATCGGCATCGGTTTTCATCTGCCTCAGACGCGCTGTGAACGATTTGAAAAAATCGGGTTGGTACATCAGTTTTTGCAGCTCAGCCTGATGCTCCTTGTAGAAATCCTTGAAAATATTACGCCCAAACTCTTTGATCTGGCCGATGACATTCCAGTTTTTGTCCTCGCCAATCTTCTGCTGGACAAAGTCCATGATCCAGCCCAGCAGTGGGTCGCTTTCCTGCTGAATGTTCTCAATGATGTTGTCCACAGCCTGCGACTCCACCTCGTAGTCGTTGAGCGACACCTGGAGGTTGGCCGTAAGGTCGAGTTCGCGAGCCAGGTTGCGCAGCACGCTCTGGAAAAAACTGTCTATGGTCTCCACCCTGAAGTAATTGTAGTGGTGCAACAGCAGTTCCATAGCTGTCTGGGCCCGCCCCCTGATCTCGGTGTCCTTCAGCTCTGGGTTGGTCTCCCGCATTCTCTCCATATAGTCTTCCGAGTCATCCAGGCAATGTGCGATGCCATAGAGCTGGCTTAGGATGCGCGTCTTCATCTCCTCCGTTGCCTTGTTGGTAAAGGTGACGGCCAGGATATATCGATAGTTTTGCGGGTCTTTGATTAACAAACTGATGTATTCCACAGCCAGCGTAAATGTTTTTCCGCTTCCGGCGCTGGCTTTATAGATGGTTAAGGAAGGATTGGAGGTCGGCATGTCCACTGATCTTTGATTAGGGGAGGGTAGTTTGCCACCATCGGTGTGTTGCGAGAGTGGTAAGATAGAAAACAGGGATTGTGCCAATCAGTATTCTTCATGGCACAATCCCTAAAGAGGCAGTTATGGCTTACACCAGATATTGCGACGAGATACTCTCGTTGTTGACAACGCGCTTGATGGTCTCGGCAAACATGTCGGCCACGCTCAATTGCTTCACCTTCGAGCAGCGCTGGGTGTAGGGGATAGAGTCGGTGAAGACGATCTCCGCAAGGGCCGAGTTTTGCACACGGTCGCTGGCAGGGCCACTCATCACACAATGCGAGGCACAGGCTCTCACGCTCAATGCTCCAGCCTCGAGCATAATGTCGGCTGCCTTTGTGATGGTGCCGGCCGTATCTACCATGTCGTCTACGAGCACCACGTTCTTGCCCTTCACATCACCAATGATCTGCATGCTATCTACAACATTAGCACGGGCACGTGTCTTGTTGCAGAGCACCAACGGACAACCCAGGTATTTGGCAAATGTGTTTGCACGCTTTGAACCACCAACGTCAGGAGATGCAATTACAAGGTCTTTGAGGTGTAGCGACTGCAGGTAAGGCAGGATAACGCCCGAAGCATAGAGGTGGTCAACAGGGACATTGAAGAATCCCTGAATCTGGTCAGCATGGAGGTCCATGGTGATCAGACGGTCAATGCCTGCCATACTCAGCAGATCGGCAACCAGCTTGGCACCTATGCTCACCCTAGGCTTGTCTTTGCGGTCTTGCCTTGCCCAACCGAAGTAGGGAATAACAGCAATCACCTGACGGGCCGAGGCACGCTTGGCAGCATCGATCATCAGCAGGAGCTCCATGAGATTGTCAGAGTTGGGGAAGGTGCTCTGCACTAGGAATACGTCGCGGCCACGGATTGACTCCTCGTAGGAGACAGAAAACTCACCGTCCGAGAATCTGGTGATGACCAGGTTTCCCAACGGACAATTCAAACTAGCGCAGATTCGTTCTGCAAGGTATCTCGTTTTTGTACCCGAGAAAACTAAAAAAGAGCTTTTTTCACTCATTTTGTTAGCATTATTTATTGAATATAGTGTTGTGTCCTTTTTCCTCGTTTAGTCAACGGCTTTTTTCATCTGGATGAAATATGTTATCACATCCTTGAAGTCTTGCTGGTTATGAATATCGAAACGCCCCCATAGGTCGCCACAAACCACTACGCCGCCGAAGCCCATTTCCTTGGCCATCCCAATATTATCAATGCTCATTCCACCTAAGGCGTACACATGACGGTCAATCAAGCCATCGTGTGATGCCGCTTCCAACTGGGAGAGCGTGAAGTTGCTCTTCTCGTCTTTAAACTCCTTGCAGTCGAAGATGTTCTTGAGAAAGATATATTTTGATTTCTTTTTCATCAACTTGAGCAGTGAGAAGTCGTTGCACGTGCGACTCACATTGCCTTTGTAGCCGTCAGGGACTTCCATCAACGGATTGTCGATATGTATGCCCCCAAGTCGATATTCGTTTTTCAGATAATAATGTTCGTGGACGGTGATTCGCTTATAATAGTCGTCAGGAATAAGCGAGAGAAGCCGCTCGGAATAAAGAGGTGAAGTGCCTGGCTTATACAAGTGCAAGCTGTCCAGCCCTTCATCAAAAAGCGCTGTGAGTATTTTGTCTTCCTCCACAAAGAATGTGGACTTAGTCATGATAACCAGTTTCATCGTCGACATCGTTTTCGTGTGCAAATGTATGAAAAATCCTTCGAATGGCCAATAGTATCACGAAATAAAACCCAAATGGCTGTTATTTTTTGATACCAGTTCAATTTGCGGTCTGTGTCACCTGCTGACTATATCTTGTGTTTCGATGTCGTTCATGAGTTTCAACAGTTGTTTCACGTAATCGCGGTCCCAGTCGGTATGGTGGTATTTGTGCTCGTCATAAAGCATGATGTCTATGTCAATCATCACTACTCCCGCCTGGCGTGCTTCCTCGGTGCGTCCCATGTTGCGTTCGATTGCCTTGGTTTTTCGTAACAAATTGTCGTAGCTCAGGACAGACCATCCGATGGCCATACAGTTCAGGTATTGCGGTGAGATTGTGTTGATAGGATCAGTCCACAGGCTTGGGGTGAACACGATATCTCCAACAATTTTCCGCAACAGTTCCTGGGCCACTTGCATGTTGCGTTGTTGCTCGACATTTGTGCCCAGACATAGGATTATTTTTTTCTTCCGATTCACCCGACAAAAATACAAAAACAAATCGAAAAAAAGGCCTTCATGAGAAAAAAGAAGCATCTGCCAAGACAAATGTTGGGCGGTCTCATAAAAATGCTGACAGCAAATCCGCATTCTCGCAAGAAATTTGTACTTTTGTGCTCAAATCAAACATAATGATTCATTCTTGATAAACAACTCATGAACATCGTTTGTAGAAGATTATTTAGACGTATCTTGCCAGCTTTGCTCTTAATCGGGGTGACAGTCGTGTCAGCCTGTCACAAAGACGAGGAGAGCCAGCTGACCGACTTGGTCGACTCGTTTAGCACCAGCTATTTCAACTGGCGTTTTCAGCAAGCTGTGCCTTTTTGCACTGACGATTCTCAGCCCTGGCTTCGCTATGCGGCTGCACAGGTACACCAAGCTGATATCGATATTCTGAAAGCCATGGACCAAGGTGCTGATGTGAAGCGTGGCGAAATTGCATACAACGACTCTGGAGATAGTGCCACGGTAGAGGTCACTGTCAGGAATTTCTTACAGATGGATACCATCGGCAATGCTGGCCGACTGGTGAACGAAGCCCGCTTTCTCGTGCCTCTGATACATCAGAACGGCCAATGGAAAGTCAAGCTATCGGGCGTACTTCGTCCGCAATGAGTTGGAGATAATATCCTAGTTTGTAGAGTTTGAAGCGCCACATCGATGGCTTTGCTGAAAGCAGGTTGCGGCGCCAGCGTTTTCTCCTTAGTCTGAAAATAAGCAACACCAGCGGTGCGAGTCTCATACGACGTAGCTTTTCTACAAAGTACAGCAAAGAGGAGTAGCCTTGCAAATCTCCGCGAAAGCGGAATAGGGTGTGCAGACCTGTCTCGGTCTTTGCCATAAACTGTGCGTTGGTTTCGTATTGTGAGAAGCCCAATGGCGCATCAATATGCAATACCTTGATACCTTCCTGTTCCAACTGTTTCCCAAGAAGAACATCCTCATATCCATATTCTCGAAACCTCGTGTCCAGCGGATGCGCGGCAAACACTTGTGCAAGTATCATACAGTTGGACACCTTGAAATCGTGGTAAGGACAGGCGTTGCGGTGAGACAAAGTCTGAAGTCTTGCCCCCGCTCTTTCGTAAGCATACCGTAGGTTGCCCTCAGGACCATCCATCACTTTGTAACCCCCACAAACAACATCAGCCCGATTCATGGCCTCGACGTATTTCAAAAGATATCGGTCGTCAATCACACTGAGGTCGGCATCTATCAGCAACAGCCACTTGCCTTGTGCCTGTTGCGCCAGGAAGTTGCGAATGGCAGCTCGCCCTTCGTTCACATCCTTGAACACATATCGGCAATGGGGCAGGTCATTGATTGCTTTGTTCGCGGTTACTACCGAATGGTCGGTCGACACATCATCCCCAACGATAATCTCCCAGTTTAATGCCGGAAGTCTTGACGCTTGGCGCACCAGGTTTTCTACCAGTGCCGTGCAATTATCGTTATAGGTAGGAATGAGTATTGACAGTGTCATAGCTTCTCTTTCAGATATTTACCGGTAATGCTCTCCTTGCATGCAGCAACGGTCTCTGGCGTTCCGGTACATACTAAATTACCGCCACGGTTTCCACCGTCTGGTCCGAGGTCGATCACCCAGTCGGCAGTCTTGATGACATCCATGTTGTGTTCAACGATCAGTACGGTATGCCCCCGTTCAATCAGGGCATCAAACGATTTCAGCAGTTGGGTGATGTCATGGAAATGCAGGCCCGTTGTTGGTTCGTCGAAGATAAAGAGGGTAGGCTCCTGACGCTCTTGGCCAATGAAGTAAGCCAGTTTTACGCGTTGGTTCTCACCCCCCGAGAGTGTCGACGAGCTCTGTCCCAGCTTGATGTATCCCAGTCCCACGTCCTGCAGCGGACGCAGACGGTCAACGATGGCTTTTTGCTTATGCTGGCCGAAAAATTCGGTGGCCTCGGCCACTGTCATGTTGAGTACGTCATTGATGTTCTTTCCCTCGAAGCGCACGTCGAGGATGTCTTGCTTGAAACGCTGTCCGTGGCAGGCCTCACACTCCAGCGTCAGGTCAGCCATAAACTGCATCTCCACCGTGATGACACCTGCTCCCTTGCACTCCTCGCAGCGTCCGCCCTCGGCATTGAACGAGAAATACTGTGCCGTGAAGCCCAGTTGCTTGGCCAGTGGCTGCTCGGCATAGAGCTGGCGGATGGCATCGTAGGCCTTGAGGTAGGTGGCGGGATTGGAGCGTGTGCTCTTGCCGATAGGGTTTTGGTCTACCATCTCGACATGCTTCACCTGTGTCCAGTCGCCGTCTAAGGCGAGGTATTCGCCCGGAGCGTCGGCCACTTCGTCGAGGTGACGCTTGATGGCGGGGTAGAGGATGCCCTTGACCAGACTCGACTTGCCCGAACCCGAGACACCCGTCACCACGGTCATCACATGGAGTGGGAAGTTGACGTCGATGCCCCTGAGGTTGTTCATCCGGCAGCCCTTGAGCGTGATGGCCTCTTTCCACGGGCGCCGTGAGGAGGGCACAGCAATCTGCTCGTTGCCAGTGAGATACCTGATGGTATAGCTCTCCGGGTACTGCTTCAGCAGTTGCCGGTAAGACGCCGTGTCGCTTTTTTTGATGACCTCGGGCACGGCACCTTCGTACACCACCCTTCCGCCATGTGTGCCGGCATCGGGCCCGATGTCTATGAGCCAGTCGGCCTTACGCATGATGTCTTCGTCGTGCTCCACTACGATGACGGTGTTGCCCAAGGCCTGCAGCTCGCGTAGCACGTGCAGCAGGCGGTCGGTGTCGCGACTGTGCAGGCCGATGCTCGGCTCGTCGAGAATATACAGACTGCCTACGAGCGACGACCCGAGCGATGTGGTGAGGTTGATGCGCTGGCTCTCACCGCCCGAGAGGGTGTTGCTCAGACGGTTGAGGGTAAGATAGCTCAGTCCCACTTCACAGAGGAAGTTGAGACGGGCGTTGATTTCGGTGAGCAGTCGCTTGCCCACCTCCTGCTCATGGGGTGTGAGTTCCAGAGCCAGAAACCACTCCCTGAGGTTGCCTACGGGCATTTCCACCAGGTCGGTGATGCTCCGTCCGCCAATCTTCACCCAGGTGGCCTCCTTCTTCAGGCGGGTGCCGCGGCAGTCGGGACACACTGTCCTGCCCCGGTAGCGACTCATCATGACGCGGTATTGTATCTTATATTGGTTCTCTTTGACCATCTGGAAGAACGAGTCGATGCAAACGCTGTCAGCACGCAGTTCACCATTCTTCTTGCGGTCAGAGGGCAGGCCGTGCCACAACATATCTTTCTCTTCCTTGCTCAGCTCGAGATAGGGCTTGAAGATGGGAAAGTCGTCAACCTGTGCCCTGCGACAGAACTCGTCTTGCCACATCTTCATCTTGTCACCGTGCCAGCATTGCACGCAGCCCTCATATACCGACAAGGTGGAGTTGGGGATGACCAGTTTCTCGTCTATCCCGATCACGCTGCCAAATCCCTCGCAGGTGGGGCAGGCACCGAGCGGCGAATTGAAAGAGAACATGTTGTCGTTGGGCTCCTCAAACTTCATTCCGTCGGCCTCAAACCTTGATGAGAACTCATAGCTGATGTTCGAGGGTAGGAACACCAGTCGGCAGGTGCCGTCGCCCTCGTACATAGCTGTTTCGGCCGAGTCAACCAGTCGGCTCACAGTTTCTTTGGCACTCGACACGCTCATGCGGTCGATCACCAGGTATAGCCGCTCTGCGCTCAGCTGCTCTGCGTCGGTTAATGTCAGCAGGTCATGGTCTCCCGAGCTCAGTAGTTCTTCTATTCGCATGACCTCGTCGCCTTTGATTATTCGGGTATAGCCCTCCTGCAGATACATCTCCAGCTGCTGTTCGAGCGTGCGACCCTCTCCGATACGCAGGGGAGCCAGTATCATGAACTTGGTGCCTTCGGCAAACTGATGTACTTGCCGCACAATGTCTTCGGTGTCGTGTTTCTTTACCTCCTGACCCGATAAGGGGGAGAAGGTTCGACCTATGCGGGCATAGAGCAGGCGCAAATATTCATAGATTTCGGTAGATGTGCCCACTGTAGAGCGAGGATTTCGGGCGATGACCTTCTGCTCGATGGCAATAGCTGGGGGAAGTCCTTTGATGAAGTCGCACTCGGGTTTGCTCATGCGACCCAGAAACTGCCGGGCGTAGCTCGACAGGCTTTCCACATAGCGGCGCTGCCCTTCGGCATAGAGGGTGTCGAAGGCCAGCGACGACTTGCCCGAACCCGACACGCCGGCCATCACTATAAACTTGTTGCGGGGTATTTTCAGGCTCACGTCTTTGAGGTTGTTCACCCGTGCGCCCTTCACCTCGATATATCTATCTTCCATGATGAAATGCTATATGATAATAGCTACAAAATTACAAATAATTATCTGAAAAGTATGTGGCTGCCTGTGAAAAGTATTGCTCGAAATGCTCGCCAATGAGTATGGCAACGAAAAATGCCCCAAGAGACAGGCAACTTACTGAGGGTTGCCGACTCTTGGAGCATCGTCCAGTTTTTGCTGATTTATGTTTTTTTGTCGCTTGCTTCGATGGCGCTACTATCCCAGATACTTGATGAGCAGCTTGGCATAACCGCTCTCGCGCAGCTTCACGATGCTCTTCTCGCGTATCTGTCTCACGCGTTCGCGGGTGAGTCCCAGCTGGTCGCCAATCTCCTCGAGGCCTTTCTCGTGGCATCCGATGCCAAAGCACTCGCGCACGATGGTGATCTCGCGCTCCTTGAGCACGTTGCGCAGCACGGTGTCGAGCTCCTTGGCCATGCTCTCGTAGTCCACCTGCTTGTCGGCACGCGTCTCATCGCCCGATGAGAGCACGTCGGCCATGCTGTTGTCGTCGTCCTCCTGGAAAGGCGCGTCGATGCTCATGTGGTGGTTGTCGGCCTTGATGGTCTGGTCGATCTTTGCCTCCTCGATGTTGGTCAGGTTCGAGAGTTCCTGCACCGACGGACGGCGCTGGTTCACTTGCTCGAACTTAGAGATTTCGGAGTTGATCTTCGAGAGGGCACCCACCTGGTTGAGCGGCAGGCGCACAATGCGGCTTTGCTCGGCAATAGCCTGCAGGATGCTCTGGCGAATCCACCATACGGCGTATGAAATGAATTTGAAGCCGCGCGTCTCGTCAAACTTCTCTGCTGCCTTCACCAGTCCGATGTTGCCCTCGTCGATGAGGTCGGTGAGACCCAGACCCTGATGCTGGTATTGCTTGGCCACCGACACCACGAAGCGCAGGTTGGCCTTCACCAGTTTCTCTTTGGCCCGTTCGCCTTCTCTTCCTCCCTTCCTGATGGCTTGCGCCAGTTCAATCTCTTCATCTACATTGATCATCGGTACACGACCGATTTCTACCAGATATTTGTCCAGCGCCTCGCTGGAACGATTCGTAATGCTTTTCTGAATCTTAAGTTGACGCATGCTTTGTTTACCTTCTTTTTACGTTCTAGAAACCAATACCTTATGTGTTTACCTGAATCTCAACATGCCATGCCGAGACAAATGGCGTGCAAAGGTACGAAATAATACACAATCTTCCAACTTTTTTAACCTATTTTTAAAGGGGTATCAGATGGCTTTTGTCTTTAGTCATTACCTTGCAAAAAGTGTACCAAACATCGCCTCTGGGAGGGGGGGGGGCACTGATGGCGTTCCCGATGCTGGGTTCTGGCGTTCCCTGTAGGTTATCCCCGTGGGAGCAAGGGTACTTAGGCATGCGTTGTTTCGAATGGAAAGAGAGTGTGATTCGACTCGAAGCAGAGTGTGGTTCGAGTCGAAGTAGAGTGTGGTTCAAGTCGAAGTAGAGTGTGATTCGAGTCGAAGCAGAATCTGATATCAACCGAAGTGGTCTCTGCATCGGGCCAAACCACGGTGCCCCTGTGATGCGAACAACGTGGTATAGCGCTGAGTACGCAATACGGTTGGAATGAGTTGTAACAATCGTTACATGTTATTTCAGATGTTTTTTCAGTTCTGCCTTGTCGATAACCACATATATCGTATCGATAACGCGACCGCCGGTCTGCATTTGTGAGGATTTCAGTGGTTTGGCAAAATCTTTGTCAAGCACCGTTACACCATCTACGAAGTAATCCGTCTCACCCCGGTTGTGGAAGAAATTCTTAAGGCCCCACACTTCATGGTATTTGATTTTGAGTTTCCAGCCTTCTACCTGTGCCTGTTTCATGAGATTAATGAGCGAGTCCTGGTCGTCGCGGTCGTTGTCGAACGAAAAGCTGAACGGTTCGCCGCTGGTGTTCATACCCGTCTGCGTGAGGTTAAGTCTGCCTTCCCATGAATCAAAGAACACCCCTTTGTTTGTAAATTCAATTAGATTGCCAACCTTCTCTCCATTTGAATAATTCTCTTTGCAACTTTCAAGTAAAAAGCAGCACAAAAAAGCCATGACAGCCCAAGATGTTTTTTTCATATTCGAAATTTTTGGTTTGTATGAATTCAATCGTGATCAAGCAACAATTTGTTTCTGCGACAAAGATATAACAAAAAATGATTATCCGCATTTGCATGTAACCTTCGTGCCGTATAGCCGATGTTCAAAGGATGGCCTATAAGAGATAGCCGCTATAACAAGTCGATCAAAGATTCTCTCACCAAAGTATCTTCTATTGAACTTGTAGCAGAACTCA